>CAYZVS010000001.1:0-2148 GCA_964482085.1 uncultured Gammaproteobacteria bacterium
CAGGTAGCCCGTCCGTTCGCGCCGATGTTGGACTAGAGGCGGTGGCGGCGTCAACGCCCGGGACGGATGACGGGACGATACCATGAAACGCCGAAACTGTCAATAGTTGCGGATGTTTACGCCGCCTACCGGCCTTGTTGTCGCTCACGCTGGGCCCCCTTCAATTGTCGTCCCCCATCAGGGCGGACAGCTTCTTCCTCGCCCGATGGACGATCACCCGGACCGTCGCCTCGGGGATTCCTGTGGCGGTCGCAGCCGCGGCCACACCCTCGTCTACCGCGATCGCGAGGACCCGGCGCTCGCGGTCGCCCAGCTGATCGAGCGCGCGACGCAGCCCTAGGAGCCGCTCGCGGTTGAGGGCGGCATCCTCGGGCGACGGGGCCGCGGTCGGTACGACGTCGGCGATGTCGCTCACGTCGTCGTCCTCGGCCACCACCCGCGTGCGCACCTCGACGCGCGCGCGCGTCCGCGTGAGGTTCGCGACGATCGCGCACACGAAGGGCCGCTCCTTGCCCTCCTGAACGGCACCGGCGCGCCAGCGGCAGAGGTACGTGAGCATCGCCTCGGCGACGATGTCCTCGTGAAGCCCGATGTCGGCGAGCAGCACGCGCCGCACGCGGAATGGAGCAGGGAGCGCCATGCGGTGCAGCGTCCAGAGGACGACGCGGTGCATGAGCGGTCGCTGACCATGAAGCCAACGGGCGACGGCGTTCTCGCCCGTCGAGGGCGAGGATGTAGGAAGGGCAGACAGCATGGGATCTCTCCGGCAGTGAATGGTCCATCGATCGGAAAAACCCGCTCTCGACCGCCGAGCTACCCGCTCGCGCGTTGGACACATCATCGCTGGAGGCCACTGCTCCCTGTTTCTCGTGCTTCTCCTTGAGCTCTTCTCCTTTGGCCTGATCATGCCCGGCTGGCCGATCTCGATCAAGCTCCGGCGCCACCCCCTTCAATGCGCGGAGATGCCGGAGCGTTTCATGAAACGTCGAGGTCGCGTCCGGCATGCAGAACAAGCGGACGGATCGCGACGCCTTCGCTCGCGTCGCGCCGCTGGTGCGCGGATGAACGCCGTCGACCTCTTCTGCGCCGCGGTCGCCGTCTGCGTGTCGGGCGCGGCGTCTGGATACGCGATCCACCTCCCGCGCGCTGAGCGCCGCGCTCGCGAGCGCGTTCGGCCTCGTGCGGCGCGACGGGACGCGTCCTCCGGGCGTGCTCACTCGAGAGGCGACGAGCCAGGGTGTCGGTTCGACGCTGGCGCGTTGAGCACCGCGATTCTTGGGCTCCTTCTCGTCCGTGTGCTCGCCGGGTCTACCAGACGCCGTCGCCGCCCGTTGGATCGCGCCGACCGATGGCGTCCGTCCTCAGTCTCCTCGCGGCACTCTGCCTTAGCCTCGGTCTCTGCTCGACTGCGCGTGGCTGGAGCGCGTCGGGATCGGACCTGGCCGCGCCGCGACTGGACGCGCGCTCTTCCGCCCTGCTCTGCGCCGCCTCCGCCGCGCGTACCTCCGCCCGTCGTGGTCGCGCCGGATGGGCATGGCCCCGACGCCTTCGCATTCCGGCCGCGTGTCGCCGCACGAAGAACTCCTCAGCTTGCGCCCGGCGCGCTCTGCTGGGTCTGCGGTCGTCCCGAGGTGGATGGTCACCACGACCACTGACGGGCGCTTCGACGAAACGGGGCGGCCGAGAGGATGCAGTAGGGGTCGGGTTGCCCGTCCATCCAATGTAGCGTGGCCGCGCGCCCGGTGCCCGGTGGTATCCTCGAGACCATGCTCCAGTTCCGTCGAGCCTACGCACCAGCCGCCAACACGACGGCTCCCCCAGCAAGTCACGCGCGTGTGGGATCGCGCGCGAGCTTCGGTCGGCCGACGGAGTTCTCGTTCGGGACCGAACGACCCGACGGGTCGGGAGTCGTGATCGGTATCATCGGACTCGATTACGTGGCCGGCGCGCTTCCACTTACGTCGCATGGCCGGCCGTGGGGCCTACTCATATCGTGTGTGACAGACGCGGAGGCGGACCTGGCCCTGGGCGGCACACGCCTAATGTCATTTGCCATCGAGGATCGCCACACACCTCCGCAAATGTTCGCCACGATCGCGTTGATCGTGGAAGTCCTCCGAGAGATCTCTGAAGGGCACTCTGTCCTCT
>CAYZVS010000001.1:2158-4639 GCA_964482085.1 uncultured Gammaproteobacteria bacterium
GTCCTCTTCGGTTGTGGTGCCGGATGCGGCCGATCGGGAATGCTCGTCGCGTGCTTGCTCGCGGCTGCTGGCGGCTCTCCCGGAGATACAGTCTCCCATGTTGATCGTCTGCGACGAGCAAGCGTCCGAGCCGCACTCACGACTGACGACGGAATCATCGAAACAGTCTCTCAACGGGCGTTTGTCGATCTATTCGCACGCGCTTGGTCGGTAGCAGCAGAGACGCCCGCCGGGACTAGAACACCGATTGGTTCGATTTCGGCCTAATTATGCGGCTTCTGCAAGTTGCAGCACCTCGAGGTTGATGGTCGCGGCATGACGGCGAGCGTCGAAGAGGTTCTTTCGAACTCCGATGTACCGCGCGCGTGTGCCCTGCTTGCTCGCGTGATGGGCGAGACGGTGCTCGATGGTCACGCGCTCTCGCATGCGTTCTCGGCCGACGGGACTGGCGATGTCCTTGCGGAGCTTCTTCTGGAGCTTCTCGTCTTTGGCGATCGAGATCGTTCGGCCGCTGCCTTGCGCCGCGTCGGTGCAGTTGTCGCGACGTGGGCAGCTCCCGCACGTCGCGGCCGGGAACTGGGTCACGGTGCCCAGTCGGATCTTCTCGGTGTGCCCGGCGGGGCAGCGGATCGTCATGCGACCGAGGTCGAGCTTGAAGTCGGCCTTCGAGTAGCGTTCTCCCGCGGGCGGACGCCACGGCTTGCAGATGATCGGGATCCGTGCGGCGAACATGTCGCGGACGTTTTGGCTCGCCAGGTAGCCGCGATCGATCTGGAGCTCGCCCACCTGGTTGCGCTCGGCGTAGCGGGCGAGATCTTCGACGATGCCGGGCAGGGCCTCGGCCTCGGGCCGGTTCGCGGGCGTGATGCCGCAGGCGAGCACGAGGCTGGTGTCGATGTCTGCGCCGAGGTGGCTCTTGTAGCCGTTGAACGTTCGGCTCTTGCTCTTGCGGCCGTGTCGCATCTCGCGATCCTCGATCGAAACGCGCCGGTCCTCGGCGACACCTTGCCGAATGCGCGGCCCGCCGCCACCTGGATCGGGCTCGAGGTCTTGCTGGCGGAGCTGCGCGAGCGTCGCGAGTTGCTCGGCGAGCGGCGGTTGTTCGGCGACCTTTCCGAGTTTCTCGCCTACCCACGTCTCGAGTCGTTCGATCTGCACGACGAGCTTTTTGATGGCCGACGCCTTCTGCTCGGCGTCGTTCCAATCGATGTCGAGGCCGCGCTTCACGCTGGTCGCTGCGAGCGCGGGCGCGCCCGCGCTCGTCGCGAGCTCGTCAGGCTCCATCCCGGCGATCGCGGCGGCGCACGCGAGCAGCTTGTGCGCGGCGTGGCCGAGGAGATTGAACGTGTCCTCGACACGCCCCGCCCCGGTCAGCGGTCGCGAGTCCACCGCGAGGCGGACCTGCTTGGGCAGCTTGCGAAAGTCGAACGCACCGGTCGTTCGCGCAAGCTCGACGGTGCGCTCGAGGAGCCGGCGATCCATCTCGTGCGCGATGAGCCGCCCACGGAACGCCTGGAACGTGGCCTGCGAGAACGCGGCCTCCTCCGCGCCGAGCACGCCAAGAACCATCTGCCAGCGCGCGTCGACGACCGTCATCTCGACGGCCTCGGCGTCCGACGAGCCAGTGTAGGCCTGAAGCAGCACAGCCATTGCGAGCTGAGCCGGCGCCACGGGATCCTTCCCTTCGCCGGTGTCGCGGTACATGCCGATGAGCTCGTCCTGGAACGCGTCGCTGAACAGCTCACGCCTGTGGTCACGCAGAAAGGCGAAGAGCTTCTTCGTGCGCGTCAGTCGCTTGAGGAGACGCTGCTCCCGCGCGCTCGGCTCGGACGGTGGATCCCATCGCATCGTGCTCATCGTCGCCTCCCGCGAGCGCAACGATGCGCCCACGAAACGCGAGGGGATCACACCGCAAGGCGACCTGTCGATCCCTGGCCGCCAAGTGATCGGAATGATCGAGCTTTCGAACCGATCGGTGTTCTAGGCTCTGTGAGCCACTCGCCTTTCCGATTGACCCTGTGAACCGGGACGAACTCGACTTCGCCATCGAACGGCTCGAGGCGAGTCGCACCGCAGAGGTTGCGCTCACTTCGCTTGCGATCGCCGCTGCCTGGGATCGCAGAGGGTACGCGTCGAACGAACTACGTAAGCTTGGTCTGCAACTCCGCAACGAGTTGTCGCCGATCGATCCGACAGGCCGAGAGGGCACGTATTCCCTCCAAGGAGACCAGCTAATCTCGGCGCAACTCCGCGAGTCACTTGTCACCACCATCGGCGAACTGCAACGGCGAGATGCCACAGACATTGACAGCCTGCCGGCATCCGTGTTTCAATTTCCAGGCCGACGGGCCAATTCGGAAGGCGCCGCGACTCGCGCAGGCGAGTCATCCAGAAATCCGGGCGTACCCGCAATCCTTCCTGAGGGAGTGGAGGCGCCCCCCGATTCGGCCCGTCAAGCCGCACTTTCCAACCCACTTCCAG
>CAYZVS010000001.1:4649-25296 GCA_964482085.1 uncultured Gammaproteobacteria bacterium
TGAGTTCGAGGCGTTTGTCGCCGCCGAGATCGCAAAGGAGCCCCACGCGCATGAGAAGCGGGTGGCCGCGCGAGCAAGTCACTACCATCCGTACTTCGACCACACGGTCGATTTGTCTGTGCTTTCGGCCGATGAGATTGAACAGGTCGACCGATTAGTGTCCAGCTACGAGCGCGGCAAACGTCAAGCGCTCGCACCCTGACATCTAGCGGTCCGCTAGAACCAAACTAGCCTGGTAAGAGGTGTGTTGTGTTCACGACTTCCGAGACGATCCCCGCTGACGCAAGCGTCAGGGTCACCTTTCTGTTGCCGACTACCGGAGATGACCGACGGCAGGCAGCTGAGCGTGTCATTCAGGACCTGTGGCACCGCTTCCCAGAGGGCGGCACAGTCGTGTCACTGCCCGGCTCTGCGGCCGTCGCCTGGGGCTGGTGGACCAACCGGCGCGCACGCAGGCCGGAGCGTCGGGTGGTTCGGGACACGCATGTCGTGGTCTGGATCGATGTACCGGTGCCGGCGCGTGACGATCGCAATTCCGTCATGCAAGCAGCATGTCGAAAAGTTGTATCGGCGTTTCGCAAGCACTACGTTGGAGAGACGGCGGAATCGGTGATCTACCTTTCCGCATCCGACACCCTCTCGCTCTCCTGTCCGGGGGCGACAAAGTAGACTCCTACGAGACGGCACGAGCCGTCTCGGTTTTTGTCTGCCGTACACAGATGGGGGACGAGCGTGGTCGTGTGATCGATGTCGCCGGGGCGAACGGGTCGAGGCTCCGTACCAGCGACTCATGAACCGATCTGTTGCATCGAAGCAACCCCCAAGGTCGTCCTGAACGCTTTTTGTGCCCAAACCGGTGCCCATGGTGGGCACGCGAACGATAGTGAGTGATGTCTTGAGAGTTAGCTGCTTCGAGCGTAATGGCGCTATGTTGACATGCTTTCGCCATCAATGGCCATCCTGAGCGCGGTCGGTGCCGAGGGTTCGAGTCCCTCTAGCCCGACCATATAAAATACCCCGCCATGGCGGGGTATTTTATTAATGTCGATGCTCGCTACCTTTGCTATCAATCGGAGCGCGGAGCGTGGCCCATGCGGCAAGGAGCGCCGTGATCGGAACGGTGAACACAAGACCAATGGTTCCGGCGAGTGAACGGACGACTTCATCCGTCACAGAATCAAAATTGATAAATTTGAGCCAAGAACCACCGAACTGTTGGTAAAGCAGGAGCGTTGAAAGCGAGGCGCCAACATAGGCAAAGACAAGCGTGTTTGCGAGAGCACCCATGTGATCTTTGCCAATCACCATTCCTGCCGTAAATAATTCCTTAAAACTCAATT
Source organism: uncultured Gammaproteobacteria bacterium (assembly GCA_964482085.1). Taxonomy (GTDB): domain Bacteria; phylum Patescibacteriota; class Patescibacteriia; order 2-12-FULL-60-25; family 2-12-FULL-60-25; genus CAIXDN01. The sequence goes on from CAYZVS010000001.1 coordinate 5,990, forward strand.
TATTATTTGCGCGGCGCACTTCAGAAACTCCGGATGCGATGGAAACGGCGACGTCTTCCAAAACACCAACCGCCGCGATGATGATTCCTGCAAACAAAAGTCCACGCGGATCAAGAAGTGGATTTTTATTGAAAAAACTTCGATCTTCCTCTGTACCGAGACCAGAGAGACGAGTTGAATCGACAAAGACGAGCGATATGAGATAGGCCACAAGCGCACCGCCCATTGTTCCAATTGCCACGACCAGTGATTTACGATTCCAGCCGATCGTTAAACCACTGGAAATGAGCGTGAACAATCCGGAGAGCGCGATGGCGAGCGGTACAGCATTTACCCCACGCAGGTAAAGTGGGATTAAAATGTAACCAATCATCGCAATGGAGATCGCGATTGATAACGCGACCTTTACACCCTGCCAACCGGAAAGAAGTACAAGCGTAAACACGAACAGCGCGATAAGCCAGAGCATGGCCGTACGTCTATCAAAACCTTCCAAATAGAGATTCCAGCCATTGTCACCGCTCTGCATAAAAATAACGACCTTGTCGCCAGCATGAGGATCAATGTTATAGGGATTGGAGCCGACGTCCGAGTGAATTTCTCGAACCTGACCCAACAATGGGCCCGATAAAAATCGAACATGGAATACCTTTACCTGTTCTGCGCCACCGGGAATTGCATTGGATCCGCTACCGATTGATTCCACGACACCTCTTTCATATTGCCCCTCCTGAGCTGGACCGTTTACCGGAGAATCTGCGCCATCTGTTCCCGCTTGATTATCAGAAATAACAGCCGGAGTTGTCGACGCGACTGCATCAGCCGTACTTGTTGTTTGAGCGAGCGCTGTCATGGGTAAAAACAACAGCGAGGCCGTGGCGACTGATGCAAATAGATTGATCAAACGTTTCATAATTTATGATGCGTTCCAAGGAAAAGGATTTTTGAATTGAGCTTGTTCTTTTGCAAATTTACGCAGCCAGGAGAGCACATGAGCCGTCGCCTGAACGTCACATTGATTGTACTGGATAATCGAGTCGAGAATAGTACGGTTGCCGGACTCTAGCCATTGCTCATAGGCAAGCACGGACTCTCCCCCGCCCTTCACATCGCCCTGCCAAGTAAAGCCGAGGAATTTTGCAATCGCTTTCAAGCTATAAAAGTGAAGCGGGAAAACGGCTTGCACACGAACAACCTCTTTCAGATCACACATCGAGTTACGGAAACGTTCAAGGTAGATGTTCTCTTGGTCGGCGTAGCGTCTGGAAAGAACGGAGAGGCGCGTCACTTCGTAATTTCCATAATGGTAAACCGTGTAACGTTCCGGCAACGTCTCCACCCAAGACAAAAAGTCTTTCCAGAGTCGCTTCTCATCACCTGGAGTCTCGGCCACAAAGAATTTGTATCCATCGGGCAACCAAAATCCAAAAAGGTAGTCGAGGTCTGCTGGTGGGTAGCTCTCAATATCAAAATGGATTTCCAAACCCATGGTCGGGTCTACAAATGGCTCACGGATAATAACGGAATCTGTGACAAGACACTCCGCCTGTCTACGAACCGACTCGAGGGCGTTGCGTGTGAGCCCGGGGACCTGTCCTTCCAGAGCGTCCACATCAAGAATTGCGGCGTCGTCGATTGTGAGTACACCGAGTAAGCGCAATGCCTTTAACTTTCTGACATCGACATTATAAAGAAGGGCAATATCTCGGCGCGACTCAGCTAAACGCAAACAAGCCTTACCCCATGGTGACGTGTCCTTACAGCTTTTGCGATAAACCGGCGCTGGCATTTCTCCAGAGCGAATGCGCTCCAGCTGTTCAATGATGTTTTGAAATTCCGATTGAAAAGCTGAGGCGTCAAATGTCAGACGCTCGCCGTCGCCGTTAATAATAGTCGGGTGCGTCGGAAAATAGCCCTGCGTGCGCTCGAGTAACGTTGCGTAGAATGTGAGCTGGCACATGTGCTCTTTTTTGATTTCATGTGCGCGCTTTACCTCGACCGGAACGTAGAACCAGTCGCCGAAAAGGCTTTTACCTTCCTTACGTTCCAATAAGTCTGGGCGACCGATCCAGTCGCCGTCACGCAAATAACCTTGATAGATGACGGGCGTTCCGGATCGCATCAGCTCAAGCGTACGGGTAACGCCGTCATCGACATTTTTGACGTCGCTTACATCAACCGGCGTGCCGTATTGCTTGGTGACGATGTCGCGTTCATGTGCCAAACCATCGGCTAAGCGTGCCTCTTCTTCCTTGGAAAGAGGTCGGCGGTCGGCGGGGTCACCAAAACGTTCCCAATACGGCCAATGCGGGCATTGGAAAAACCGGTAAAAATCGCTTCCGGTGAGTGGCGCAGACCGTTCCATGAACTGCATCAAACCCGATTTTTCCATTCTTGTATAGCGATCGCCAGAATGCGCATTGTTGTGATGTGCCCGATCACCAGACTGGATACCAAAGAGAGGGTATGCCAGATCCACCATGCGCGTAGATAAAAGAGGTCGAGAAGAATGGCCAGTCCTTGAAAAACAAGAACCCAAAACAATACGCCGACATAGTAGACGCGGCGAGAACCCGGTGGCCACGGAGTCGTGACGAGCGGATGCAGAGGTTTATTAGTAGGCATCGCGGAAAACGGGAGAGAGGTAGCGATCAAGCGGAGCGTAGTCGTCGGTGAGGATAGGGACGTTCTCGTGTGTCGCCAGAAATTCTTCTATTTGTTCCGGCGTCAGGCGTTTTGAGGAAGACTCGATCGAGGGATTCTCTGGTTCAAATTCAAATGAGGGCGTATCGGCTTGTGCAAAGCGCTTTGCATCGAGAGGAGTGTCAGATGCCATGAGGACGATTGTGTTGCGGCCGGGTAACAGCTCGCTTTCTAAGGGGGCGACTTCAACATATTTCCAAACCTGACGTAGCGTCTTGATCATTGCGGCAAGAAAGTTTCCGTAACGTGCATCGTCGATCAAATTTAATGCGTATACGCCGTCTGGTTTCATACGGGATTTGAGCAGCTGATGAAACTCGAGCGTTGTGAGATGTTGTGGGACGCCAAAATCGTTGAAGGCGTCGCCAAAGACCAGATCATATGGCGCATCTTCATTGCGCATGAGATGGCGACGAGCGTCTCCCGGTATCGCAATAATACGGGAACTTGTTTTGAGCTCCATGAAGTGATGGTTGGCCTCGATCACAGCTGGATCGATTTCTGAAACAGTAGATGTCGCTTTTGGGTAGAAAGCCTCCAAGTATCTAGGAAGAACAAATCCCCCACCACCGATAAAGTATGCGTGGAATTGATCACCTTGCACGTAACGTGAAGCAATTAAACGCGCGTAGACCTGTTCATAACCGTAACCAAGATTTGCGGGCTCGCGCGGAGAGACATAGGAATGCAAGAGATGATCGAGACGCAGGGTGAATCGCGGTTTTTCTTCTGCTCCTTCTGTTGTAATGCGGATACAGTAATAATTACTTTCCAACTTACAAACCCCGGGTAGAAGAAGACTCCCTATTGCCGCGACAAACAAGAAACCTGCCGCACGCCAATTCAATACGCGCTCGCCTGCAGCGAGATATGCTCCAAGGAGAAGCAGTGCTATCGCGACGGATGACAACAACAGATTGGTTCCGAGCGCCGCAATCAGAATATAGCCACCAAGACCAATGCCAAGCAGGCTCCCGACGGCACCAGCGGCAGAGAGACGGCCGATCGCGGTACCACTCGCACGCAATTCTTCAACCGCAAACTTGGCGAGCTGCGGACCTACCATGGATAGGAAAAATGCTACGGGTGCAAAAACAACAATCGCGAGCATAATGGAGCGGAATGCCAAGTCCATTGGATAGTCAGCGAGTTTGGTTGATAAAAATGATAAGGCAAAACGTGCCGACAAGGCCGCAATACCGGATGCAAGAAATGTCACGGATAAGGCACGGCGTCCGCCTTTACGATCCGCGATCAAACCTCCGGCATATTGGCCAAATGTGAGCCCGATCAAGGTTGCGCCGATAACAGATGTCCACGTGTAGACCGATGTGCCGAGGAATGGCGCTAGTGCACGGCCCGACAAGACCTGAATCAACATCAAACAAAAACTTGCAAAGGCGTTCAGGATCCAAACTGGTGGAAGTCGAAATGGCTTCATACGCGACGAGCTCGCAAAGACTGAATCAATCCAACGAGTACAAGGAGTAGTGCGAGCGTGAACCAGACGAGTCGTGTCGAAAAATATGCTTGGAACAGAAAGCCGGTCAGATAAGTCCCGAGAATACTCCCTGCAGAATTCCAGGAACCAAGAGAGCCGTACACACGGCCGGTGTGCTCAAGCGAGTCGAGCAGTGTGCGTGTTGCCGCAGGCATGGTCGCGCCAGAAAGTAAGGCTGGAGGAAAAAAGACGAGAACAGAAAAAGTGAATGCGAGTATGGGCATTCCCAAATTTGAGGCAGAGAAGCTTGGACCGAGTGCGTAAGCAATCGTATAGGCAAGAAGTGAAACCAGGCCGCTCGCCAAAAATAGGCCACCGAGGACACGAACGGGTCGATATTTGTCGGACAACCAACCGCCGAGCGGAGCACCTAGAATGATTCCTAATAAAATAGAGCCGATGATTGCCGTCCACGTATAGAGTGATGATCCAAGAAATGGAGCGACCAAACGTGCTGCGAGAATTTCAAAAGCCATCATTGAGAAACCGGTCAGAAACACAAACGCCCCAACCATTGTCGGGGAGTTTGGTGAAAATCGGGAAGGCGTGGCCATAGGCCACAGTCTACCTTATTTGGTCTCCTTGTGCGGAGAACGACCTTTGCAGGTTTTACAAAATTTAGCGATCTCAAGGCGGGCCTTGATCGTCTTTTTGTTCTTGGTCGAGTGGTAGTTGACCTTGCGGCACTGTGTACACTCGAGCTTGATGAGATTGTCTTGTGACATATGGAAATTTTTTGTGGAGCCGCCTCGCGGATTTGAACCGCGGACCTTCACTTTACAAAAGTGTTGCTCTACCAGCTGAGCTAAGGCGGCGCGGGTCAGGGTGAACGAACGCGCACGAGCATGCCATAGGACCCCAATTCCGTCAATGCGCGTAAATACGAACGCCCCCGTGACCAAAAGGCCTTACGGAGGCGGGGCAGTACGAGCAGGTCAACCCGTAACCAGCAAAAGCTTCTGGTCGCTGTGCGCGATGCCAAGCGGCAGATAGCCGTCCTGAGCAAGATCGAGCAGCGGCTTTAGCCAGGAGACCAAATCCTCGTGTCCGAGCAGAGCGAGTACCGTCGCGTAGAAAAGAATGATACGCGTGTTCTCCATAAGCTGACTCCGGACCGTGATGGTTGACGGAGTCCTGAATAGCTCTTCCCATGAGCCAAAGGACATGGATCTTGGGTAGAGGGAACTCAAGCGAGCGCGCATCAGGTGGCCGTCAAAATTCTGGCTCTTGATGCGTTCAAAGCATAGCTCGCGCACAAAGGTGTCGATGCCTCGCCACGAACAAGTCGCAAGACGTTCCAGCGCATCGGAATTCACGAGCGTGACTCCTTTAGGCTGCATGAATGCGCCAGCATCGAGCGCACGCATCACGAGAGCGCTCACATTTTGTGGAGGCTTCAGGTGCGGCGACCAGCTCCCCCATCCTGCGATAATCGCTGGTGGGGAATGCAGCTTCACGGGATCGAGAGCTTGCTGCATCGGATTTACCTTTCTTCATCTTGTAACGATGATCGCTGTCAAAAGAACAGGCATACATCGTTGTGCAAAATGCGCTCTTTGTCTAGACCTCCCAATTTCTGAAATGTGCATAACTGGACGGAAGCGTGCCTTCCGGAGATGATGGTGATATATGAAACGCTATGCTTATGCTGCACTTGCGATCGTTATCGCTCTTTGTGTCGGATTAATTGTTGGTCGGTTTGCACTCGTGCCGCGCGGAATTCAAACACATGTCTCCACGCAAACGATTTTGACAGCTTTGCGCGATCAAGGATTTCTTGTGACGCAAACCTATGTGTTTGATCAACCCGTCTCCATTAAAAAGACAACGGGAAACGCCTTCCAAGATTTTTTTGTCGGACAAACGATCGAGGCTCGCGGGAGCATGGAAGCAAACCTTGGTGTCGATCTCGCCAAACTTTCTGCGAGCGACGTGCATATCGATGGAAACCGAGTCACGATTGAAGCAACCGGTCCGAATCTTTTTAATACGCGTCTTATTGGGCCAATAGAAGTACGTAACTCCCAAGGAATTTTGAAGCGCGTCCTTGAACCGGATGACGGCTACAATCAAGCGCTCGCGGAACTTGAACGCGCGGCAACGGAAGCGGCCAATCGGCCGGAAATTGTGACAAGCTCTAAAAGCAAGTCAGAGCTTGAGCTTTCGCGATTGATTCGCCTCTTGGCGAGCGAGGCAGAAGTAACGGTTATTTGGAAATAACGAAATATTGACTTTTGGTGTAAAATCTGTTAAACTTCCTAGTTATGAGCAATACAGAAATGATGAACAATGACGAAGGCGCGTCTCCTACGGAGCGTGTTGCCGTCGATACTCCACTCGAAAAAAAGGGGAAGCTCGTGGGTTTTGACATGGGTGAGATTCAACAGCGTGTGGCGCGGATGCAAGAGCTGGAAGGCAAGACGCTCCCCGAGCAATCCAAGCAGATTGTTGCCTTGAAGCGCGAGCTTGAAACAACCAACCAAGAATATAAAAGCATACAGGAAGATGTCGATATGGGCATCGCTTCCTTTGCTGACTTACAACGTTTTGACGCACTCCAATCCGAGCTTCAAGCCACGCAATTAAAGCTTGCAGAAGCGGAGTCGTCGCGCGCAGAGTCGCGACGTGAGCTTTCCTTGCTTAACCCGGAAGAGCATGGCGATCTTTATCAGCTCGAGCGTGCCCAAGCCGAGTCCGCTAAAACAGGACTCAAGAAAGCATTTGCGGAAATGGATGAAGAAATGATCGACAAGATCAAAGGACAAATCAACAAAAAATCCAACTAACAAAACAAGAAACGCCCCCGATCCAGAGATGGACGGGGGCGTTTTCAGGACACAGGACCGAGGATGCGACCCCACCAGAGATTGGGAGCCATCCCGTGTACAGCGAGCAAGAGCTGTGGACGGAATGAAGGCACAGAAAGACGTGGGAACGGGATGCGACGTTGTGCATCGCGGTCGAGCGACTGAAGCAGGGGCGTGATGTTGCTCGCGTACCCACGACGTCGGAGCAGAACGGTGACGCACTCCAGAATCTCACGCGAGAGCGCGAGGAGGAGGAGTTCATGCATGCTCCAACCCGTGGACTCGATGTGCCCCAGATCCGTGCCGAGGTTCAATGCTTCTTGTTCAGCAAGCTGAGCAAGACTTTTCAACTCAACATGACTTTGAGCCATGAGCCAGATCGTAATCTTGTTATCGAGCTCGACGTCATGCTCATCATTGATGAACTTGTCGAGCTCGGAAGGATCGTCCGGAAAGAAGCGATTGAGCACAAGGCCCATCGCCGCAAAACGACGATACAAGTGCTCACTCGTTCCGAGCTCGTTGAATTGCGTGACGATCCAAGACGGAATGGACCAAGGCTGGACTAACTCGTCCAGGCGTGGAAGCGCGTGGGATAGAGGCGGTTTCGTGACCATGGTTAGCCCTCCTATTAGGAAAGAACGAACGGCTTAGTTAACCAAAAAATAACGTTTTTGTCAACCCGGCGACGAGCAGGTAGGATCACGTCCATGTCGGACTTTTCCTTGTCCTCCGATCAAGCCAAAGCATTAGAACAACTGCTAGGCTGGATCAAGAAACCTGTTGGGCCTGCGATCACGCTGGGTGGCTATGCCGGTACCGGAAAAACAACCGTAGCCGCTGCGCTACGCGCTGTTCTTGCACAGAAAAATAGCGAACGCCGCATTGCGTTTTGTGCTTTCACAGGCAAAGCAAGTCAGGTGCTGCGTAATACACTCGATCTGCATGGCGCTATTCGTGAAGGCGATACTTGCGGGACGATTCACTCACTCCTCTACTCTCCCCTTGTCGATAAAAAAGGCGTGATTACGGGCTGGGCAAGATCCAAGGAAGTTGAAGCGGATTTGATTGTGGTCGATGAAGCCTCGATGGTGAATCAACGGATTTGGTTGGATCTACTTGGAACGGGTAGGCCTGTTATCGCTATCGGTGATCATGGTCAGCTGCCGCCGATTGAAGGAAGTTTTAATTTGATGGACAAGCCCGATCTCACGCTTGAACGTGTGCATCGACAAGCCGAGGGAAATCCGATTATTCAACTAGCGCATGAAGTGCGTCATACGGGTGAAATCGTCGGAGGCAAGTATGGAAAAGGTGTTCGTAAATATTCTTGGGCGACGGATGATCCTTCCGAAATACAAAATGCGATTGATGATGTGATGGATGGCGATCAAGAAGATCGGCTTTTGCTGTGCGGAAGAAACAAAACACGTATCGAGTTAAACAAAAGTGTCAGGCAAAAGATGGGACGTGAGACGGATGAGCCTGAAGCTGGTGATCGGGTTGTGTGTTTGAAGAATGACTACAATCAAAGCCAGCCGATTTATAACGGAATGACGGGAATCATCGAATCATCGGAAACAGAACGTCAGCACTGGTATCAAATGGGTATTGATTTTCCAGATGATGGCCGGCGTTTTGATGGACTCGTTTCCAGACACGGTTTCATGTCAGAAAAAGGTGGAGAGACCGTAGAGGGTTTATCCCCAAAAGAGATTGGAAGCCGTTTTGATTTTGGATATGCACTGACGGTTCACAAAGCACAGGGCTCGCAAGCCAAGCGCGTTGTGTTATTTGAAGAACGCTTTCAAAAAATGGATGACGAACAGTGGAAGCGTTGGCTGTACACCGCGATTACCCGTGCAAGAGAGGAGTTGATTGTGATTGGGCAGAAGTAATTACTTCTTTTCCAAATCGATTGAAGCGGAGTTGATGCAAAAGCGTTTGCCGCCGTGCTCGGATGGGCCATCGTTAAAGATGTGACCGAGATGGCCGCCGCAATTTGTGCAAGTGACTTCTATGCGCTCCATACCGAGCGTTGAGTCGTCATGGAATTTCACACGGTCTCCTGCTGCGGCGGCAAAAAAGGCTGGCCAGCCGCAACCAGAATCGTATTTGGCCTTGGAATCAAAGAGTTCAGCTCCGCATGCAGCGCAGTGGTAAATACCGGGTGAAGTTTCTTTGTCGTAAATGCCCGTGAAGGCGCGCTCCGTGCCTTTGCCGCGCAGGACCTCATATTGCTCTGGCGTGAGAACCTTCTTCCACTCTTCCTCTGACTTGGGCATGTTCTCCTTGGTGAAGTTGTTCATATCGACTAGAAAATTACTGGGATTTCAAAGGAATCGGAATTCTCTTCTAGGCCCGACGGGTTGTCATTCATGAGAACGATCGTTCCTTTACTACCTGGAGCTTGGTCAGGGAAAGCAAATCGGACTTCAAACGGAACCCACTCTTCTGTCATCCAATCGCTCTTGGCTTGAGCAGGACCGAGGCCGATGGTACGTCCTTGGGCATCGTGTAACGTGACAGGAAAAACGGCCTCAAAATACCAGAGACGCGCTTCACCCGTAATCTTGAGCGGATTCACAATCTTGCCTCCCGTGGACTCAACCACGATATTTCTTAAACTGTCGGTTTTACTTTTTTTTGTGGTTACTGATTTAAATTCAAGAACGCTTGGCATCGATGGTGCTGTGATCGCAGGGTTTTCTGGAGGAGGTGTTGGCGCACAACCGCCGCCGATGAGGGACATGGCGACGCCAAAGGCGGCAAGAATACGGAGTGTGGATTTCATATCACAAATATCTTGGCACGAATGAAAACACTCCGACAATGTCGGAGTGTTTTCGTGGTGGGTGGGGAAGGATTCGAACCTTCGAAGGCGCAAGGCCAGCAGATTTACAGTCTGCCCCCGTTGACCGCTTGGGTACCCACCCATGGAGCCGTAGACCGGAATTGAACCGGTGACCTTTTCCTTACCATGGAAATGCTCTACCAGCTGAGCTACTACGGCATGAATTTTTACCCTTCGATTGCCTCCACTTTGTCTTTTAAAACTTGGAAACGGGCCGGATCTTCTGAGAGCAAACGCAGACGATTATAGCGTGCGCGGGCCTCTTTTCGATCGCCGAGGAGTATAACAGTCTCTAAGGATTGTTCAAGGTATTTGGCGCTTCCTGGCTCAAGCTCGCTAGCGCGCTTGGCATGAGGCCATGCTTTAGCGGCATTTCCACGCTCTAAGAAAAATGCGGCAAGCTCAGCTTGGCGATGCGGTTGGCGAGGACTTGCGTCGGCGGCCTTTTGCAACATCGCTTCCGCGATTTGAAAGTTCCCTTCCGCTTTAGCGATTTCCGCGAGGCCAGCATAGGTTGCATCGTCGGCTTTGCGTGTTTTTACAAGGAATTCAAATGTCTCACGCGCTTGCGGATAGAGTTTTTGACGGAGATAGAGCGTCCCAAGCAATCGGTAGGCATCGATCTGCCGTTGATCCAGAGCCAGCGCTTCAAGCAAACGACGTTCTGCATCGGCCCATTTGAGATCGCGAATAAGAGAACGAGCTTCCGTGAGAAGCGTCTTGATTCTTTCACGTTGAGAAGGCGCCATAGCTGAAAACGGGCTCTTCACCTTCTTGTAGAGATTATCAAAAGATTGCAAACGTTCTTCCGTGCGCTTGTACGACTCTTTGGTTTTACGGGCGAGAGTTCTGCCAAAGCGATGCAAGGCGGCTAACTGCTCGGCACTGACACGCTCAAAGCGTCGCGTGATCAATTTTTCACGTTCTTGTTTTTGACGTTCTTCTTTAATGGATTGCGGGTCGAGCAAACGAATCTCTTTCCAGTGACGCGCAATAAGAAACAACGTTACGCCGAGCGCAATTATCGCCACACCGTAAGCGATCCAAGAGACGTACATGGGACAAGTTTAAGCCGGAAGGGCTGCACGACACAACATGCCAAAGGCACGCGGGTCGAGTGACGCGGAGCCGACAAGCACACCATCAATATGCGTGGTGGAAAGATACTCCGCAACATTCCGCTGATCGACCGAGCCACCATAAAGGACGGGAATCTCATTTGCAGATTTCCCGAATTTCTTTACGAGCATTTCATGAATCGCTTCATGTACGACTTTGGCGTCTTGCGCGGTACATGGCTTTCCAGATCCGATCGCCCAGATTGGCTCATAGGCAATAATCGGACTACCGGCACCATCGACTTTTAAACCGGCCGAGAGTACGGCGGAAAGTTGAGCGCGGACGACTTTAAGCGTCTCCCCTTTTTTGTGTTGCGCATCAGTTTCACCGATACAAATCACGGGATGAATTCCATTCTTTTGAAGCGAGATCGCTTTCTTGGCGACCATCTCGTCTGTTTCACCAAGATGCTGGCGGCGCTCACTGTGGCCCACCAAACAAAATGATAAGGCGAATTCCTTAAGCATGGCTGGGCCAATCTCACCCGTGAAAGCCCCTTCATTGGCCCAAAATACGTCCTGAGCGCCCAGAGAGGGCACTCCAGCGCGTCCAAGGGAGGCTCGAGCGGCAGGGAGCGATACAAAGGGCACAGCGACGCCGATATCAAGATCCTTGGGCAGTCGCTCACGACGGAAAGCGCGAATCCAAGCACCGGCCTTTACGGGGCCATAGTGCATCTTCCAATTGGCAATGACAGTCTTGCGCATAAGCGGCTTATTCCTACCGCAGATCGGCAAAACAATCAAGAGAGCGTAAACAGCTTTTTGACCTTGTCTTTACTCTCAAAAGGCCCGATCAATGCCGATGCCATTCTCTTAGGTTGAAAAATTTCCTTGGCAACGCGACGAATATCTGCGGCCGTCACCTTCTCTATTCTCTTCAGCTTTTGTTCCGGTGTCTCGATCTTGCCTTCGTAGATCCATTGCTTGCCATACCAATCGGCTTGGGTGGACGAGTCTTCAAAGGCAAGTGTGAGCTTGCCGCGAATATGATCTTTTGCGCGACGTAGCTCATCGGGCTTCACAAGTTCTTCAGTTGTCTTCTTTAACTCGGCCCAAATAACTTTTACGGCTTCATCGACACGTGTTTTGTCGAGTCCGGACATCACGCCAAAAATACCGATGTCTTCTAATGCTTGATGTGATGCGTTTACCGAGTAGCAAAGACCGCGACGTTCACGAACTTGAATAAACAAACGTGAGGACATGGTGCCTCCAAGAATCGTGGCGAGTAACGACGCGGCGGCCAAGTCCTTGTGTCCAAGTGGCAAGGCATGAAAAGCCATTGCAAGCTGTACTTGCTCCGTATTTTTCTGTTGGAATGCTACAGGGTCTGTGAATTTTTCTGGCGCAATGAATGTTTCAAAGTTGTTATCGATGCGCTTTTTAGGTGACTTCACGCTGCCGAATGTTTTTTCTAGAATCTTCATCAAGTCCGGAACGATTTTTCCAGAAACACACACGGCCATACGCTCGGGAATGTAGTAGGCATCGCGATACGCGATCAACTTTTCACGCGGAACGGTTCGGATCACTTCACGTGGTCCAGCGATATTCCAACCGAGAGTAGAGTCTGGAAATAACACTTCCTCGAGCAAGTCCTCAATATGCATACGTGGATTGTCCTCGTACATGTTGATTTCCTCGACGATCACACCACGCTCGCGCTGCAATTCCTTTGGATCGTATTTGGAATGGAACAACATGTCGTGAAGAATGTCTGCGGCGAGGCTCGTTTTTGCGGCGTCCATCTTTACGTAATAGGCCGTCAGATCTTTTGACGTGAAGGCATTGTATTCCGCACCGTAACGGTCGAGCTCTTTTGAGAGGGTGAGTGTGTCTGGACGACGCTTTGTCCCCTTGAACATCAAGTGCTCAATGAAGTGCGAGGCGCCATTAATATCTTTCGTCTCATAACGCGAGCCGACACGACAAAAAGCCATGAATGTCATTGAGGTCGCCCCTTTTTGTGGGACGATGATCGCTTTCATGCCATTCTTCAAGGTCTTTACGATGGGTTTCATGTTTTTATTTGGAAAGTTTTGTAAGCAACCAAGGAACAACTTCATCGATAGCGATTCTTTCTTGTGTCATGGCATCACGGTCACGGACGGTGACGGTGTTATTTTCTTTGGTGTCGTAATCGACGGTGAAACACCATGGCGTGCCGATTTCATCCTGGCGGCGATAGCGCTTACCGATAGAACCGCTCTCATCGTACTCGACGACGATACCTGCTTTGCGGATTTTGGCAGCTAAGTCGCGGCCAATGTCGGACAAGCCGTCTTTCTTTTGGAGCGGGAGAACAGCGGCTTTTACCGGAGCAAGGCGCGGCGGAAGGCGTAGCACCATACGCGGTTCGGTATCCCCTTCCGTTGTCTCTGCTTCATCGATGTCGATATGTTCTGCGAGCACAGCAAGAACCGTGCGCGATAAACCCCAGGTCGGTTCAACGACATGCGGCAAGATTTTTTGATTGGTTTCTGGATCGAGCCAGCGCAAATCCTCGCCAGAGAACTCCGCGTGGCGCGAGAGATCATAGTCCGAGCGGTTGGCGAGACCGTAAAGTTCTTTTTGACCAAAAGGATAGACGTACTCGATGTCGACAGTGCGCTTGGAGTAGAAGGCGCGGTCGGCTTCTGAGATTTCTTTGTAGACAGTTTTGGCTGGATCAAGCTCGAGTACATCCTCAACCCACGATTTCATTTCCGCGAGCCACATATCAAAGGCACGCTCGGAATCTTCCGGCTTCACAAAGTACTCGATTTCCATCTGCTCAAACTCGCGCGTACGGAAAATAAAGTTGCCTGGGGTGATTTCATTACGGAAGGCTTTGCCGACTTGAGCGATACCAAATGGAAGGCGCTTGCGCATCGTGTCACGTACATCGCGCCAAGCCGTGAACATGCCGGCGGCGGTTTCCGGACGGAGATACGCGACGTTGGCCGTGTCTTCTGTGACACCTACGAAGGTTTTAAACATTAAATTAAAATGTTTGACGTCCGTAAGCTCGCCACCACATTCTGGACATGCAATATCCTTGATGGAGAGTGGCTTTTCTTTATCGTAGCCTGGCTCTGCCTGCTTAGCTTCAAGCAAATGATCCGCACGGAAGCGACGTTTACACTTTTTGCAATCAACGAGCGGATCGCTGAAGGTGGCGAGGTGGCCGGAGGCTTCCCAGACCTTGGGATGTTGGATGATTGGCGTATCAACTCCAACGATATCTTCACGGCCATGCACAAAACGCTTCCACCACGCGTCGCGAATATTGTTTTTGAGTTCTATGCCGTATGGGCCGTAGTCCCAGGAGTTGGCGTAGCCGCCGTAAATATCGGAGTCGGCGTAAACAAAGCCGCGTCGCTTACAAAGCGACACGAGCAAATCCATCTTTTTTTCATTTGTGATTGGCATAGGTCTGGATTCCCGCCTGCGCGGGAATGACATTAAACCGTCATGATTTCTTTTTCTTTATCAGCGGTTATTGACTCAATCTTGGCATTGAACTCGGCGACGTTCTTGTCGAGCTTTTCCAACTCGCGTCGCTTCTCATCTTCTGCAATGACTTTTTCTTTTTCATCGTTCTGGATGGCGGTTTTTACTTTGTCGCGAATATTACGGATCGTGATCTTGGCATGCTCTTCACGCTGCTTCATGAGCTTCACCATGTTTTTGCGATTCTCTTCATTCATCGGAGGCATGACAAGACGGATGGTTGTTCCGGCCGTGTTTGGCTGCATGCCGAGATTGGCGTCGATGAGCGCTTTCTCAATATCTTTTACCAGCGCTTTGTCCCATGGCTCGATCTGAATGGTTTTGTTATCCGGAATCGTGATTGATGCATTGGATTTAAGATCAACGCTTTGGCCATAGGCCTCGATACGGATACCTTCAACAAGAGCCGCACTAGCGCGACCGGTACGAATTCCTTGCAATTCCTTCTGGTAGTGGTCGACGGCGGCTAAAAATTCCACTTTGTGTTCATCATTTCTGTTAGGCATAGAATACTCGCGAGAGTGCCACGACAAAGCGTAAACGTAAAGACTGGGCCATGTGGCCCAGTCTTTCTTTTTCCGATTAGCTCTTTGGTGGAAGTGAGCCAAGGTAGATAACAGCGGCTGCTGCGGTGGATGATGGATCGTAGAGAATGACGGAAGCGCCGCGGGAGGTTGGAAGTTTTTTAGGCGTCCAAGTTTGTCCTCCGTCGGAACTCCAGATCACGGCTTTGTCGGTTGCATAGACAAGTTCGCGAGAGTCCTTTGGGTTTACGGCAAAGGCTTTCATATCGACTGTGCCTGGTGGCGTTGGGAGTTTGAGCGCTTTCCAAGTTGCACCGGCGTCATCGGATTGAAGAATGCCGTATTTGGAAACCGTGTACACGCGATTGGTTACTGACGGATCTGGACTGATGATGTTAGCGCGATTGGAGCCGTCAAATTCTTGAATCTCTTTGCGGATTTGCGTCCAGGTTGTGCCGCTATCTGTCGATTTTAGAAGGCCTCCACGATCACTCGCGGCGTAAACCAAGCGCGAGTCATGTGGGTCAAGAGCGATTTGGTTGATCTTATAGCCGTCGAGACGATACGCTACGCGCCAGGTTGCGCCAGCATTTTCCGATTTTACGATGTCACCATCGCTCGTACCAGCGTACAATACATTGTTATTAAACCAATCGACGACAAGCGTGGTGAATTTGATGCTACGAGGATCAAAGTAGATCGCGGTCCAATCGCGTGAGCAGTTGGAAGTTTTGAATACTTGGTTTTCACGCGTGGCATAAATGGTGCACTTATCTTTAGGATCGACGGCGATGGCCGGAACTCGTCCTGTTGCAATTCCTGCCGCTGACTCCCAAGACTCTCCCCCGTCGAGAGAGAAGATGACGCCATTTTGTTCTGTACCAGCGTAGACGGCTTTTGTGTCCTGCGGATCGATGGCGAGTGTCGCGATGCCAACATTGGCGATGCTCCCCTGCTTAGGTCCGACATTCAGGGTTTTGAGCTGTGTCCAAGCAACGCCTCTGTCCTTGCTACGAAAGACACCGCCGTCAGGACCGGTAGCTTGCTTTGCGGAGCCACAACCTTGACCCATCAATGCGAGGGCAAGAATCGGGGTGGCCGCATACATCAAGGAACGTGTTTTGGAGATCATAGATATCGGGGATGTAGAAGTGCAGGGAGTGAAACTTTGTCACTAATATACGGCTCAACGGCCATCCATTCAAGCGCGAGGTGCGGAGAGAGCGATGAACCGATCATATTCCAAGCTCGTGTGAGCCCTCGACCGATGCGTGATAAGGCCTCCGGATCTTGACTCAAATGCTCGGGAGCAACGCGCATTAGCTCAACAAGAATCGCGCGCCAAGCGAGCTCAGCGTCTTCTTCTGATTGTAATCTTTTGGATAGACGTTCGATTTCTCCGAGCTCTTGGCCAAGCGGTTGTTTAGAGAGCGAATCGATGAGAGCGATTGCTTCACGTTTACGATTTTTCCAGGTTTCCGGATCGGCCTGTAATCGACTTGCGATCCCTGGACAACCTCGACTCGCTTGAATGTACTCTGCATCAAACACATCTTTCATCTGGGCGATTGGGACGGGAGAAAAAAGAACGGTTGCAAGACGAGAGCGGAGCGTTGCAGGTAAACGGTCGGGTTGTTCGCTGGTAAAAATAAAAACAGATCCACCGGATGGTTCTTCAACGGATTTTAATAATGCATTAGCAGATTCTTCATTGAGCCGATCTGCTTCCGTGATCATCGCTACTTTGAATCCTCCACGTGCCGAGGTCATCGACATGCGTGTGACGAGCTCGCGTGTTTGTTTGATTTTGATTTCACGTGCGCCTTCTTCTCGTTCAAGAACACAGAAGTCGGGATGGGCGGAAAGCTGGTCCGTGAAGTCGAGCTGTAAAATTTTTGCGGCAAAAGAATGTGCAGCGAAGCGTTTACCGATACCGTCTGGCCCCTGAAATAAATACGCCTGACCGGGATGGGCACACAGGGATTCAAGCATGTGCACGATTGGTGCATTTCCGAGGAAATCCTCAAAGGGAGTCTGCATGCTCGGATGGTACTGGATTCCCGCCTCCGCGGGAATGACGGAACGAAAACGGCCCTCTTCCTGGAGTGGAAGAGGGCCGCGATCAGTAGGTCAGTGTCAGAACTCGACACCGATGAGCATCTGGAGCAGACCGTCCGGCGCCGGGTCGACGATGGGACGGAAGGAGGCGCCGAAGCCTCCGCGCAAAGTGGCGACGACAGCAGGATCAGTCACATCGTCGGAGCCACGGAGATCTCGATCCACCATGTGAAAACGGAAGTGGAGCGAGAGATCTAGATAGCCGCCATGGAACGAGTGTACCGAGTGGAGATCGGAACGGAAACGGTCGGAGCCGAGGTAGCCAAGGCCGATCGACAGGACCGGAAGCACGAAGGCGCGGAGGCCAGCGTGATACCAGACCCGCGCGTTGGTGGCATACATCGGAACGTTGGGTGCGTCGTAGGTGAGGCCACCTCCACCCTCGGCATACCAGCCATGAGACAAAGGTCCAAAGACCGTTGCATCAAAGCCGATACTGAGCGGAAGCGAACTCACGTCGCCATTGATCTGCGCGAGCACCGGATGCAGCGGGGTAAAGAACATCCCCCCCAGCAACTGGAAGCGCACGTGGATACCAGCGCCAGCGCCACCGGCCGAGGGCTGCTCGTCCGCGTGACGCGTGGAGTGGGTATCGGGAGAATCCAGCGGCGGATTGCATATGAAGTAGCCGTCATGCACGAGACCGGAGTCGGCCTCGAGTAGCTCGCGCATCGTCCTATCGAGTCGTGCGAGTGAAAGGCGCTCGGCATGGCTCTCTGCACACATGATATGTGCAAGCATGTTGGCCGTGCGCGAGTCGCGAGCGCGATTTTCATCTTCGATGATCGCGATACGATTATCGAAGCGACGGTCCGCCTCGATGCGATCGTGACGTTCATCACCGATACGACGGTCGAGATCCATATCGGCCACGACGCGGGCGTCGTGCTCGTCACGGATCATCTGAGCGAGCTCCGCACCCTCGGGGGTGCGGCATACGCCAGTGCGAGCGGTTCCATCGGGCATGAGCACGATGGTTTCCGCATCCCAGATGCCCCGTTGGCGTCTGCAGATGTCACGAGCGCGCTCGAGCGCCGTGCGCTCACGCTCCTCCGCCGTGGGGCGATGGCGCGGCGCGCTCGACGAAGGCAGAACCGCTCCCGTAGGAGGCGAGACCGCCGGATGATCATCCGTTGCTTCACAACCGACGGTCGTGCGACCGCAGGCCTCGCAGAACGCGGCCAGGATCTCGGCGTCATGCGGACGAACATCCGCACATGCCGGTTCATTGGCGATGCAGTCCTGGAACGTCGTGGCCGAAACGCACATCTCGTGCGTCTGACCACAGCGCTGGATACAGACCATGGTCGGATCGAGAGACTCGATCTCGCCACTGTCGGCACCGGCATCATCCTGGGCCGAAGCCCTGGAGACGACGGCGATCGAACCAAACACAAGGAACAGAAACAGAAACACACGCATGTTGTCGCCTCCTTTACTCTGTACAAAGTCCGACCTCCGGACCCTGGGGCCGCCTGATAACTCGCCACCGGAGGAGGAAAGCGAGCATCAGGCGAACCCAAGGCCGGAAATATTGCCCAGCTGGCAACGCTTTTACTTACAATAAAATAAGGTAACTGTCAATCCCGACCGTCAGCTTAGCCAAAACGAAAAGCGCCCGCTCCAGAGTGAACTGGAACGGGGCGCTGATCAGATTGTGCCCTTGCGGGCGAAGGTGCTAGAGGAGCGTCGAGCAGAGCGGCACACGCAGGACGTGTCCGCCACCAGGCGAAACGGCCGTCGTCACGATGCTCGAGACGTCCTCGGGGGCGCCGGTCGCGTCGGGGTCGTACCAGACCTCGACACGCACGTTGCGCGACATGGCCGTCGAGCCCGCGGGGATGACCGCGTACTCGCCGGTCGCGACACAGCGGAAGCCGACGTCGACCTCGGCGCCAACCCACTCGCGCCGAACGCGCTGATCGATGTCCGAACCCGGGGTGTAGACCGTGCCGGTGACCGGCAGGGAGTACGCCGTCGGATCCCAGCCGCTCGAGCAGGCGCCGAGCGGGCCATTGGCCGCGTCGATCACCGAGATGCGGAAGCGCGTCGGGCTCATGCCGTCGGCGCCGCAGGTGCGCCAGGGCGTGGGGGGCGTCGTGACGGCCGCGTCGCCCATGGGGGTGACGGGGCCGGCATCACCCATCGCGAGCGGACCGGAGTCCGTTCCGTAGGTGGGGCCCTCGG
>CAYZVS010000001.1:25306-172194 GCA_964482085.1 uncultured Gammaproteobacteria bacterium
AGAACGGTCACGGTGAGGTTCTTCATGGCAGACTCCATACCCGAATTACGTCGGGCGCGTTTGAGGTCTCGTGTTGAAATCGGAACGTTGTTGGTTTGAACAAATCTTGCGATCTGTACTCCCCTCTTAATTGGCTAGGACTGGATTCCCGCCTACGCGGGAGTGACCTAACCAGTTAAGAGGGAAGGAGCACCGAGAGAATTCTCAGTGCTCACTTTCCAGAGTGTCCGTCCGCGTGATTAGCGTGGACAGGCGAAGGTGCTGCACTCATCGAGCGGCACGTGCGGCTTGGAGAGACTCGAGGACGAGCTCTCGCGGCAGACGTATCCCGCATCGCTGAGGTCTCGACCATCGATGTCGACAGTGAAACCGGCGGAGCGAAGCGTGCCACCGATGCGCGGGTTCCAGTCGGTGACGGATCCGGCCCAGTAGCCGATCTCCGATCCACGCGACGCGTCATCCGGGCAGAAGGCCTGGAGACGAACCCATCCACGCCACGAGCTGTTCATGACGATCGAGTAGCTCGTGGCGTGGGCGATGGAGCGAAGCTCCGTTCCACCGGGGCCCCAGGCAATCGTCACGAGACCGCGGCTGCACGATGCGAGTAGCGACGCCGAGGGGCGGACGCGGAGCGTGCCTCCGAGGTTGTCCTCGCAGACGACGCAGACGCCACCTTCATCGGTGTAGCCATCGCAGTCGTTGTCGATGCCATCGCAGAGCTCGATGCCACTGTTGGTGACGGCGCAGGTCACAGGGCAAACGCTGCCCGCGACCGTGGAACCAGGCGACTCATCCACGATGCCGTTGCAGTTGTCGTCGACCATGTTGCAGGTCTCGGACCCACCGGGGTGGATCCTGACGTTGTTGTCATTGCAGTCGTCACCGACTGTACGACCGGGCGGCGTGAACGGACAGGCGAGCGATCCGGACGTTCCCATGTTCATGGTCGCGTCGCAGTAGTCGTCGTTGTCGTCGTCGCAGCCTTCGTCGATCTGACCGTTGCAGTTGTTGTCGAGGTTGTCGCAGATCTCCGCTCCCGAAGGAACGCAGGTGCTACAACCGTCGTCGACGACTCCGTCGCAGTCGTTGTCGATGCCGTCGCCGCAGATCTCGGCTACCGGACTTCCGGCAACCGCATTGCAGATCTCCGCGACCGACGAGCCTGCGGGGCAGGACGTCGTTCCGTGGCGGAGGCAGGCGCTGATACCCGCCGTGCAGTCTGCGCCACCGCCCGGACAACCCGGGTCGACGCGGCAGACGTGTCCGGAGCGGATGCGGCACTCTGCGCCTCGGCCATCGGCCGTGCAGAAGTACGCATTCGCATCCAGGTCACAGCCCGGAAGACAGCCGAGGCTGTCCACGAGCATGACGCCCGGGTCGCAGATGCGACCGTGGTCGTCGGGACCTAGGTAGTTGGCGCAGCCCGTGAGGACCGCGCTGCTGATGATGATCGAGATGAGAATGAGCGCGTTCTTGGTCATTGCTGGCCTAACTTTCTCCCGTTTTTTAAGCGGGGTTGATTTTTCCTTGAAACCAAGGCAGATCTCATGATCCACCGTCTGGGGTGACCACGTATGTGATCAAACCGGATGGTGGGGGCTCGCTCATCTACCGAAGTAGAGAGCGAGCCCCGCAGAGATGTCAGAATGAAAACCCGACGCCGAGTGAGCCGTGGCCGCCGAGAGCGTCCACACCCACGAAGTGATCGACGTTGGGACGCCGGACCTCCGAATGGGTGTAGTCGAGTCCGACCGTGGCCTCGATGTGGAACCAGCGCACCGGATTGATCCGGACGCGGAACTCACCACCGAGGTTGTAGATGGGCCACGTGTGGAGGCTGGAGCCGATCTGTCCGCCGGGGTTGAAAACGGAGGACGTTGCGACACCAAGGTCGAAGGCGACGATCTCGTCGAGTCGGAAGGTTGCACCCGCCGATCCGCCAAAGACACCGCTTGCGCCGATGGTGCCGTCCGGATTCCACTGACCGACTCGATCGAGGAGGTCGCCCGCCCCGATGAAGCCGCGCAGATAGAAGCCGAAGTGATCGGACGGGAGTGCCTCGAGCTCGGCGTAGACCACACCGTAAGGTGCGATCAAGGTCGCCGGAGCGGAGACGCCGAGCAGATGAAGCCCAGCGCCGAGGTGGAAGCGCAGATGCCAGTCGCTCTGGTTCACCACCGTAGTGGATGCACCGTCGCACTGACCGCTGCGGATGAGCTCGAGTCGAGCACCTTCCGTCAGCGCCGCCCACTCCTCGTTGGTCTGGCCGCAATCGGCTGCCCAACGAGCGTCCTCACGCGCACTGAGTGCGTCGAGGTCGTCGCGAAGCGTACCGAGGCTGGTGCGGAGCGTGTTGATCTCCGTGGTGTGGATCAGCACCGCGTCGAAACGGGTGCAGAGTTCACGCCACTGGGAGGACTGCTCACGCATACCGTCTTCTCCGCAGGCGTTCTCGAGATGATCGAGGCGCCGGAGGATGTCGGTGAGATCGACTTCACCACGTGTCTCGGCCACGCGAATCGCGGACGGGTTAGTGATGTCGATGCACCAGACGATGCGTAGAGTCGTACGAGTCGGGATGCGTCGACGGGCCTCGTCTTCGCGCCGGCTGTATCGCTCCTCCACCACGACGCCTGTCGTGCCGTCTTCACAGACGACCTGACGACGCCAACCTCGACCCTCAATGCGATGAGGACCGTGGCCCTCGAGGATGAGAGCGCGCGGGGTACGCGGCGTCTCAGCAACGGTGGGCGTCTCCGGATCACGGGGACAGACCTCGACCTCGCGGCACATGGTGAACGCCTCGCGGGCTTCGTCCATGGTCGCGAAGCTCGGTCGACCGCCGGGGCCGTTCAGCGAGTCGTAGAGGTTCTCGTAGAACGAGATCATCGTACGGTCGCTATCGACGCACCAGTTGGTGAGCGATGCCGCGTCGTCGAGGTCGATCGACCCGTCGTCGTACAGCTCGTTGAAGCGAGCCAGACATGCGGGTGTTGAGTTTTCAGGCGGTGCGATACGTGCCTGAGCACTCGCGACGTTCGCGAGGCAGAAACCGATGACGAACGAGACACAAACGATGAGAATGTTCTTCACGTGGAGCTCCTTTCCGAGCCTAGCCCGGCAGTCTTTGACCCCGGGTTGAGGTCGGGTTGATTTCATTCTGAGTTTTGAGAGAACGTAGAACACGTCAGTTTGACGGGTCCTTGAGCCGTCCCGCCAAGGAGACGGAACGGCTCAAACACCTGTCTTGAGGCACCATTGGCCATTGAAAGAACGAATTACTATATCACTTTTTATGCTTTTTGTCAAGGGTCTTGAACATCCATTTTGTTTGACGCCTGACAGGTGCCAACCTTGGCTATTCTTCTGTAAAAACCAGGACTTCCAGTGCTAATTAACAACATACTATAACATATTTCACGCTTTTTGTCAATAAAACGGTCATTTTATAGAAGTTAGCCAATTTGGCTAAAAACAGAAACGACCCCTCACACCGATAGTGGAGGGGTCGTAGAGATATGGGCTAATATTAGCCCGAAACGAGCTTAAGGTGGTTGGAGCGTCTCTTCTTTGGTGGCCTCTGTGAAGCCTTGGCTTGTGGGAGCGTTTCAGTCGGCTTGTAGTGCTCGACCCAGTGCTGAGCGAGCGGATGCTTCTCAGCCAAGAAGATGATGATGTCTTGGATGCGCCCTAGAGCGAGGTCGTGGGCCTCTTCCATGGTGCTGTCCGGTGGGGAGCAGTCGAGATTGCTCTTGAGTCTGATGAGCAACTTCTTGAGCGAGTTTGCAGGGAAATCGTAGAAGCAATCGACCTCGATACTCGTGCAGAGTAGCGCCTCTTGCGCGGGTGGCGGTGGCAGATTGCGACCGATTTTGTAGCGAGCGAGCAAAGCCTCCGGAGCCCAGCGGCTCAGACAGACCAAGGCCCAGACAAAGTCGCCGCAGTCTTCGAGCGGTACGTCTTCAACGAGCGGGCCCGAAACATGCATGGTGACACCCACTTCCGGGAACACCAGATCACGCAACGATGGCGAAATGACTTTTTTCCAGAACTCATGATCCCGAGATTCCATTTGTCCTCCTTTCTCGGGGACGGATTAATATATCAAAATATTGTCCTTTTGTCAATGATACGAAAGAACCCCCGAGGGGGTTCTTAGGCGGCTTTTTTAGCGCTTCTGGATCGAACTTTCTTGGGACTGACTTCCTCGATGCCAAGAATTTTATCTGCTTGTTGGATACGGGCTTTCGCTTCTTGGTCGCCGTCCATGTCGTAGAAGGCGCGGTCGAGAACGTAGGCCGTTGAAATGTCGCGTGTACCAAAGATGCCACTCAATGCTGTTACTTGCGATTCTTCTAAACTCTGGAGACGTGTCGAGATACTGTTCCAGATTTCTGCGGCTCGCGGGTACTCTTTACGGACTACGTTGATGTCATTGGAACGCTCTTTTTGGAATTCCATGATCGGATCGACTGGAGCCTCTACCTTTGGAGCGCGCTGCGTTGGCAATTCACGCGATGCTTCATCAGGTTGATACAGCTGAACACGATCGGCTTTAGCCATGGAGTCGGCGAGGCTACCCGTACCCATGGAAACCTTACGGCTTGGTACGCGGCTCATTGGACGCTTGGCGCGGATTTTCTTTTCATCGTCGATGACGGCACCCTCTGCATCGCGGACAATGCCTTGCTTGAAATCAGCATCAATAGCAGCGACTTCCGGATTTTCTTCAACAAAGATACGGTCAGTGGCTTGTGCGGCAGCTTCCTCGACATTGACCATGTTTCTCTTGCCTCTTGCTCTGGAGCCTTGCTCAGCGTTTGGAGGTATGCCGACAACTTCATTTTGCAGCACTTCGACTTTCTTGCCTGTTTCAAACCAATCATCAAGAAGCTTGTAGGTTTTCACACCGGCCAGCGTTGCCATTCCGCGCTTAATGCGGCCCATGAAGCCAGCATTCAGTACGAGTTTTTCATAAGCCTCATCCGGAGTCAGACCCGTCAGATCGCGGAGCTCAAGACCGATATTATAGTGCTCGCCTTCAAGCTTTTTGAGGCTGGCTAAGGAACGCTTACGAGCAGGATCTGTTTCCGCGCTCTTGCGTTCCGAGCGAATGTCTTGCTGAATTTGCTTTCCGACGAATGTGCGTTCTTCTTGCTCTGTTGCAATTTCCAGTTTGGGTTTGCGGGCTTTCTCTGCGCGCTTGGCTTCTGTCTTTTCAATATCTTGCTTAATGCGTTCTGCCCATTCTTTATCAAGATCTTCCATTTCCTTCCGTTCATCCATCTTGGATTTTTCTTCTGGCATCTCTACGCCTGATTCATCAACCAATTCCTGAACCATGCTTTGCAATTCCGATTCCTGCTTGCGCTTCTTGCTGCGCGATTCTTTCACATCGCTTTCTGCCATGCGATTGACGACGAGCTGAGCCGCCTCGTCTTCTGACGGAGGCGCGAGCATGTCGAGTTCTGCGTCCATTTCTGCACGATCCTCGACTTCACGATCCGCCTTGTAGCGCTCAAGTGCGCGACGGGCGAGCTCGCCGGCTTTCTTCTTTTCATCGGCGGAGGGTCCTGGAATGGACTCGGCGCGTGATGGCATTGAAGGAGCACCTTCCAACTTTTTCATTTTGCGTAGCATAGATTGTCGCAAGTATAACACAAATCCCGTCCGCCAGCTGGCGGACGGGATTGTGGATTGTTGCTTAAGCTTTGACCAGCTTAGCGAATACTTCTGGGTGCTTCATGGCGATTTCAGCGAGGATCTTGCGATCGAGCTCGATGTTGCGCTTTTTCAAGCTGTCCATGAACTTAGAATAGATTGTTCCGTTCAGACGAGCAGCGGCGTTGATACGCATCTGCTGAAGTCCACGATTGTCGCGCTTCTTGAGCTTACGACCGACGTAGGCGTTGCGACCGGCTTTGGTCGCAGCCGTCTTAGCGAGTGTGATTTTGGATTTGCGTCCCCACATCATGCCCTTGGTACGGGCAAGAATATTCTTTCGACGTTTGATGCGGTGTGTACCGCGCTTAACACGAGGCATAGGAGGTTATTTGAGATTGGTCAAAGACTTGATGGTGCGCACATACACCTTGGCGACCGAGAGGTCACGGCGCTTGTTGCGCGTCACCGTACCGGATTCACGGCTGTTGAAATGGCCTTGGCCACCCTTGCGCTTGAGCAACTTGCCCGTCTTGGTGATGGTCACGCGTTTACGGAGGGTCTTGGATGTCTTCTGTTTCATAAGATGAGGTTAGGTTTTGCGTCCCACGATCGCGGTGACATTGCCACCGGCACGGGTGATTGGCTGTTCAATGAAGAGCTGGTATTCCTTGGTGAGCTGGTCGAGGTATTCTTGGATGCGCTTTCTGGCGATATCGCCGTGCTCTTTCTCGCGTCCACGTAGACGGATCTCGATGTTGAGCTTATGACCGTCTGCAAGGAAGCCTTTCCCTTGATTGATGCGCGTATCGAAATCTCCTTGTCCCATTTTTACGGAGAGGCGAATGCCTTTCACGTCAACCTTTTTAGCGTGGGCTTTTTGAGCCTTGATCTCCTTTTCCTTATGATATTTGAATTGCCCGTAGTCGAGGAATTTGCAGACCGGCGGATTGGCCTTAGGAGAGACTTCGACGAGATCGAAGCCGCGCCCTTGGGCGGTCGCCAGTGCTTTCTCGGTGGTCATGGGGCCTAAAAATTCCCCATTTTCATCGATGACACTTACCTCGACTGACTTGATCTGATCATTAACCAAGTAGTTTACGAGTTCTTCTTTTTTTTGATAGCCGCCGCGGCGGCGATGATGGATTCTCATTCTAGAGGGTATGGACGAGCTAAGCTCGATGGTGGAGATGGCGGGTATCGCACCCGCGTCCGAACATAAGACCAAGACGCTTCATTCACAAGCTTGGACGACTCACCCCAACGCACGTCGGGCGTCATCTCTGCGGCATGGAGTCGACGAGAGCGCAGAAACCAAGTTTCCGGGGCCTGTCGTCATGAGTGGGAAACAGCACTCGTGACCAAGTTCCCTTTTATGACAGTCGATCTCAACCTCGGGAGCAGAGGAAGAGGGACCGGCCGATCACGTCGCTATTAAGCGAGGACCGGAGCGAAGGACGGGGCGCGGAATGCCGAAGCAATCGCGTCCTGAACCTTTGAAATGACGTTGGCAGTTGTCATTGTACCTGTGTGGATTGAGGACTCACAGGCGCGTCCTGCTTGCAACGAATTGGAACGTACGTCGTCGATGCTGATTCATCCCCGGGTTACTCGTCGTAACGACGGGCATGGCGCATACGGTCGCGTTCCTTGATGGAATCCCGCTTGTCATGGGCTTTTTTCCCACGACCGAGGGCAAACGAGACTTTGATGCGTCGGTCCAGAGGATAGAACGAAATCGGTACGAGTGTCAAGCCTTTTTGCTCCATTTTTACCGCTAATTTGCGCAATTCTTTCATGGTAACCAAGACCTTCCGACGACGTTCTGGGTCATACTCGTCCCGATTAGACATCTTGGAGTAGGGCCGAATTTGGGCTCCGACCAGCCATAATTCACCTTTCATGAGCTTTATATAGGCGCCTTCTAAGCGACCTCCGCCTTCACGGATCGATTTTACCTCTGGCCCATCCAAAACAAGACCTCCTTCAAAGGTTTCTAAGAACTCATAGTCGTGCCGGGATTTCCGGTTTTCTGCGTAGGGCTTCATGTGTCTATGGCGGTACGGTATAACACATCATAACAATATGGATAGCTCCCCACGCGTGATTGCGATCTCCACCGGAACGATTTTGAAGGTCTTAGGCATACTGCTAGCCCTGGGGCTTGCCTGGGTGTTACGTGACATCCTCCTGTACACATTTACGGCACTCATGATCGCTGGCGTGATGTATCCTCTCGCCTCTTGGGCGGAGCAAAAACATATTCCCAAGGGATTGGCTGTAGCCGTCGTTTATATCTTGCTGATCGGTTTATTGATTACGGCGGTCAGCTTTCTTGTTCCGGCTCTCCTCGACCAGACGCGACTTGCGGCGGGCGCATTTGGAAATACACTTGGCTGGTTACAAGATGTGAGCAGCGTCCTGCGTGATGTTGCTGGGCGCATGGGAATACAGACAGGTACGGCTCCCACGATTTCTGGAGTTGCGTCACAAGCACAGGATGTTGCCCTTGGATTCCTTGGAACATTGAATAGCGTTGCGGGTGGTGTTGCCGGAGCACTTGTTGTCGTCGCCTTATCATTTTATATTATTATTGAAGATGAAGCGGCACGACGCGCTTTCAGAAGTCTTGTTCCGGCTGAGTATCAAGAATTTGCGAGCAGGCTTGTGTGGCAGGTGGTTGAGAAACTCGGCGCGTGGATGCGTGGACAACTCGCACTCTCAGCGAGTATCAGCGTTGCTTATTTTATTTTATTTACTGCACTCGGCGTTCCGTATCCACTCTTACTTGCTCTTGTTGCCGGGCTCTTTGAATTCATTCCGTATATCGGGCCGATTGTCGCGGCTGCGATCGCTACTTTTATCGCCTTTACCGTTGCACCCTGGATGGCGCTTGTGGTGGCGATCGTTACGCTTGTTGTCCAACAGATACAGACCAATGTGATTGCACCTATGGTGATGCGACGTGCCGTTGGACTGAATCCGGTGGTGAGTATCTTGGCATTTCTTGTGGGCGCAAAACTGTTTGGTGCTGTCGGTGCCATCTTTGCGATTCCGGTGGCAACCGCCTGTTCCGTCGCGGCTGCGGAGTATGTACGATTTAGAAACAACGCATGATTTTTCTTCTCGTCCGCGGACTTCCTTGGATTATCGGCATTGCCGCTTTTTTAGCCTGCCAATGGCAATGGACCGATGCCAGAATTTATCCTTGGCCGCTTGTGGTGGTGCTTGGAGCTTTTTGCGTTGCGACGAGTTTGATCGCTTATCGTCGGCTACCCTTAGAGGAACTCGTTTCCAAGATGGCGCCCGCTGTCATCGCTCTTGTCTCCATGGGTTTTGCTTTTTTGTTGGTTGAGAGCCCTGGAAGTCGCTTAGCACTTTCCATTATTTTTGCAGGAAGCGCTGGCGTCTCGCTAGAGATGTTGTGGCTTTTGGTTTTTGATCCAGCTCGTTATCCGGTTCATGGGCTCTCACGGCTAAATATTGCCTATATGCCGCTTTCCGTTTTTTTTACCTCGCTTGGTCTTACGGGTCTCGTGTATTTCTTGCGCGTTCCCGAATGGGTCGCTCCCTTGGTTATGAGCTTGCTTGGCGCCGCTTCTTTTTTTCTTACCTCTCCGCATACGCATTCCAAGGCGCATCGCTTGCGATGGACAGCCCTTGGGGCTGCTATTGGATTCCAAGCCGGAATTTTAGCGATTGTGCTTCCTGTATCGATCATTGTCCAAGGGGCATTAAGCGCCATGTTGATCGCGATCCCACTACGTATTCGACGCTATGCATCCGACCCAGTTCCTAAGCGGGTAACAGCCTGGACTGAGGGTGTCAGCGCCGGACTTTTGTTTCTTACGGTCTTGCTCGTTTCACGTTGGGCATAAAATGGTAGAATCCGGATATGAAAAATCCGGTTTTTGCTTATCTGCCAACTATTGCCGGCGTCAGCGCGGGTACTTTGGCTGCGGTGGTCGTGTCTTTTGCTTTTTTGCAGCCTCAGCTGAACAGCCTGCATCAAGAGTTAGCTGATTTACGTCAGTCGACATCGACGCTGGTCGCGATACCATCGACACCCCTGACTCCGCCAATCGAAATCATTCCGATTGAACGTCGACCTTTAGTACCAACCTATCCAAGCGCCTTTCTTGATCGACGCGTTTCATCTGTCGTTACCTTGGTACGACGTGGGAAAAATGACAGCTTACCGATTTCCGAGGAACGTGAAATTGGCGGAGCTGTCGCGCTCACAACGGATGGTTGGCTCGCAACAAGCCGTAGCACCGTTGAAGGACTTCGACTCGCTGATTTGGGCGTGGAGTGGTCGGGTCGCATGTTTCCGGTACGTCGGGCGTTTAGAGATACCGCCACCGACATTGTGTATTTGAAAATCGATGCAACAAATTTGCCGACCGTCGCTTTTTCTCGTGCATCCGACGTGCAAAGCGGTGCTGCTGTCTGGTTTGAATCCAGACCAGGGCAGTTGCGAGCAGACTTGATCGTAGATGCATCCGTCATGAGTACACGCGATCCTCTTTCTAGTGAGCGCGCCGGACGTCGTTTCCTGATTCAGGGCATGCCCGGAAATACCGCCGGCGGTGCCGTGTGGGATGGTGGCGGAAAGCTGGTCGGAATTATCGAAGCTGACGGTGCAAGCGGACTCACCGTTCTTCCGGCAGAAGGTTTAGGATCAACCCTCGCGCAACTTGTTGGAAGCGGAGAAATCTTACGACCGCTCCTTGGAATCCGAGGTGTGGATTTGGCCGAAGTGACTTTAGACACGGCGAGTTCCTCACTGCCATCGCTCGGCATGTGGGTACGTGGCGTGACCGTTGGAACGCCGGCGTATCGTAACTTGGTTGAGAATGACGTGATCGAGCGCGTGGAACGTGATATTCTTGATGGGAATGCCGACTTGGGCGAGCGACTTCTCGACTATCGACCTGGCGCAACGCTCACGTTTTACGGCAGACGCGCAGGCGAGTCGTTCCAGGCTCGTGTCACCATCGGCTCGCATAATACGGCCGAGGCAATAAAATAAAAAAATATCTTATGACAATCAAAGACCAGCCCATTCGTAGTTTACTTGCCTCGTGGCGAGCGCTGACCGCTCTCGGTATTGCCGGCGCTTTGCTGGCTTTGGCCGTATCGTTCTTGCAACCGTTGCAATACAGCTCGACCGTGCGCTTACTGATTACGCAGCCAGGCTCCATCAGTGTCGATGCATTTACGGTTCTGAAGTCTAATGAACGCATCGCACAAAACCTCTCACAACTCTTGAGAACTTCTACCTTTTTTGAAAATATCATCGCACGAGCTCCAGGCGTGAATGCCGACTACTTTCCAAACACGGAATATGATCGACGTCGTGCGTGGAATCAGGCTATTTCTACGAGTGTTGAGGCTGGAAGCGGGCTCATGACCGTTACCGTGTATCACCCGGATGTCTCGCAGGCACATGGTCTCGTCATTGCCGCTTCAAATGAAATTGCCAAACAAGCGCCAAACTATTTTGGATCGGCGATTCGTGTACAGGTGATTGACTCCCCGCTCGATTCTCGTTGGTATGCGCGTCCAAACTTTGTGAACAATGCGATTTACGGATTGTTTACTGGTATCATGCTCGGAATTCTGTGGAGCTTGCTACGAAAACCAGAACGATCGGAATAAGGGAACAAAAAAAACATCCGCCGAGGCGGATGTTTTTTTTGTTTTAGGCGAGACGATTCTTGATTTGATCAAGACACTCTTTTACAAAGTCCGCCTTCTCCATCATCTTTTGATCAGCTTCTCCGCGGACGCGGACGGTGAGTAGACCGCCTTCTGCTTCTTTATCGCCGACAACGAGCATGCGTGGCAATTTCATTTTTTCTGCATTGCGGATTTTCTTGCCGACGGATTCTGTCGTTGAGTCGACCTCGACGCGCAAGCCTTGTGCACGGAGCTCTTTAGCGAGCGTGTCGGCGTACTCAACGTGACGATCAGCGACGGGAAGGATTCTGATTTGGACAGGTGCGAGCCAAAGTGGGAAGGCGCCTGCAAAGTGCTCGATCATGATGCCCATGAAGCGCTCGACAGAGCCTAGGATTGCGCGATGAATCATCACAGGACGCTTCTGCGTACCGTCTGAGTCAGCGTACTCAAGGCCAAAACGTTCTGGTTGAACAAAGTCGAGCTGAATCGTGGCTAACTGCCACTCGCGGCCGATTGCGTCCTTGGTCATGAAGTCG
Organism: uncultured Gammaproteobacteria bacterium; assembly: GCA_964482085.1. GTDB lineage: Bacteria > Patescibacteriota > Patescibacteriia > 2-12-FULL-60-25 > 2-12-FULL-60-25 > CAIXDN01. The sequence goes on from CAYZVS010000001.1 coordinate 37,189, forward strand.
AGCTTAGGACCATAGAACGCAGCCTCCCCTTCTCCGATCTCCACTTCACGCCCGACAGAGCGCATGACATCGGCGAGAGCTTGTTCCGCCTTGTCCCAAACGACTGTGTCGCCAAGATATTTTTCTGGTTTGGACATGTCGCGCACGGAAAGACGAACGCGATGGAAGCTCATGCCAAATCCTGCGTAGAACTCTTCCGCGATGCGATAGATCGCGAGCGCCTCTTCCATAACTTGCTCAGGTCTGCAGAAAACGTGCGCGTCATCTTGGGTGATTGAGCGGACACGAGTAAGACCTTGGAGCTGACCGGTGTTCTCATCGCGATAGACGGTTGTGACTTCCGACATTCTGATGGGAAGGTCGCGGTAGGAGCGAGGCTTGGACGCATAGATCTGCGTGTGATGCGGACAGTTCATCGGTTTGAGCACGAATTGCTCGTCGGTTTTCTTGCTCGAAACATGGAACAGGTCATCTTCAAACTTATCCCAGTGTCCAGAGGTTTTGTAGAGGTCGGTTTTGGCGATATGCGGGATCATCACACGTTCATAACCGTAAGGCTTCATTAAATCCCAGATGAAGTCAGTGAGATTTTGTCGGAGCGTGGTTCCGCGTGAGGTAAAAAGTGGTAAGCCGGAGCCGACGAGCGGAGAAAAGGTAAACAAGTCGAGCTCGGCCCCGAGTTTTCTGTGGTCGCGCTTCTCCGCTTCTACCATCATGGTCTCGTAGGCCTTCAACTCATCTTTGGTTTCAAAACACAAACCGTAGATGCGCTGCATTTGAGCGTTCTCTTGATTGCCGCGCCAGTAAGCGCCAGCAATTTTTGTGAGTTTCCAGGCGCCGATCTCGCGGGCTTCCGTTACGTGGGGCCCACGGCAAAGATCGATAAAATCTCCGGTGCGGTAAATCGTAATGACGCCGACATTTTGCGGATCCACATCTTGAGCCTCTTCTGCCGATACTTTTGTTGTGCCTTTGGTCTTCAGATCGTTCAGAAGCTCCACCTTATACGTCTGACCGAGTTCTTTAAAAAGCTTGATGGCGTCATCAAGAGAGATTTCCTCGCGAGTGAAGGCGGGATTTTCTTTCTGTATGCGCTGCATTTCTTTTTCTATCAACTTTAAATCTTCCGGAGTGACCGGACGATTAATATCGATGTCGTAATAAAAGCCATTCTCGATGGCGGGGCCAACACCAAGCTTCGCTTCTGGAAAAACGCGTTTAATTGCGGCGGCCATAACGTGGGCCGCGCTATGCCTGCGGGTCATTATTGGATACTCCATAAGAAAGGGATTATTCATGAAACAAAAAACGAAACAGTCTCTGTGTTTCGTCGGGCTCCAACAAGGTCGGAGGGTTCCACCCGAATTGCTCCGACATATGCCGGAACCACTCTTGGTATCGATTGTTCTGCGCCGGTTGGTGAGGCCGGAGATACCACTATAAGACCAAAATGCTTGACCTTGGTCAAGCATTTGATTCTTATTCTACTTTGAGGTCGATACGATCCTTGAGACTTGGCACGGAATCGATCCAACCTGGTTGGATTTTAACCTCGGCTGACTCGACGCCATCGATGGAACGGAGCAAGCTCTCTGCCTCGGATTTACTCTTGCCTGCGATCACCGACTTTTGAAGCAAGGGGCTGGCTGGACTCAAACGATAGGCGGCATCGGCTGAGACACGGATCGATGCGACTTCTGTGTTTTTGTCGGAAGACTCAAGTGAATATGTAATGGCGCCGCTATCAAAAGGAAGGAATTCGCGGCCTGTTGGGACTCGCTCACGCAAACGTGAGCGGACGAGATTTTGCATGTCCTCTTTTCCGTAGTACACGGCCGTGACGTCGAGTTTTACGGAAGCGAGAAAATTTTCTGCAATGTCACCTGGACGGACCATGAATTTTTTGTCGATAACTTTGACGACATACACAACTTCTAAGTTGGATGTGTTTCCGATTTCTGCAGCGAGCGCTTTCATCGCCTGACTCAAGACGGAATCTGTCAGACTTTTTTCTGCGCGATCAAGATCGGCCTGGATTACCGGCTTACCGGCTTTGGGCTTCGTGTCAGTTGCAATAGGTGTTGGAGCCGATGGGATCTGAGCCGCCTCGGTACTTCCTTGCGGGACGGCGCGGAACGCAGCGTCGGACTCGGCGTAAATGTACTGCTGAACATCGACAAAGAGACCGGGAATTGTGAATTTCGCTGGTGCCGATAGGACATATTGGCTACCCGGCTTATCTGCATATACACCGACACTTACTTGCCCACCTGGCGGAATCACAACTTGCGCATCGATGTGATAGAGCTTGTTGTCGCTGGTCAATAAACGTGTGGTTTTAACCAAAGTTTGGGACTTGGAATATTTATTTACAATGCGCACGGTGCCTTTAGCGATCACATCTTCATTCACGACCGGTTCTGGCGCTGGTGTAGGCGCAGGCAAGAATGGTGTACTCGGTTCTTTAGACGGATCTGCTGGCTCGCCAGCTGTGCCAAGCACGGAAAACTCCTGCACCTTATCATAGACTCCTTGCACCACGCGGCCTGGAATTTGTCCCGTCTTTGGGTCTTTAGCGACCTCGACCACGCCATCAAGGCGTACTTTGTCGCGTTTTACTTTTACGGTGACTTCCGCTTTTACGGATGTCAGCCACAAAACTGCTAGCACGATAATAACGGTGAGAGCGATGAAGGTGTATGCGATACGACGATAGACGCTCGGCCGGGAAATGGTCGGAAAGGATGGAGCGTTGATGTGTACCGATCCAGGTCGGCGACGAGGCAAATTCATAGGCAAAGATTGTGCAAGTATACCACAATTCTTATCCTGTCTAACCTAAGATGCGAGGATGCGTTGTTTCAGATTGGATACGTTTTTTACCTCTTCTTCTAATTCCGCTACTTTTTTCTTGAGCTCGACATTCTCCCCCTCTGTTTTAGCGAGTTTTTGTTGCATTTCACCGATTTGATGCTTCAATCCATTGATTTGCTGCTCAAAATATAACTCGCGGACGCGTTCATCGATAAGCCTATCAATGGATTGCTCATAATTTTCCTTGGCAGCGCCTTTCTTTTTAAGCTGATCAATGACGTATTTGAGCACTTGTTCACTGGGTACCTCATCCATCGTAGATACTTGATTGATAAGCGCTTCACCCTCGGCACCAAAGATGGCTTTTTGTGAATACTTAAGCAACTGCTCATAGCGTGAAGCGTCTCCGTTCTTTGCCGCTTGTTGTTTTTCCGCGACCAAAAGCGCGATGCGGTTATAACCTTTCTGGATTTCTAGTTGCTTGTCTGCAAAGCGGAGTGCATATTCCGATAGTTCATTACGCTCTTCCGGACTACCGTGCTCGGCTTGCAGCGGCAACCCATTCTCTTGCACGAGCTTGCGCATGCCGTCGACGTCCAATGGGCCAAAAGATCCAAAATTGAATGAGAGTTTTTGCTTATAAAATTTTCCAAGTGCGGAATCTCCTTGCAACGGAATCTCGGCCGCTGCTTCCTGACGCTGTACGATGAGTGCTTTTACACGTTCGATCGAAGAGGCATCTCCGCCAACGACTGAGAAGGCAAATTCATCTCCGCCAACGCGGTAAGCCTCGACAGCTATCCCCTCCCCCGAGGCTTCAGCCGCGATTTCGTCGAGCATTTCTGCACCTTTCTTGATGGCGATATTCCCGGTTTGGCCATTTCCTTCTTTGTCGAAATATTTCAGGAATGCCATGTCGATATAAACGACACCGACCGGTTTCTTTTCTTCCAAACCCGCCTCCAGATGCTTGAACATGCGACCGCGCTGAGCAAGGCCGGTGAGCGTGTCGCGATTAGCGGCTTCAATTTCCGCATCCAGTGAGGCGAGCTCGATGTCATGCGTATCGGCACCTGCGGCTTTTAGCTCTTCAACTTGTTTCCGCTTACTCGCGATCGCTTCAAATCCACGCGTAGGCTTTGGTGGCTCATAACCATTCGCTTCCTTCTCCGTCACTGGCGTTTCCAATTCATCTGGAATCTTCTCCGGAAAGCCGGTTACACCGAGCGTCTGCTTGGCAGCGCGTTCACTAAGCGCGCGGTCGATGCCGCGCTGGATTTCACGTCGTCCGGCATATTGACGGCGCGCTTCATTTTCCGCACTGCGATGACGAGCCTCCGTGTCGGCGGTTGAAAAACGTTCCTTAAATGTTTGGAAATCCGGCGTCTCTTCCTGATCGCCCGCTTGACGAAACATCGGGCCTAATACTTTTCTCTGGTATTTTTCGTAAAATTCCGCGGCTTTGTCTGGCTGTTTGTCGATCATGCTTTGCATGCGGCGCATGCGGCTTTCCGTTTTCTGGCGATCGTTCTGCTGCTGAAGGAGCTCCTTGACCACGCCAATAGACGGACTCTCCGGTTTTTCTGTGGTCAAAAACGCTTCACGATCGGACGAATCCAGAGCGTTAATCAACTCGACGAGATCGGATTGGCTGGCGAGAGATGCTTCAATAGGCGCCGGATCCTGACCGATCGAGGAAAGACTCACCTCACCGCAAAGCGCGCGAGTAATGCGCTCAGCCGTCGGACGGTCGACATTCTTCAGACGAACACTAAAATCATTTCCTGCCGTACGATAGACATCAAACTGCTCAGCTTTGAGAAAGGCTCCGAGCGTATCGCGGACGCCCTTTGCTGTCGTCTCTAGGGCTTTATCGCCGGATGAGTGATCTCCCATCGCATTTACACGATCGAGCTCACCCATATTCACGAGCAAATAATGGGTCTTAGCATCCTCGGCAGAGGTCGGGAGTTTACCGTCAGCACCGGCTTCAAGCCCGCGAGCAACAAAGTCCTCACGCATGTCACGACCAAAATACTCACCTTTCCAGGAACCAGTATTGTCATGTTGCGCATCCGAGAGCTCAAGGCGCTTATCCATAACCTGTCGCTCTTTACTATCCGCTGGTAAAGATTCACGAAGCTTCAAAAGCTCGGAACGAGAACGGTCGCGCAAAGCTGCACTTACCGCTTTTTCCTGTCGGATTTCACCATCCATATGTCAGCAAGAATAGCATAGAAAACATATGAACCCCGTACCTTGTTTGGTACGGGGTTCTCACTTCAGAGGAGGTGGGCGATGTCTTCCGGCTTGGGCGCGGCCAACTGACGGAGCGTCGGGATGAGCTCGATAGCCGCCTTGGCGGCGACGTCGGGTAGCGACTTGAGTTCGCTCGAGCTATAGAGACGGAGGCAATCCTTGCCCCAGTATCCGAGCTGGTCGTTGATCTTGTTCACGAGCTGTGCCAGCTGCGTTTCCGGGAGAACGAGTCCCCGCGGCAACTTCTGGAAGAGTTCGTAGGCCTGCTCACCAAAGGACATCTGATCACCCATAGACAGACCTCACCACGATAATACTGTTTTGTCAACCTTTATGGCTTCCTCACAACTCCTTTTCCTTCTGCTCCCTCATCTTCTTGCAAGTCTGTAGAGAGGGGCGGTTTAGCGCGTACCAGAGGCTCATCCGTCGCTTCATCCGTTGCCGTCAGTCTCGACTCGCCAAGCAGACGGGCAAAGCGACCGATGTCGAGATCAGCAGGCGTAAGAGCGATATCAAAACGCGCGACCAGCTCCTGTACATCTTCTGGCATGCGGTTGAGTTTCCAGTGAACCGTGCGCGTAGCTTCATCGTATGTGAGGTCGCCAGCATCGGCGAGACCTTGGTTATTCCAAGCAACTGAGTTTGGCAGTGTAGCCGATACGTCGATCTCTTTTAGACCATGCAGAACTTTTTTCATGCTCCACTCAATACGATAAACCGTTGTTTTTCCGGCTTCTGGCGGCAATGGACCCGTTCCAAGCGGTGCGCCTTCTTCCGTAAAGTAGCGGGCAACGCTCTTTAGATCCGCGTCTGTCCGATAACGAATACGGATAGGGTTGGCGCGTAAAATACGATTTACCTTATCTTTTCCAACGGTGGCGAGCGTGCCAGTGAGATCGAGTGCAATCAGGGCATCATGGGTGCCGCTCGTCACTCCACGCGTTGGTAATGTGAGCTCGATTGTTCCTTCCTCGCCAGGTGCGAGCTGGGCAAATTCTGGAATACTATTTTTATCGTAACGAATGGTTTGAATGCGCGACTTGGTACTGGTTGTGCCTTGCGACCGATCTTCCAACTTACTCCAATCGACCAAACTTGTGCCGGTGGCAGAACCACCGTTCACCTGAGATTCAACGGCAAGCGTCACTACGACACCGCCAAGTGTTTCTGGGCTCACGTTCTTATAGGCGATCGCAATGCGGAGTGAATCACCCGGCTGCATTGTCCTATCCGTATCAGAACCGTTGGAGACGATGCGTAAACTCAAGTCGCCGGCGAGCACAGGAATGACGGACTCGCTTGTATAGAGGGTGAGGAATTCTGATCCGCGCAGACGACCGACGCGAACTTTAAATGTTTCATCGCCAGAACTACCGGATACAAAGGAGCCTGAGAATTGCCATGTGCTCGTAACTCCGGGCAGGAGACTTGGTAAAGCCTGCTCCCATTCTTGTCCGTCGCTGGTTGGAAAAAGTGTGGTGCCCGTAGCCGCGGTCGGCAAAAAACCAGAAGGAAAACGATATCGAATCACGAGACCAGATAAATCCTGATCGCCGCGATTTGCGAGGTTGAATATGATTGGAAGCTGGTCTCCGGCAACTGTTTTAGGGGGTAATTCCATGCCACCCTCAAACACGGAAGCGCCGTAGTCGAGTGTTTGAGTTGCTAGTGCTTCACGTGACCTGCTTTGACCGGAGCCACGGTAGGTTGCAATCGCCTGAAAAGCACTTTTAGCGCCGAGCGAGCCAAGAAAAATACCTTTTACGGTTATGGTACCTTCAGCCGCTGGAGCAAGAATGCCAAGTTTCCAAGCATTGTTTTGAGTTTCCGTTGGCCAAGGGTCCGTGTAGGTGGCTTGAAAATCCGCTGGCCATGCAAGGCGTAGTTCCGCTTCCGAGATCGGTTGAAAAGCGCGGTTCCGATAGGTCACGCGGAATGTTTGCTCCTGGCCGAGCGTGATGGCTGTCGGACCTTCAATTTTGACCTCGAGGCCAAGGTCATCGATTTCACTATTTGGTTGCAAGAAAACAAGACCGAGCCAGGCCATAGCACTCGTGAGAGCGCACAAAACCAAAAGCCAAATAAAGAAACGACGGATACGATGTGGGTTTGAACGATCAAGTTTAGCTAGGTCATATTTGCTTCCTCCGGCCATGTAGATTTTTTCCAAACCTTTAGCGACTTGATCGCCGTGCTCCTTGCGATCATCAGCCGAATCGGCCGTATAGGAAAAAAACGCCTTCTTCCACGGTCTTGGTGGTGGAGGAGGTAAACGTTTTTTCTTTGATTCGTCTGAATGATTACTCATGGAGCTTGGAGTAGGCCCGCGACAACCAGATCGCGGTTCCAGAAGCCATCATAACCGATTTGATCGGCTTGCGTATTTGTCCAACTGATTCCCCATGTATCGGGTATCTGTAAACTTGAACGGATGGTTCTTTCCGGTTTTCCTGATTGACTCGTCAACTGAAGAACATATGCCGGCCGACGTGCAGAAGAAGATCGACTTATACCTTCTTGAACGCGCGTTGCGAGCTGGTCCACGGTAAAGGGTAAACGGTATTCAAAGGTCGTGGTTGCCGTTTCACCAGGCTTTAGCTGAATCCAGCCACCAAAGGCTGTGCGACCAAATTCATCCGTAATACGAACGTCCCCAGCTCCAATGCGAGGTCTGGATTCTGTAGCGATGACGTCCGCGTCTTCCGGATCACCTGGCAACGGTACCTCAAACTGACCAGAAGTTGGCGCGCGGAAACCGGATGCGGCAAGCAACTCACTGCCTTGCGGCACATAGACGCGCAGATAGGTGACGTTGTTTGCGCCGTGGAATTGCTGACCTTTGATTCCACGATGCGTACGCGTGATGGTAACGCGATCCGTGACAGAACCATCTGGAGCGACCGTCGCTTGATGCTCGACATGCTCATCGATTAAGGCGTCAGATTTTTGACCCCCGATATTGGTACCAATGACGGCGAGCGTATCCCCTGGAACAGGTTTCATGCGTCCAGACCAACCAAAACGGTCGGATAGCGCCTGTTCATCCTCACGAGAAAACCAAACTTGAATATCTTTTTCTAAGAGCGCGTCCGTCGCAAGTCGAGCGATCTCGATCCATTGATCCTTGTCGGCTTTTGCGATGCGATCGAGAAGCTTGGTCATTAAATCGCCAATAAATTTCTTTGGCTTGTTTTCTTCACGGTCATACTCGACTTCAACAGCGAGCTGAGCTTCTTGCATGAAATTTTCAGAAGAAATTGTTTTGCCATATTCCGACATTTCGATCGGGCCTGTTACTTTCAGTAAATTCACGACCAAGCGTGCGTTGACAGCCATGATTCCATCGAGTGTTGGTTGACCGGCCTGGCTCCAAAACCAATTTACTTTCTTGGCAGAAGCAGCAAAATCTGGGAACCAGTTAGCATCTTGGAATTCCCAGTGGTCCGCGATCAGACGCATGGGACCTGGAGCACGCACGCGAGCTTTCAATTGTCCTTGCAAATCATAAGAACCGCCGCCAGGAACTGAAAGCTTAGAGATAGTTCCACGATCAAGCGTTACTTCTGCAAAGGAACCCATGAAACCACCTGTCGGACGTAGCTCGGACGGGTTCTGGAATACCAACAAGTATCGACGCTCGGAAGATTCACCGACGGCCGCGGCAGCAAAAGCAGAGAGGACGCGCAGTTCACGCAGTCCCGTTTGGACACTTTGTAAAAGCGTGGCCGCTTCTTCTGCTTTTGGTTTTACGTCTGCTGGGAGGGAATCCAGATTTACACGACCGAGCGAGGTTACGGCATCTTCAATCAAGGGTGAGGCAGACTCGATATAAGTTTCCATGATACGAATGCGTTCAACTGGATATTTTGTACCTCCGGACAAAGCTTTCTCGCCTCCTTTAGAAAGAATACTCGCCGCCTCGACTGCTTTTTCACCCGCAACAACCAGTGCACGCGCTGAAGCGTATGCATCGCGCGTTTGTGGAAGCGCCTTAGAAACGGCGACAGCAAGTACATTAACGCGATTGAGCGCCTGGTCGCTTTGCGCGAGAGATGCCGCAGCATTTCCCCATTCCATGGCTTTTGCCTCATCTACGGCGTCGCGACTTGTGCCTTGGATCGTCGTCCAAGAGGCGGAAAGTGAGCGTCCAAGAGAAACAGCTCCTGCCGGAAGCGAAACGATCAAGGCTAAGCTCAAAAACCCTGCAACGACGCGCAAAGGAGCGAGGCGCGGAACAAGCACCGGAACTCCCCATGCCTCTTCATTACCCGTAATCACTTGCTCGATATCTTCACGAATCTCCTCAACGACTTCTTTAGCCTTATGCTCCATGGCCACAATCTCGTCGATCACGAGTCTCGACACCGCTTTGACCGTTTTGTCTGGCGATGATTTGGTCGCTTTTACACCCAAATCCGCATGTTCCCATGTAATAAAAGGTGCGCGTACACGATTCCACCAACGAAAACGCTCATGAAAAGCGATGTCGGCATCGCCCGGCGTGTATTGCTCGGCATACCAGTGAGGATCATGCGTTACAACTAAAAGGTCGGAGGAGGCGGCGGCGAGAGCGTCGAGCGAGACGTATGCGTCGTATGGTGCACTCCACTCGTGAATGGAAGCCATAACCGGTTGATGAAGTTCTGGCGTGTACGCTCGCGCGGGTCTCACGACTGGAAGGACATGCTCACTCGCCAAGTGCTCCCCGCTACGAATTTCTAAACGTCGTGTCCTGGAAATTCTGACGACTTGTTTTACAAGAGCAAGATCTAGAGAACGAACAGGATTTTCCAAAATAATCTGCGTGGCTTTTTCTGCATCGATGTTTGAATTTATTATTTTGACCTCTGCGTCCTTCTGATCATCCAGTGATATGACAGAGACCTCGATGCGCTCGACCACATTGGCGAGTTGGTTTTCCAAACGCGAGCGCTCATTCATCATGCGCCACTCGGGTCGTAGATTCTTAGGTTGTCGCTTGGCGCGCGGCATGAGGAATGATCAATGATTGTGTGCGATGGCACGAAGTGCTGCGAGGGAACGCTTTGCGGCGTCTTCCCAGCGATGGCGAGTGCGCACTTCCTCGCCTCCGAGACTGGCCGCTTCTCGAGCAGCTGAGCCCTGGGCGAGTACGGCTTCGATCGACGCAATCATAGCATCTTTATCGCCAAGCTTGAAGAAGAAAACGCCGTTTTGAGGGAGAACTTCACGCAAGACCGGAATGTCGCTAACGACGACGGGGGTCCCTGTGGACAAAGCCTCAATCGGAGGAAGTCCAAAGCCTTCAAAAGAAGAGGGAAAAATCAAAGCCGAGGCGTTTGCGTAGAGCGTTCCGAGCTCTTGGTCGTCGACAGAGCCAGCAAAGAGTACACGATCGGACCCATTGTTTTGCACCTGTGATTTGATGCGCGAGAGGAAGACATCGTCCTTGCCTGTGATGACGAGTGAAAGATCGGGATGTTGTTTTGAAAGTTCAGACCAAGCATCTACAAGTAGGTCGAGACGTTTGTGAGGATAGGCCGAGCCGACATAGAGCAAATACTTCCCCGTGATAGATGAAACGTTAGTTTTTGGCAGTTCCGTCATCCCCTCTCCCGTTACGATCACTCTTGAAACAGCGTTTGGATAATATTGTTTTATATCATCAGCTACCGCTTGTGTTGGGACGAGGATTACGGCAGCTCGTTTCATCGCTTGCCACAAAATGAATCTGTGGCCGAGACGCTTCACCCAAGCGATGAATGGAGAACGCGTTGAGGCTTTGGCGCTTGCAGGTTGATGTCGTAATAAAAGATCGTGGACGGTGATCGCAAATGGGCAACCGTAAAAAATCGGTACATTCCAATGCGGGATCCAGACAAGATCGGCTTTTGCCTTGGCTAAGATGCGAGGCATCTTGAGCTGCTCAGCGATGGAATACCAAGGAATGTTGGGCTGAATGAGCAACAATTCATCCGAGGGAGACATTTGTTGGCGCATGGCATCGGTGATTTCCTTAATATATCGACCAATTCCACGGGTTTTACCCGCTCCCATCATTCTGGCATCGACAACAAGGCGCATAATAGCGCTACCTTAACCCGTACACGGAAAAGGCGGAATACAGAAAACATCCGCCATAAAGCGGATGTTTTTGGTGGTCGGGCTGGTGGGACTCGAACCCACGACCCTCTGCTCCCAAAGCAGATGCGCTAGCCAACTGCGCTACAGCCCGTAAACCGCACTAGCTTAGCGAAGTTTTGGAAAATAGCAAGTGATTGACGAAATTGAGTAGAAATGCTATGTTTATATGTCGTATTTTTACGACCAGGTCTTACTGAACACTGGTAGAACAGTTCTTTTCTTTCAACAAGATGGATATGGAGGTTCTGATGCAAAAGGTGCTGGATTCCGAATGCGAGAACGCGCGTGACGAGATTCTCGGTGCAAACTGTGAGACTCGTGACCCGAGCGCACAGACCATGAGGCACCTAGAGAACTGCGCGGGGTGCCGAGAGGCACATGCGCAGCTTGCCTCAGCTTCACCCGAGACGCTGGCGGTCCTTGTGCTGATGCGCGGGCTTACCCCCGCAGCTTCCGCCCCGGAGGGGACCCCTAACATCAAATCGGACGAGAAGTTCGAAGAGTTCCTGGCAGCTGAGGTCGCCAAGCTGCATGAGGAGAACCGTAAGCCGTCCGTCATTCGACTTGCACGGGTCCAATTCTACGGTCTTGCGTCCAAACCCCTGTATCCCGAGTACGAGAACGCGCCCACGGATCTGCGTCCACCGCGAGACGGGTACGCGCGGCCGCTGTTCCACGCCGTGGACCGTGCGGCGGCGCGAACCATCTGCCGAAACTTCATCAACGCTCATCGAGAGCGGTTCGACTACTACAGGCGGCTAGACCTCTAACCATGAAGACGCGCCCGACCGAGCTGGTCTGGGTGCGTTCTTTCTTATGCGGTGGATTGACGAGAAATCCAATTTATGGCATTAATTGGCACCCACGCTGCTCTTTCCCAGGGGGTCACCTATGGAGCTCCAGTCGTCGCTCGCAGAAGAGAGTCCGGTCGTCACTCTCAAGAATGGAACGCAGTACTCGCGGACACTCGTGAAGAACACGATGAAGCTTCTGCACGAGTTGGTTGGGATCGCCAACGGAGGCCTCCTAGCCAACGATCTGGTCTTGGCCTGCCACCTGGACGAGAACCACCGGTTCTTTGACGGATGTCAGCGTAAGCTGATCGAGCTCGGTTTCTTGGATCTCGATGGCGTCATCAAGCCGTCCGTCCGCGACATCGTGCTCTCGGCCATCAACGGCGAAAGCTCCACTTTGAGCTTCATCTCCCCCATCCGGGACTAGTTCCCAACTGAACGCCCTCCGCTACTTGCTGGAGGGCGCTTTCGTATCCGCTTACTCTCGACATTTATTTAAATACGTGCTACACATCGCGTGAATTTATGAACTACCCTATTGCCACTTTGCTCGCTGGTCGAGACACTCCTGTCCGTGCCGGACATCCTTGGATTTTTTCTAAAGCGATTGCCAAGGAACCCAAGCCCACCCCCGCGAATGGTGAGCTGGTTCAGGTCGTTTCCGCCAAGGGTGATGCACTGGGGCTTGGAACTTGGGGCGCAGGTGCGTCGATTCGTATCCGAATGCTCACGACGAATACGCGAGTCGATATCGACAAAACATGGTTTGTAGAAAAAATTCGTGAGATCGACGCTTGGAAGAAAGCTCATTTACCTGCTGATACAGATGGTTATCGCGCTGTGTATGCTGAGTCGGATGGTATTCCCGGATTGATCGTTGATCGTTATGCCGATGTGATTGTCTTTCAATTGCACACAGCCGGTATGGATCGTTTACGCGATGCGATTATCGAGGCTTTGAAAGAAGTATTTGAACCAAGAGCGATTGTCGAACGTTCTGACATTGAAGCTCGAACACGCGATGGACTTACGATGATTGATCCGGTTATCCGAGATGGAGCCATTGATGGACCTGTCGCTTTTAAGGAATACGGAATTACGTTTTACGCGGATGTGGTTGATGGACAAAAGACTGGTTTCTTTTTAGATCAACGTGAAGCACGACATTTGGTTGGAACGCTTTCTAAAGATAAACGCGTCTTGAATCTCTTTGGATACACGGGCGGATTTAGCGTGCATGCAGCAAAGGGTGGCGCGACTTTTGTCACAACCGTTGATATTTCCGAGCCGGCGCTTGAACTCGCACAAAAAAATCTCAAAGCAAATGGCGTTGATCCGGAAGATGAATCGGTGGCGCTTTTACTTGAGGCAAATGTGATGGAGTTGCTCACTGCGCGCGAGATTGAAGGCGCGCCTTATGATGTGATCGTGTGCGATCCTCCGGCTTTTGCTAAGACAGGTGCCAATGCTGAGGGTGCTCTTGATGCGTATACCAAACTTAATAAAGAATGCTTAGCGCGTCTGGGTGTTGGCGGAGTTTTGGTTACGAGCTCTTGCTCCGGTCGAGTTTCCGCAGAGGAGTTTAAATCCATGTTACGCATCGCTGCTGGACGCGCTGGACGTGATGTCCGCGTGATCGCAGAACTTGGACATGGAATTGATCATGCAGAACGCATCGCATTCCCGGAAGGGCGATACCTGAAGACCATGGTGCTAGAGGTGACGAATATCATCGCATAAGTCAGAATAGGAGGCATATGCCTCCTATTTTCAAAAATCCACGGGTTCTGGTTGGTGTCGGTATTATTCTTGTTTTGTTTATCGGTATCGGAATATGGTTTTCTGTTCGAAAATCGGAACCGAGTGGTACCGTCAAGATCGATACAACTGTTACGAGTGACTCCGTAACCTATGCAGATAGCGATACGCTTGTTTCCAAGTCAATCGCGGACAGAATCGAAAGCGTTCAAGATGACAAACTTGTTTTTGATGGAAATGTAAATGTTTCCAGTTTGCCGGTTGGAAAGCCGCTCATGTTTCCCAACAAAGCTGTGAGACGCATCCGTGAAGTAAAACGCGAGGGCGGGAAAACCGTCATCTATACGGACAAGGCTAATCTGAACGAAGTTATTAAAGATGCGGACTTCAAGTGGAATCAAGATATCAACTTTAGCAAAATGGCTGTCAGTGATCTGGAAAAAATTCGTCCGTTCTTTGGTAACACCGCCCTTGCACAAACAGGCGGCAGTGGGAATTCACTACACTTTGAAGGTGAGATTGAAGGCTGGGATGTCGCTGTTGATTTGTCCCCAAACAGCTCTGAAGGTCGTCTCGATGTGACCATAGAAGCGACCAAGGGCGGACAAGCTAGGTCGCGCGTTTTTGCTGAAGGATATATTTCCAACTTTGTATCGCAAGGCTCACTTAGCTATGCCGATAGCGAGCTTCAACAGTTTGGTTATCAAGAGCAGGGCTTGAATGGACGACTGCATGTGATTTTTGCGGCAGTTGATCTTGGGAGCGACACTCCTCTCTTCAATATCCCGGCTGAGATTTCGATTCCGTACAATGTCGGACCAATTTTCATGCAAGCAAAATTGAAAGCCAATGTGCGCGTTGTGCCGGAAGTACATGGACTCGCATCATCGCAAGCTGATGTCACGGTTACATATAGCGCCGATCGTGGATTTAGTTTTGAAGGAGGACGCGTTACGCCGGTCGGACAACTCGATGACCAGAATATTGCGATTACCGGTGAGACGGTGAGCGCAGGTACGATCGCCGTTGGCATGGGAGTTGGTATCGAGTTCCCACGACTTGAACTCGCCATCATGGGAGAAACCGTTGTTCCGTATATGTCGCTCGACAACTATACGTACACGGTTTACACGCCTGATCCTCCGTGTCAGGAAGGTGGTATGCGACAACGCGCGGTGATTGGGCTTACGGCGGGTTTTCTTGGGTACAGCTACTCGCAAGAAAGTGAAATCTGGAAACGTGAACAGATTACGGAACTTACAAATTCACATTGCGGACCAAGAGCTCCCTAAAAAATAAAAAAAATAAAAACACTCCCGTTGAGGAGTGTTTTTATTTGGAGCGGGTGAGGGGAATCGAACCCCTATCAGCAGGTTGGAAACCTGCGGTAATAGCCATTATACGACACCCGCGAACGGGAGAAATTTACTTGATCTGATTCTTTTTGGCAAGATTGCAACACCTCGTGGTAAAATCCTTGCCGCGAGGTTGTTATGGCCAGACAAATCGTTCTCATCGCGCGAGAATTTCTTGCGCCCGGTACAGCACTCGACGCGCAGACTTCCCGCTTTGTCGAGATACAACGTGAACTACACGCAGAGGTCAACTCGGAACTGCAGAAGTACGGCAGCGTATCCAAGCAGCGTACGAGTGGTGTCTTTGCCCGAGTAAATACTCCCGCGCATGGTGTGCGTCTTGCGGACATCGAGGTTCCCACAATCTTGTCCGATCCTGAGTCTCATCCGTCGACGCAATACGCACTCGACAATCGCAAGAAGGAGATACCTACCTTCTTCCGTAACCTCTTGCCGATGATTCAGCAGTCCAACTGCGTTGTCATCGTCCGAGATGGTCAGAACGATCTGCGCGGTGCTATCGCGATGTACGTGCACATACTCGGACTTCCGATGCTGGCACTGCAACACGAGCCCAGGGGCATTCATTTGCCCGGGGATCCGCTCTACGAGCTCCCTAACATCGTCAATATCCGCTTCCAGCACTTTAGTGAGGCTAAGCTGGGCATCGCCCGCTTCATGAACAACATTCCCAACCGCTCTCATGCGGTTGGCTGACTGGGGGAGGCGCATGTATGCTGCCTCCCCTTTGCTTTTTTCCGTAACCTTGGTACTGTCTGCGAGCAAAAAAATCCCGCCGAGGTAGCTCAGTGGTAGAGCGAAGGACTGAAAATCCTTGCGTCGCCAGTTCGATCCTGGCTCTCGGCACCATGAGGGACGACCCTACTCACAGGGTCGTTCTTCTTTTTTAGAATTTTTCAAAAAACAAAAAGACCGATGTGAGGTATTCGGCTCATTCAAATGGGGCAAAACCTACTCGGTAGATATCGATACCAGGTGTGGCCGATATCGAGTCTACCGATGGTGATAAGCCGCCCGAGACCTTTGCCCTTCCGCCAAGGCGGATACGCAGACCAAGTCTCACGAGTCGAACATTAGCCCGAATCCTCACACCGATCATTTC
This sequence comes from uncultured Gammaproteobacteria bacterium, assembly GCA_964482085.1. Classification (GTDB taxonomy): domain Bacteria; phylum Patescibacteriota; class Patescibacteriia; order 2-12-FULL-60-25; family 2-12-FULL-60-25; genus CAIXDN01. Next base: position 53,415 of record CAYZVS010000001.1, read on the forward strand.
TAGAATTCCATATGTGCAAATAACCGTCAAAGTCTTGACCAAATTTTACTCGATCTCTATGCTAGCAGTCCCGAAACTTGCTTTCACTTAAAGTAGTAACGGAAACAATCGACAAAAGAGGTAACGTGATCCACCATCAACGCTCCATTTGCGGAGCAACCCTCCTCTTGCTCACCATGTGTGTCGGCTGTAGTAACAGCGATCCGCCAGCAGAAGCAACGACGGCTGCCTTGTCTGGCAGCATCGTCGCTGGTCCGGCAGCACTCGCCGAATTCCCGGATGGCTTTGCCATTCATGGAGTCGGCGGTGATACGGATCTGCTGTTCGCTCTACAGCCGAGTGCGTCACCCACGACTCCTCCGGGAGTCCATGTGGCGCATCGCGTCAGCGGTAACAACCTGGGAGATGTGACGCCGCCGTCTGGTGGCTTCCTGGTCCCACTGACTATCAAGATCGAATCGTTCTCGCGCGCTGGTCTGACCGGTACGCAAGGACGATTCCTCCTCATGGACGCGCGCATGCCGCCAGCCTTCATCGGCTCGCCGTATGCGACAAATACGCGTGTGTATCGGTACTCGTATCGATACACACGACGAAATGGTCTCACGACCACCCTGCTCGAGACACACATACTGCCGCTCGCTTCCGGACTTCCGGATCCGAATGGCCCGCCGACGTTGCCGGATGGAATCCTCTACCCAGGATCCATCGCGCTACTCCCCGGAGGACGCGTGGCAATCACGGACAACATCGCTGGCGCCGTCTGGGTGTCTGATGCATCGCTGAACAACTGGTCGCTTGCGATCATTGATCCGCGCTTTGCTGGACAGCCGCGCGGCCCCGTGGAAGGCGTCGGACGCAACGAGTCTGGGGTGATCGCCCCGTACACGCTGCTCACGCCTGCGCCGCCTGGATTCCCTCCGGGCCTTGGTCTCTTCCCTGGCGCTCACTCGATCACGTATGCGGCGGTCACCGAAGAGGTGTGCTTCCCTGTCACGTGGCCGGGTGGCATCTATTGCGTCGATGAAAGCGTGCTTTCGGATCTGGCGACTCCGCCTTTCCTGAAGTCCGCTGCGGTGCGTGTCGTTGTTCCGCCCACGTCAGGTCTCAGTGACCTGACGGACGGTATGGACTACGACCGCTTCCATCCGACGAGCCCCTGGCTCTACTGGCAGCGCGCTCCCGCCGACGTGGCGGGTGGCGGCTACAACACGCTACGGCGTGTCCATCTCCTTACGGGAGTGATCCAGGTCGTCGCAAGCGACAATGATCTCTACTCGTGGGCCAACGAGATCTCCGTCCTGCCTCCCCTCCGCTCGGATGGACGCTGGACATGGATTCTCTCGTCGGTCGGACAGGAGTACAACAACCCTGATGTGAATGTGCTTCTGGGTGGCGTGTCGCATTACTTTGCGCCGTCCCCAATGCCAGCCGTCGCCATCCGCGACTTCTGATGAACAGCCCCGGTCTGCATCTCGCAGACCGGGGCGTCTTATTTTCATAAAAAAAATGAAAGCGGCCCGACGAGTGTCGGGCCGCGTAAGTGTCAGAGTTTTCCGTTATTGTCGTACGCACGGACATGCGCGACGAGCGCATCCCACACATTCGGGTTGGTTTGCGGCAAAGTGACTCCATCCGTTTCCTGAAAATCTCCCGGCCACGGAACACCGGTAAGTTCTTGTGGAAAAAGTATAGGAAAAATATCCTTACAGTACTGTTGCAGTTTGTAACAGCCATGATGCGCGTCGTCGTGACGGCACTTACTGTCGATGAAGTCGCGGATGGAAAGGAATTGCACCTCCACCACACGATCCGCAACGAGTGCGTTGTACTTCATCGCTTTGAAACGTCGACTAGAACTTCCGTTGGTGTCATCGAGCTTGCGTCCTTCACGCAAACCAATGTTGGAATCCTGGTCGCAGACAGATCCGGGGCATGGGACAAGGACGTGACGGACACTCGACACAACTTCATCGAGATCCGTGTCGGCGTCGATCGCAAAGGTCATGGCCACACCGTCGCCAATATTAGCGAGTTGCGGGAAACGAATGTCCTTGATCAATCCTTTGAGCAATGGAAAACGCTTGTGGCGGATGAAGAACAGAACCGGAGTCCGCTCCTTTCCGCGCAAGCGGTAGCGATTGGTCTCTACCGAGAAACGCGCATCTGAAGGCAGCGAGGATTCACGCGGAGTCGCATAACGATACTCCTTGCACGCAAAGGCGTGCTCAGGATCCAGCGATGCGACGATTTTTACCTTTTCCTTGGAACCGCGCTCAAACAGAACGCGCTCAAGGAAACGCTTGAGCTGCACCGCTTCATCCTCAAGCGTCTCTGGCGCGTAGCCGGAGCGACGATACTCAAAGAATGCTTGCGCGAGCACGAGCTTGGATTGCGCCAAGCGGCGAATCCAATGCCAGTCGTCCCAGATACGGTCTGGCGGCATTGGTTTGCGCGCTAGATCGAGCAGCTTGATCGGATTGTGCGTTGCTCGAATTTCTTCCGGGCGTCGCAACATGTGATGCAGGTCGCGATTCTGGCCATCGACCTCGAGCAGACGAGGTAGATAGGAGACGAGGTAGTCATAGAGCTCCTCGACATCGCGACATGCATCGCGCCAGATTGGATAGTTGCGATCAAAATCTGCGGGTGAACCGTGATACATGGGCACAGTCTTGCGACCGCTTGCCCTACGCAGGCTGCCGACGAAATGATCGTGAAACGTTTGCAGTAAGACCTGCATCTTGGTTTCCGACTTCCATTCAAGGCGATCGGCTTTGGCGGAGGTGGTATCGAGCTTCTTAAACAATATACGCCAGCGGATGATCTCACCGTACATGACGGAGTGGTGGTCCGCGGCCATTTGGCCAAGCGAAGCTGGACGCAGATGGATGAGGCTCGGAAATTTGCGCGCGAGTCGTTCTTTGCTCATTCCGTATTCCCTCTCATGAAAAGAACGGACCCCGAGATTTCCACAAAAACCAGAGCTTGGCTAGGTCCTGATAGATTGAGCGATTAAGCAAATGGTCGCGAGACCAAGGCCACCTACGACAATTCCATTCCAAAGGTTAGACCAAACGCCATTTTTCCACGCTCCCATGCGCTTTTTATCGTTACCGACCATCAAAATCGCCAATAAAAGTGGCGCCGCGATCACACCGTTTAATGCGGCCGAGGCTACCAGTAGGCCAATTGGTGAAAAATTCATAAGGGAAAAGATCAAACCAATCAAGGTGGAGATGCCGATTACTCCATAAAATCCGCGTGCTTTGTGCCACGGCTTATCCAAGCCCGTTTTCCAACCTAGACCTTCTGCAACGGCATATGCTGTAGAACCAGCCAAAACCGGTACAGCGAGCAAGCCTACGCCGATAATACCGAGAGCAAATACCAAACCAGCCCATTCACCCGCCACAGGGATTAGTAATCTGGCTAAATCTCCTGCACTCTCTATGGATCCGCCGGAAAGATGGACGACGCCGGCCGCAATCAACAAGATAAACCAGGCAACGATATTTGATACGAGCATGCCGACACCTGTATCTAAGCGCATGTTACGGATTTCTTTTACAAGTGCTCGATCCGTTCCGTCCGCTTTATGATGATGGCGATGCATGCGCTCCTCTTCCCGCTCCTGTCCGGCTTGCCAGAAAAAAAGATAAGGTGAGATCGTCGTACCGAGAAGTGCAATTAATAAATAAATAAATTCACGGTCCGAAATGAAGGTAGGAATGAAGGTTGAGGTCAAGGCAGCACTCCAATCGATTGGCCAAACGATGGCGACTGCGACGTAAGCGAGTAAAGTAAGTGTTAACCACTTTAAATATTTAGCGTAAGTGGAATAAGAAAGAAATATTTCTAAACACAGACTAATCATTGTGAAAACCAAAAGAAGCGACGTGGTTGGAAGCGGTACAACGAGCCTCGCTGCTTCCGCCATCATTAAGAGATCTGCAGCGATATTTACAATGTTTGCAATGAACAATAACAAGACAACCGGAACAACGAGCGATTTGGAATACTCGCGAATATTGCGTCCTAGCCCTTTTCCGGTCACGAGTACAATACGTGCACACATCTCTTGCACGGCAAACATGAGCGGGAAGGTGAAGAGCAGGGTCCAAAGCGGCGTGTAACCATAACGCGCTCCGGCTTGCGCATAGGTTGCAACACCAGACGGATCGTCGTCTGCGGCACCCGTAATAAAACCTGGACCGAGTATTTTTGCGAGACGTCGTAATCGAGAAGCCATGCAGGCAGTGTAACAAAAAATCCCGATGCTTGTTTGCATCGGGATTTTTCTTTGTCGTAATTCTTTACTCTGGGAGAAACCACTTTGGATCGTATTGAACGCGATCGTTCACGTGCTCGTATTTATGAAGCTCGATATCGGTGAACCAAATAGCAATTTCATTTTTTGCTTCCGCAATATTTCCGGAGGCGTGGATCAAGTTGCGAAGCGGACGGTTCTGCGCGTTGGAAAGCGCGTAAGTATCATGCGATAAATCTCCACGGATGGTTCCGGCTGGAGATGAAGCTGGTTCTGTTGCACCGACAAGCTTACGGACAAGCGAGACAGCCATCTCACCTTCCAGAACAAGAGCGACAACTGGGGACGAGCGTAGAAAGTCTACGAGGCCACGCTTGATCTCACCGCCATAAGCTTTGTGATCGTCAAACGGAAATGACTGACCCTCTGCTTCATACTTGGCTTTAGCCTTTGTGAAGACGGCCATCATCCATTCTTCCGTCAAAGCATAGTGTCTATCGACATCTTCTTGCTCCGGATGAACCATCTTCATCGCTACTATTTTTAATCCAACCTGCTCAAAACGCGTGATTATCTGACCCGTCAAACCGCGCTGAACGCCGTCCGGTTTGATCAATACAAGTGTTTGTTCCATATGTTGCGGCAAAGTATACCCATATTTCTCCAAACCTTGCAAAAAAAACAGCTTTTTGGTAGAGTTTACCAATCAATCCACTGATTTAACTGATATGGGACTCCCTGGCCATCGCCGAACTAGCTCACACAAACGCCGCCGCGCCTCGCATTTTGCGTTATCTAAGCCTTCAATTACTACTGATAAGGCTGGTCGCACTCACCTTATGCACCGTGCCGCCCCTGGCGCTACGGAATATAACGGTATCAAGATTCACGTGAAAGGCAGCGAGCGTAAGCTTGCTAAGGCCCTCGCTAAGACTAAGCCGAAGCATGATCAAGACCATGAAGGCCATGATCACAAGAATGAGGAAAAAATGCCTAAGCCAAAGACTCGCGCCAAGAAAGCGTAAGATCTCCCCTGCCTGAACGTTCGCTCCTTTGCACCTATGTCCAATCGCCATCTTGCCAGAGCTCTCGCCATGCAATCATTGTATGAGTGGGATTTTTATGGTGGCGAACGTGAGGCTGCGGGTTTGATCGACCGCAATATTGAGGAATTCACTAAGGAGTTTGATGAAAAAGAGTTTTCCAAAAATATTGTCGAAGGTGTGATCAAGAACCAGGCGGACATCGACGCAACCATTACGAAATTTGCACCCGATTGGCCGCTCGTCAAGATTACAACGGTGGATCGCAATGTTTTGCGCATTGGTACCTATGAACTCTTGTTCAATTTTGATATTCCGAGCAAGGTAGCCATCAACGAAGCGATTGAACTCGCTAAAACATTTGGCGGAGAATCGAGCGGAAAATTTGTGAACGGTGTCTTGGGAGCTATCTACCGCGATCAAGTTGCGCAAGGCGTTAACAAGGATTCTGATAAGCCAAAGGAGAAAAAAGAAATTACTGAAATAAAACACGACAACTCACAGATCAACAATATCTAATCTTATGATTTCAGCGAGCACCGACTACGGCCCGCTGGAAGAACGCCTGGGGCACGCTTTCCGTGACCGCTCGTTCCTCCTGCAGGCACTCACCCATCGTTCATTCTTGAACGAGAATTCTGACCATCCATATCCGCATAATGAACGTCTCGAATTTCTTGGCGATGCGGTTCTCGAGTTGATTGTTACGGAACATTTGTTCAAGACATACGCTAATGATGAGGGTGATCTGACCAACTGGCGCGCTGCCTTGGTGAATGCACTCACTTTGGCTGGCATCGCACGCGAACTCCAATTTGAGGAATATATTTTGATGAGCAAGGGCGAGGCAAAAGACAAAGATTCAAAAGCTCGTTTGTATATTCTTGCAAATGCTATTGAAGCGATCATTGGCGCGATTTATCTGGACGGTGGCGCTCAAGCAGCCGAGAAATTTATCCGTGCGCATATTCTCTCGCATCTACCGAAGATTCTGAAAGATGAATTGTATATCGATGCTAAAAGTAAGTTTCAAGAAACGTCGCAAGAGTTGCTTGGCATTACACCGACATACAAAGTACTAGAAGAGAAAGGTCCGGATCACGCCAAAGAATTTACGATTGGTGTGTTCCTCGGAAAAGACTTAGTCGCCGTTGGAAAAGGTACAAGCAAGCAAGAAGCTCAGGTATCTGCAGCTGAAGCTGGACTCGATGCCAAGGGCTGGAGAACGCAACCCGGAAAAAAAGGCACATAACAAAACACCCGCCGATTGGCGGGTGTTTTGTATGGTGTCCCGAGAGGGAATCGAACCCCCATCTCGTGGTTCGAAGCCACGCATTCTATCCGTTGAACTATCAGGACGAACGGGGCGAGATTAGCGCGAAACAGTATTTGCGACAAGGCCCAACCTAGGCTAATCTCGGGGTGCACCTTTCATCTCATAGGAGTACATATGCCCAAGTTGGAGCGACCAGTCGATGTCTTGGCGGAAAAGCAATGCATCATGCAAGGGCACTTTGTGCTCAAGAGCGGAAAGCATTCATCCGTCTACATCAACAAGATCCGGATGTATCCGGACTCGGTACTGCTTAGCACGCTGTGTATCGATCTTGCGATCTGTTTCAAGGAAGATCCGGTCGACGTGGTGGTTGGTCCGGCGTTGGGCGGGATCGCACTTGCGCTGTGCACGGCCAAGTCGCTCACGCTTTGGCGTGGCGACGTTGTCCCCTGGGCTTTTGCGGAAAAGGAGGGTGAAGGTTTCACGTTCCGTGATCCGTATCCCGAGTATCTGCAAGACAAGCGCGTGCTCGTGGTGGATGACATCCTCACGACTGGCGGATCCATCAAGCGGACAGTGGAAGCTGTTACGCGAGCAGGAGGCGTTCCGATCGGAGTTGGGGCTATTTGCAATCGCGGACGCGTGACTTCTGAGATGCTGGGCGTTCCCAAGCTCTGCTCGCTCATTAACATGGACGTCGAAGATACTTGGGAAGAGGTTGAGTGCCCGCTCTGCACCCAAGGGATTCCGATCAGCACGTTGGTTGGTCATGGCGCGACATACATCGCTCAGCATGAACAGCTTAAGGGCGACTGAAGGATTGACAGCGACCCAGAAATCAGCTTAACGTTGTCGTGCTCGTTCCTATCAACCATTGGAGTCTTCATGCAAGAAACAGAGGCGTACACTTCAACGTTCATCGATCCCAAGCGTCTGCTCCTGGAGCAGGCTCGTGATGCCGAGAAACGGCTCCATCTGCTCGTCGAACTTTTGGCCAAGCGCCAAGGTCAGCTTTTCTCAATCCGTATGCCCAACGAGCCGATCATCATCGGTATCGTCGCTGATGGGCCAATCTACATCGACGGCTTGCGGAGGCTGTACATTCCCGCGACCAAGTACACGGTGCCGGACCAAGACACGCGAGACTTCATCGTCACCGAAGGATCGTTGCAGATGAACTCGCTAACATTTCTCCAGATGCTGCAGCGCTCTGAAGCCGAGGAGCGATTTCTGATCGGTGACCTCGAGGTGCTCTTTGCCCTCCCTCCTGAGAGCTACGACCGGCTGTGCGCGCTTTTCCTCGCACTCGGCCGTGACACGTCGCATCCGTATCTCGAGGCGCAACGCCTCAAGCGAGATAGCGGCTGGTAGACAACTTCTGAACCGCCCCTGACGCACTCGCGTCGGGGGCGGGCTTCGTTTATACTCTTGGCCATGAACAAGGCTCCGATTGCGATACTGGGTGCTGGGAATATGGCCTCCGCGCTCGCACTTAACTTAGTACGTCATAAGCGACCGATTCGTTTGTACTGCATCGAGCAAGACGTGGAGAAAGATCTACGAAAAAATCGCTGTAATACCAAGTATATGGCCGGACATCGTTTTGCTAAACATGTTACGGCGACGAATAACTTGGCCGCAGTGCTCAAAGATGCGGAAGATGTTTTTATAGCTGTACCTTCTTTTGCTGTTGGCGATGTCATGGCGGCGGCCAAACCTTTTCTTACAAATACTATTAAGTCGATCGCGAGTATCACGAAGGGTATTGATGCAGAAACACTTGAGCCGCTCATTATGAGCGAGTCAGATCAGCTTCCATCGGCCCTTCGTCGGAAGATTTGTACACTGGGTGGTCCGGCGATCGCAACGGAGATGGTGAAGGGCTCCCCAACCGGATTCATTATTGCAGGAAGAGATAAGGTTGCGATTGCTCGCGTCAAAAAACTTTTAGAAACAGATACAGTAAAATGTGCTACGTCGACGGATCTGCTGGGAGTGGGCTTAGCTTCAGCGCTTAAAAATCCGTATGCGATTGCGCTTGGCATGTGTGATGGGTTGAAATATCCAACCAATGCCAAAGCCATGGTCCTCGCATTAGCTATCGAAGAAATGGAGCATTTGATCGTTAAGGCCGGTGGACATGTGGATACAGCGAAGGGTTTAGCGGGGCTTGGTGATTTGATTGTTACGGGCATGAGTCCGCATGGACGAAATCGAACCTATGGTGAACGATTGGTCGGTGCAAAAAGCCTTAAACCAGAGGACTTAGGGCTCGGAACCGTAGAAGGAATCGTTGCAACTACACTCGCCGTGAAACTCGCACGAAAAATCAAAGTAAAGACGCCCTTACTCGATACCATTGACCTCTGCTTGCGTAGCCGACACCATTTTGAAAAGCCATTCGTCTTTTACCTCAAACACTTACAATTATCTTGATATGCAACTCCCTCAAGAACTCCAACGCTTTGAATTCCCAGCCTTGATCCTTATCGCAGACAAAATCCATGCGCAATTTTGGTTGGCGCATAACGACACGATGGAAGAAGTCGATTTACTCGAGCTTGAGCGTGATACTCCAAGCGATTCAGAAGGTCGTGAGCTTGGCGTAGAACTCAAGGATGATAACCGTCTGCATCAATTCATCCATATGATTGTCTCGCGTTTAGATGAAATCATGAGCGAGGGCGTGGCTGATACCGTACATCTTGTGATGGAGGCCGAGCTTAGTAACATGGTTGTCGAGCATTCGAGTCATACGGTGCAGGAATCTGTCGGAAAAGTGCTACATCTCAACTTAATGAAAGAAGAACCGCTGGAAGTTGTGACCCGCTTGCTCGAGGTTGAGGCTTAGTACCAAGCCCCGACAAGATAACTTGTTGTGAAGCCGGTTGAACCGCTGTAATCGCTCGAGATCGCTTGATCTAGGAGACTGAAGCGAGGTGAACCTAGGGCCTGAATCGTCGCGGCGATGGATGGTCCGTTATCGGTAAAGCGATCTTTTGCTTCTCTAAAAAAAGAAACATCGTTTTCGACGAACGCACGCTTTGTACGTTCGTCGTTTGTTTTTGCGACCGTTTTATCCAAGTAATGAGACATGTCCGATGATACAAGGAGAAAGTTTCCAAGTTCCGACTCCGATCGGAGCCAGGTAGCAAGTTCATCGAGTTGTTTTTGTGTAACGGATGATTTGATAGCTATAGGAACGATGGTTATTCCGGTGGCGAGTCGATGTAGAAATGGGATTAACACGCCGATTCCGTGCTCGCGTTCAAAGATTCTTGGATCTTCACCGATATCTGTAACTGATCTTTCTAGCCTATCTACGACTTTCGTATCGATATTCACTCTCTCCCCTGCTGTTGCATACGATGCACGATGCGTCGTGATTTGATGCGCTCCTGCCGCATAGTGATCGGGTGAGAGAATGATGATTGTTTTTAGGTCCTTGCGACAACGGACGATTTCTTGCAAGGTTTTTACAATCAAATCAGATGCGAGCGCATGATGATTCACAATAGCGGCACGATAGGTGTGACAAACGGCCGTTTCTGGTGCAATCGACCAAGCTTTTTTATATAATTCCGTTACAAGGAATTTGTCGGCGTCGATAGGTACAGTCTGATCCTCCCCGACTGGTACATCACCGTAACCGGAGACAGGATCTGTCTGCGGGATTGTTTTCAACTCTGTGGTTGATGCGTTCAGAAATGCCAAAAGCCCCGCAAGAGCGAGACTTAAGGCGACGAGCCCAAGAATAAGAACGTGTTTCATTTCACGATAACGGTTTCATCTTTTCCGACGGATGCTATGGATGGATACTCACTGTGCTGGATGAGCGGAGCTTCTGCTGTATAGGTACCGCGCGAGACAACACGCGCGTTGTATTGTATCGGCTGTAATCGGTCGGTTGCTGTTCCGCAGACAAGGAAGGACACATGACCGTCTCCCGAGTCGTATGGATACCACGAGGAACTCGCGTAGTAATTGTAGCTGGCGATCACCGGTTGCCATCCACCTGGCAAATTGTCGACCACTTGATAACAGCCATTAACCGCTTTTCCATTTACCAATTGTGGGTTGAGAGTGATAGCGACTGTATCGCCCTCGCGGAGATCGGAGAGATTACGGTTGTCGGCGGGTTTATAACTACGTGAAATGGACACCTCGGGTTTGGAATCGGGTTTACCTGCGGTGCGGCGTAGGAACGTAATTTGTATCGGACCATCGACGGATGTGACACGGAATTTGCGTGCCTCATCAGCGGTGAGCTTGAGTGTTTGTACCGGGCTCTCCTCGAAGAGCATGGTGCGGTCATCGTCACCAAAGGTGTAAGTGAGTTTGATTTCACGATCGAGCAAGGTTGGGAGTACCGCTTTGAGATAACGAGCTTTGGCTAGCACAGGAAAAGCGTCGCTGTTCCAGACGGAATCGACATAACGACGCAATGGAACTGCTTGCGGATGAGCAAGTGCCGCGGCGAGGGCGGCGGCGTCAGCGCTCGCTTCAATATTTTCCGTTTCAACGCTAGAAACTTCAAGGCGTGTGAGCGAGTCACGCTCTACGGAGCGCTTGAGAAGCGTCTCTAGGATGCTACGGGCGCGCTCTCGGTCACCGATCGCAGAAAGTCCACGGGCGATGGCGAGCTGCTCTCTCCAAGAGAGATCTGGGATTTCTGCGGCCGTTTGAAGACTGGCCAAAACTGGTTCTCCGAGAGCAGCAAGACCGGACAGAGCCTGAATTTGGACTTCACGGCTCGAAGTTTTATCGTCGAGCTCATTCCAAAGCGCGGAAGCCATGGAGTTTTGGTCGATCAACTCTGGTACGGTCGCCGCAACTTCTGCGGTGAGTTCAAGATCCGTATCGCCGTATGGGAGGAGATACATTGAGCCACCTTCTGATTGGTATTGTGCAAGGTCTTCAGCAAATTCTGCATCGGTTGGAAGCAATGACTCATCTTGTTTGTATGTGTTTCTGAGCACACTCACCGCATAACGAGCCGCGAGCTTGGCATCGGCGCGTGCAGAAGAAGTCCAAGCGAGCTCGTGCAGGTACGGAAGTAATGATGAGCGATTTTTTGCCGAGAAAACAATGTCGGCTTCCGGAACGCCTAGACTCGGAAGTGCGGATCCCGGAGATGCATCGACGGCAACATACTCGTCCTTAAAGAAACGAGAGGTTTCAATGTCGAGTGTGCGCTCAACTGCATCATTGCCTTGCGCTGACTCGATTCCAATCACCACTTTGTGATTGCCAGGGACCAATGTATCAATCGCGACATAAGAAGGTTCCAGCGCTTTACCAGATACTTTTGCTTCTCGAAGTCCGAGCGATGGAGCATCGACGATAAATGTCACGGCGGCGCCTTCCGGAAGGCCCGCGCCGTATGCACGAAGCTTAAGGACGGGTTTATCCGTGGCGAGAAGACGTGGCGGCAAAACGGCTTCCACAAAAACCGGTTTGGAGACATTCACATCGATACGGCCGGCGCCTGCATCGAGCGCTCCGGACAAACCGACCATCTCTAATCGCCAACCGGTTAAATTATCCGGGGCCTGAAATGAAAAGCGTGCTGCGCCGTTTCCATCGGAAGATGCGACGCCAAAGGCGGCGGTGTCTTTGAAATTCTTACGAGCAGAGGCGAGTATGGCGCCTGTTCCTCCACCACCTTTTTCTGCCCCACCAAAACCGTCATACACTTGTTCATGAGAACGTCCGGTAAAAATCATACCGTCGGATACCCAGCCATAGATTGAGTCGAGCGGACGAGCTGGGTCGTCGTAAGAGAGCGCGAGCAGTGCTTTATCGACAGCCGAATAGCCGATCTTGAGATCACGGACGGGTTCTCCCGTTGATTTTAATTTAGCTGTAACCGTTACATTGACGTTCTCACCTGGGGCGTAGCGTTCTTTATCGGTTTTGGCTGTAACTTCAAGCTCACGGTCGGTTGAGCGATAGGTCGCTGTATTTCTTACTTCGATGAATCGACCATTTTGCCACGTCACACCATAGACCTCGACGTTTGGAATCATCCCGAGCTCAAAACGAAAGGGGTAACGATTAGCATTGAGCACTTTCACATCTTTCAAACCGCGTGACGCAAGGATATACAGAATTCCTGGAGTTTTAGAAACCTCGATTGGATCATTTCCAAGACGGAATTCCGCGGCAAGCTCTTGGTCAACCGCATAACCTGGCTTGGTCGCATCTCCGTTTGAGTCTGGAAGGAGCGTGAGGTTTGGATCCTTGTTTTCATCCGGTGTGTAACGGGCATAGCTGCCATAACCTCCTGGCCAAACGTAACGGAGTTCACGAACCAGTCGGTTTTGGTCATCTGCACCCTCTACGATAAGGAGATAGTCTTTGGATGCGTCCATCGGAAGTTGGTAGGAAACTTGACCACGCGCATCGGTTTTCAGGGTTGCGCGGATCGCGGCTTCATATTTTGCAACGTATCGATATTGTTGAATGTTTTTCTTCTCGATAACGTCATAGTAAAAACCATTTTCAACACGCTCCCAGTGCCAAGGGATGACGGTGAGTTGGGTTTCACGATTGGTCCAAGGATTTGCACGGCCTGTGTCATCGGCGGCAAAAGCGTGCTGCCAAGTCTTGATAGAGATCGTCGCCTGTTTGTCTTTTACTGCTAAATCCAAATCCAAACCGAGCTTACTTCTACGTACGGCGATGGAGCTTGTGCCTACAATCTCTCCTTCCTCGCCTGTTGTCGGTCGAACCTCGATTTGACGACGTTCCTCCGGATAGCAGGACAAGGTGTATGTTTCTGTATAGAGCGTCGTGTCCTCTGCAACCGTCGCACACTGCGAAAACTCGGCTTTGACTTCAAAGCGAGCTGTGCCGTTGGCGTCTGTTTCCAAATCTTTGTTTTCTTCCGGACCTGCACCACGTGCGTTCAAGCGGAGCTTCTGGCGAGGAACAGGCGTTCCGTCAAAGAATCGAACGCGCACGGTACCTGCGACCGTCTCACCGCTATACATGGAGTCGCGGTCTGGAATGACCTCGATGCTATAGGCGGGTTTCACAAATTCACGGATTTCAATGCTGCGCGTAGCGATCGTGCGGTTGTCGCGACGTAACTCAATGGAGTAATAACCTTGAGCCAATCCGTCCCAGTCCAATTTTCCATCAAGACGGCCCGCGTTATCAGGTGTCACATCGATTTCTTGATAGACTTTTTCTTCTCCTGTTCCAAAATCAAACCAGTATGATGATTTACGAAGACGGAGTGTCATCTTTGCATTTGGAGCGCGATGCGATTCTCGATCTTGAGCAAGTCCAAAGAAACGTAGCTCGTCTGTTGTGCGATAGAGGGGTCGGTCGGTATAGAGATAGCTGACCGTATCGGAAATCACTTGATCTTGATTACCAAAATCAAATGCATAGACGTCATAAGACTTGCGCATCACCATGAGCGAGGAAACTTCTCCTTCTCCGACTTCCAAAATCGCAAAGGGGTAGACGTCGCCGGCTTTGGTCGATGTAGAAGTAAGGGCTGACGGTGTCGGCAGACGACCAAGTCCGTTGGTATCCGTTTTTACCTGAGTGCTACCTAGACGAAGCGTGAGATTTCCAAGTGGCTGATTGGTTGCAGGGTTAATCGCCCAGACGAGCAAGGTGTCTTTATCAGCCTTCAAGAAGGCGGCGGCATTATTCACCTGAACAAAAGTCCAAGAAGCGCGTACGGGTCTTGAGGCGATGGGGTCAAAACGAACGATATAGTAGCCAGGCTCATTGATCGGAGGGAGAGCGAGGACTTTGCTGTAGTTCTCATCGATCAATTTTGCATCGACCTTGAAGGCCTCTACTTTTGCAAGCTGCTCAAAATCTGCATAACGTTGTTTTTCTGCGACAGTCCAAGATGGAATGGAGAGACGTTTCTCTAAAAGAGTCTTCGCTTGTTCACGTGTGAGTTTGAAGCCGGTAACGCGAGCGCCTTGTAGGGCAGAAGGCACACCAAAGGGTAAATCGATTTGAATATCCTTGGCTGGCTCAAATTGGAAACGCTCGTCCAGTGGCAAGAAAACAGTCTCTTCCGGATTAGCGAGAACTCTTGAGTCGGTTTCAAAACGGATGAGTACATCGTCCTTAAGAGCGAGATCGCTGCCGGAAATATTGAAACCTTTTTTCAGGGTAATCTCGTAACGTGTCGCTTCTTGAAGCGGGCGCTTTGGTACAAAAGCTAACAAACGTCCTTGGGAGCGGAACTCACCTTCTACAGAAGGTGAGATGCTGAAATGCGAGGCAGGGTCGACCCAGCCGTCACGGGACATTTTGAATTCAATGCCTGTGTTAATCGGAACGCGAGAGGAGCCGTCGCGCGGAATCATCGAGAGAACACGAAAATCGTTCTTGGTTTGGAGTGCCCAGGAGAATTCGCGGGCTTGAGGAGCATCGCCGTCGCTAATGGTCGTGGCGATGGTTACGCGATAGATCTCGCCAGGTGCAAGTGGCTCTTTTGGTACGAGTTTAAATGTGTTGTCTCCTGTTGGTTGTATATCGATATCGATCGGAGGGACGATGCGGAGCGCTTGCTCGAGCTCGCCTGCGGAAACATCGATTTTTGAAGATACAGTGAAAGCTGTATCCGTATCCATGCCGGCGGCGTCGGATTTATCAGCTAAAACTGTGAAGGCGTCGGCTGCATGGGCGGAAGGGATGGCGAGCGCACGGACCAGTTGAACGCTGCTTGCAGATGGAAAACTTCCTGGACGATTGATAATCACAGCCAAAATCAGAACGGCGGCGATACCGGCAACGGCAAAGGTTGGCCAAACGGGCAGACGAAAACCGGTTTTGGACTTTTTTGGAGCTTCCTTTTTGGTGGATTCTGACATAGTGATTTTTTTGTTAGCTGAGACAAAAATATGATCGCGA
This sequence comes from uncultured Gammaproteobacteria bacterium, assembly GCA_964482085.1. GTDB lineage: Bacteria > Patescibacteriota > Patescibacteriia > 2-12-FULL-60-25 > 2-12-FULL-60-25 > CAIXDN01. Next base: position 68,896 of record CAYZVS010000001.1, read on the forward strand.
ATAGAAGACTTTTTGGCCGGATCGAGCTTTTCTGATGTGTTTTTAGCCATATCTGAAAGCGCCCGTGACGTTTCTTTGAACGGACGGGATCCTAGGTTATGACGTTGATCAGGTGAGTCGGACATATTTGGCAAGATATTTACTGCGAAGTCTTCCAAGGGCGCGATAGAGAAGTACGGACGCGTGATTTGAGGTAATGGAAATGGTTTTTGCTATCTCTTCAGGCTCGAGTCCTGCAAAAAATTTTAAGTCGAGGATTTCTTGGTCACGCAGTGACATCGTTTTTATTATTTCTATGAGCTTGTCATGTTCCAGAGAAAGCTCCGCGTGCCATTCTGGTTTACTTGCTTGTGATGGCGGGTCCCAATCTTCATCGACCTCTACATCGAGTCGATTACTTGCACTGCGCCAGTGATCCGTAAGTGAGTTGGTCGCCGCACGGAAGAGATAGGCGGAAATTGAAACGCCTTGCCACTCGATACCGGGAAGATTCTCGATGAATTTCATAAAGACCTTGGAGACGAGATCTTCCGCGGTTTCTTTGTGACCGCATCGCTTGAGAAGAAAGCCGTAAATGCGGTCGGCGTAGCGATCGTAAATAATTGCCACGGATTGTGGATCGGTTTTTGCCTGCTTCAAAAGCCCCTCTTCCGATTGAACACTTACGTTGTACGATGCGCTCTCAGACATAACGATCCGGTCATCGGATAATGACGTCAGCATAGCAGAACGTACGGGAAAACACATGTAAACTCAACTTGACATTGTTTTTCCCATACGCGATCCTGTTTTTGTGCCAATTCGCTCAAAAAACGCTAAAATCTACTCTTGTCTGCGTGATGAACGCCTACAAGCAGGGCTAACGCAAAACGCTTTAGCCGCTGAAGTCGGCGTGAGTCGGCAGACGATTATCGCCATTGAACACGGCGACTACATTCCTTCGCTTTGGCTGGCTTTGCAGATCGCCAAGATTCTGCAGAAGCCCGTTGAGGCAATTTTTAATTTAGAACGTAAATGTCCTTTGCGTTTTGTGTAATATTTTATGAAACACACACTTCCAAAACTTCTTCTTGCCGTCTCTGTTGTTGCTCTTATGGGCCAAGGATGTCTTTCACAGCCAGAGGTGGTGATCCCAAAAGAATCCGTTACAAGCACCGATGATGCGATGATGGAAAACAATACAAGCTATCAACCCTATACAAAGTCGGCATACGAGGCTGCCAAACTCGCTAACAAACCCATCTTTCTTTTCTTCTACGCCAACTGGTGCCCAACGTGTCGTGAACAGGACCCGCGTTTACAAAGCGTGGTTCCGCAACACAAAGGCGGTGTCGTTGGTTTCCGAGTTAATTTCAAAGATACGGAAACAGATGCGGACGAGACAGCACTCGCAAAGGAATTTGGCGTCCCCTACCAGCACACGGGCTTCTTTATTGGTAAAGATGGTGTCGTGAAGCATAAGACCATCGGCACGATTACGAATGCTCAAACGATTGAATATCTCGACTTAATCTCCAAATAACTATGTTGCAATTCCTTCTTGCCCTTTTGGCTGGTGCCGTCACGATAGGCGGGCCATGTATCCTACCTCTCCTTCCTATCATTCTTGGAACCTCGACCTCCGGCCGACATCCCTTGCGTCCTGTAACGATTGTACTGGGTTTTACGATCTCTTTTACCCTGTTTGCGCTTATTTTCTCGATCTTTGGCAGTTTCCTTGGACTCTCGCCTGATGCGTGGCGATATATTGCGGCAACGGTTATTGGATTGTTTGGAATCATGATGCTGTTTCCAAGGTTACAAACAGCCGTCTTTGCAAAACTTGAGCCAGTTATGGCAAAGGTTGCGCCAAAAGTATCATCGGATCAAAACGGGCTTTGGAGTGGCTTTGTGCTGGGAGTTTCACTTGGTGCGATCTGGACTCCGTGCGCGGGCCCGGTGCTTGGATCGATACTGACTCTCGTCGCGGCAAAGCGCGATATCGTGCAAGCGGGTGCATTGCTCTTTGCTTTCTCACTCGGAGCTGGGATTCCCATGCTGCTTATCGCCTATGGAGGACAGGCGGCAACCACACGTGTTCGTGCGATTTCAAAATACTCAGCACTCATTCAACAATTCTTTGGTGCGCTCATTATTCTTGTGGCGATTGGGCTTGTGACAAAAGCAGACATCGCGTTACAGCTCTGGTTGATTGAACGAGCGCCGTGGCTCTTCTTTGCCCTTAACTTCAATTTATAAATTATGACAAAATCTATTTGGGTTGTTCTTGGTTTATTTGGTGTACTGATTCTTGGAGCGGTTATCGTACTTAGCTTTAAGCCTGCAGGCCTCACTCCGATGGATCCTGTCGCACTTCAGAAAAGCCAAATGCCTATCATTAGAGATGAATCCCTTATGGGAGCAAAAGCCTCGTCGTTACCCGTACTTGCGGCATCGATGCCTGATTTTCAGGGAATCAGCAATTGGTGGAATACCAATGAAAATCGACCGCTCACCAAAGAAGATTTGAAAGGAAAAGTCGTCATGGTCGATTTTTGGACCTACTCCTGCATCAACTGTATCCGTACGCAACCGTTCATGCGGAAGATTTGGGATGCGTATAAAGATGATGGACTAATTATCGTTGGCGTTCATACGCCGGAGTTTGCTTTTGAAAAAGTTCCTGCGAATGTTGAAAGCTCACTTAGAAAAGCAAAACTTGAGTATCCGATAGCGCTTGATCCAGACTATGCGACTTGGAATGCGTATAACAATCACTACTGGCCAGCTGCTTATTTCTTTGATCGCCAAGGACGATTGCGTTTTACGCATTTTGGTGAGGGAGAATATGACACACAAGAAGGCGTGATTCGTGACTTGCTACAAGAAGGCGGAGCGCTCACAGAACAGCCAACGGGCGGCATTGAAGCTCCTGACTTTGCGAAGACGAAAACGCCTGAAACATATTTTGGAAGCGCACGTTCAAGTGGTTTTGCTAATGCGAGCGAGTTAAAAGCCGATACAGAAACCGCATATCAACTGCATGAGACTAAGCCGAATGAGTGGAGCATCGAAGGCTCATGGAATATCTCCGCAGAAAAGGCGGTGTCCAGCAAAATTGGGAACCGTTTCCGCATGAATGTTGAATCCAATGCCATGTATTTGGTGCTTGGGTCGATCGATGGAGCAAAACGCGTGAATATCGTGGTCGATGGAAAGACCGTTGATCCAATTACAGTCGAGGATAAGGAGCTCTATACGATCGCACGCTTCCCGAACGGCGGCCGTCACACGGTTGAGCTGGAAATGCAAGACAGCGGAGTCGAATTTTACGCCGCGACGTTTGGGGAATAGAATCTTGCCATATGCTTCATCTTGATACACTGAGTCGTGGGGAACTGTTTAAAGAGATTTCCGAGTTAGCCAGGGCGCAGGGCGTCGCTAACAAAGATATGTGGTCGCAACTTGTTAATGAGGTCGTGGACAGCCATTTGAGTGACGCTGAGCTTGATCCGGATAATGACTTGATCGGACTCAAGACGGTGCTCTCCGACATGTGGGAGATATATAAATCGACGGCGGGAGAAGAGACGATAAAAGCCATCGATGAAGATCCAGAAAAGCCACACGCGGAATAAGAAACACCCCCGACGAGAAGTCGGGGGTGTTTTTCAGAAGAAGCAGAGAACAGTCGCCATTCCGATGGCGAGTGACACGATGAAGATCGAGAAGTAGATCGCTCCTTGTGGAGTGAAATCACCGGACCAGGAGCTCACAGCGACAGCTCATCCGCAGGACAACGATTGAACGTATCGTAATCAAAACGGATTGAAGCGGGTGCGAGTTCTCGCAGACGCTGATCTCGCATCCAAAGCGCATTCTCTGCATGGTAACCAGTAGCGGCAATGAGGTCGTTTGGAAAGAAGTAAAACGACCTACCATGCACGACGTAGTAAAAGCCATACTCGGTATGAACAAGGGTTCCGTCACGGATCGGGAGGGAGGAGGGATCGAAGGTGTAGGACGCCCACTCGTCTTCTCCTCCGTCAAAGTAATCCATCCAACGCCAGTAGTAGCCCCAGCTCTCCAAAGTCTCGGTACTGACTGGTCGTCGAACATGGAGTGCGCCATCCAGCATGAAAGGGCCTGGGTCTGATTCATTTGGACCATACACCGGCCGCCAACCGTAGTTGCCAGGACCCCAGTAGTCGTCCACGGGATGCAGGCACCGCTCTTCCTCGAGCGTCATGGGCGTAGCGTCATGCTCATCGAGACCGATCTCCCCGAGCGTGTCGTCGCCGGATACAGGAGCGCGCAGGCCATCCTCGATCACCATCCAGAGCTCACGATCATGATCGACGAGCAAGGTGCCAGCGGGATGCGAACGCGGCCAGGTCGCGACCGGTTCCGGAATCGAAAGCGATACATCTGGATTCATACCGCAGTCCTGTGGTGGAGAGGCGCTTACGGAGTCCGTCGACGTACCAGCATCAAGAGCTGGTGGTAGTGCATTACGATCGAGCATGCAGCCACTGAGAAACAGCCAAATGAACATGAAGAAACAACCGATGGTACGCATCGTTATCACCTTAGGGATCTCGGGTTGTGGGACAACGGGATTTGAACTCCCGCCTTATACTCCGTTGGAATATTTTGATTGAATTGTCAATCCCCTCCCTGTGGATGATTGACGAGAATCGATATCAATGTTTGTATTGAAATATCAGAAATGGAGGCTCCGTATGTTTGAACTCTGCCTGCTGGCAATCATCGTGATCGTGCCGCTCTCACTGGTCTTTCACTACATGACACGTAACGATCCGGCACCACCAGCCGTACCGCCGTGTGATGAAAAAGTTGCTCCAGCCAAGCTCATCTCCAAGACCGAAGCTTGGCACGAGCGGCCCAGCTACGACTATCAACACACATCGATCATGGGTGCACCCGTGACACCCATCGAGCCCGGAGACTCGGATCCACCCGAACCTTACGAGTAGCTCAACGCCCCGATTCCATCCGCCAGCTGGCGGACTGGAGTCGGGGCGTTCATCGTTATAAAAATTACTTCTTACTAGTTTGTGTGGCTTCCCAAGCGAGCATCGACTCTTTGCGATCAAGGCCCCAACCGAAGCCACCGAGTGAGCCATCTGATGCGAGAACGCGGTGACATGGGATAAGCATACCGATTGGGTTTTTGCCGCAGGCGGATCCGACAGCTCGAAAAGCCTTAGGCGAACCGATTGCGCGAGCGACCTCTTTATATGTTTTGGTTTTTCCTTCTGGAATCGCCATGAGTGCTTTCCAGACTTTTATTTGAAATGGTGTACCTTTCAAAATAAATGGAATGCTCTTTTTTCCTTTTGCGGGTCCAAAAAGTTTTGCGATGAACGGCTTGATCGTCTTATCGTCATGCATCAGCTCGGCTTTTGGCCAGAGCTTGCGTAACTCCCCTTCTGCCTTGCTTGAGCTTGGCTTATCGAGAAATGAAACTTTACAGATTTTGCCATCAATAGCTCCAATCAAACACGGACCAAACGGTGATGGCTGAATACCGTAATGAATGCGTGTAGATTCTTGTTTTTTCATAGGGTGAGCTTAGTCTCATTTGCGAATATATGCCAAGTGTAGTGTCATTCTTGTCATGGCTATCATTCCCAATAAACCAAGAGCAATTTTGATCGATGTTATTCCATCGAGCATGGATGAAAAGGTTGCGAAACGTCGACTCATGGAGCTTGAACAACTTACGCAGACGTATGGCGGGATTATTATCGTTAAATTGATTCAGAAACGTGGGACGCCGGATTATCGGACGTACATTGGAACGGGAAAACTGGAAGAATTGATCGAGCTCGCAAGAGAAGAGAAGGCGGAAGTGCTTATCATTAACAATCTGCTCAAGCCGGGACAGATGTTTAACGTGAATGAGCTGCTACGAAAAGCAAAACTGAATATGCAGGCTTGGGATCGCGTCGATTTGATTTTAAAGATTTTTGATCGCCATGCAAAAACGGCAGAAGCCAAGCTTCAGATCAAGCTCGCGGCGATCAGACACATGGGTCCGCGTATTTTTGGTATGGGCATGGAGCTCATGCAGCAAAAAGGAGGTACCGGAGCGCGTGGCGGACAGGGTGAAACAAATACGGAGCTCATGAAGCGTCACTTGTTTGAACAGGAACAAAAAGTGAAGCGTGATTTGGAACGCGTGAGTGTTGCAAGAGAAGGTCATCGCAAGCGACGTGACCGTGTTGGTTTGAAAACGGTGTCGGTCGTGGGGTATACGAATGCTGGAAAGTCATCGCTCTTGAATGCGCTGTCTAAAAAAGGTGCGTATGTGGCCAATGCGTTGTTTGCGACCTTGGATACGCATGTTGGAAAGATTTGGATTGCTAACCCCTCCAGCTCCCCTTCTTCGAGGGGAGGGTCTGAGGTACTCATTTCTGACACGATCGGATTTATTCAGGATCTTCCGCCGGAATTGATTGATGCGTTTCGATCGACATTGGATGAAACGGTGGATGCGGATTTACTGCTCCATGTGATCGATGTGAGTGATAAGCATGTTCATGAAAAGATTGTTGAGGTTGAGGCTGTGTTAAAACATATCGGAGCAGATACGATTCCCAAGATCTATGTTTTTAATAAGATGGATTTGGTGAAACGGAAGCCGGCGAATATCAACAAGAAAGAATACGCTGAGTACACGCCGCTGTTTGTGTCGGCGCATTCTGGTGTCGGTTTGGAAGAGCTTAAAACGGCCATAGGTAAACATCTCGGGCTTATTTGATGTATAGTCCTTCTAAATACTCAATTCCTATCCTTCCTATGTTTCCTATCATCTTCTCCTTGGTTGCGATCATCCTCATTATTAGTGGAGGAATCTTTCTTGCGATGCAACGTGTCATGGAAATGAAAAATCTGGCTGAACGCGGCATAACGGCGCAAGGCAACGTTACTGGCAAACGCTCGGTTACATCGCCGCGCTCATCGACACGTCGTCAGAAACTCGACTATCGTTTCAAAGACCAACGGGGCGGTGAGTATTCAAATACAACCGTACTTACTTATGCGGAATATGATCAATATAAGGTTGGTGATGCAATCGAGATTGCATATTTACCTGAACGCCCGAGTATTAACGGATTGAAATCGTTTGTTGATTTAGCACGAGACGTGAAACGATAGTAGCTCTGCCTATCATGGACTTAAAAGCGGCGATCGACCTCATACAACACTCAATCTCACGCGCTTTTTTGGTGGGCGGATTTGTGCGCGATGAGTTACTTGGAATCGCTTCCAAAGATGCGGATATTGAAGTCTTTGGCATGCCCATCGAAACGCTTGAGCGTAGACTTCATGATCTGTTTGATGGAGGTGTGGTCACGGTTGGACGATCGTTTGGTGTTTTTAAGGTGATGCTGGGTAATGGCGTTGAAGTTGATGTGGCAATTCCACGACGTGAGTCAAAGTCTGGAAAAGGCCATAAAGATTTTGCGGTCGAGGGTGATCCAGACATGAGCATTCAGGAAGCGGCGCGTCGTCGTGACTTTACGATCAATGCGATGTATCGCGATTTGATAAGTGGTGAACTCGTTGATCCGTTTGAGGGTGCAATCGATCTTGCAAGCAAGACACTCCGTGCCGTAGATACAAAAACGTTTGTTGAGGATCCGTTGCGCATCTATCGTGCCGTACAGTTTGTAGCGCGATTTGGTCTGACGGTTGAGCAGGAGACTTTTGAGCTCATGAAGAAAATGGTTCATGAGGGCGAGCTTGATCATCTACCAGCAGAACGCATAACCGCCGAGATCAAAAAACTTTTGCTGCAAGCTGATAAACCATCGACTGGTTTTGAGCTAATGAAAGCCCTCGGAATAATCGACAAATATTATCCGGAGCTGGTCGTTTTAGAAGATACGCCGCAAGAACCTGATTGGCATCCGGAAGGCAATGTCTGGATTCATACGATGCTGGTGCTTGATCAAGCCTCCCGCATCAGCAGACGCAAAAATGAGAATCCGTTTGAACGTTTTACGGAAGAAGAGCGACTTCAGATTGTGCTGGGAGCGCTTTGCCATGATTTGGGTAAGCCATCGACCACGGCGATTGGTGAAAAAGATGGCGTGAAGCGTATTCGATCACTGGGACATGAAGAAGCGGGTGTTGAACCAACGAAATCGCTTTTGGCAAAATGGAGTTTTGGGGAAGCTGTACGGGACGCGGCTTTGGTATCAGCAAAAGAACATTTGAAACCAGGAATGCTCTCGATACAAATTGATAAAGACAAGATGAATGAAGAACAGTATGTGAATTCCGTAAGAAAGTTACTTAAACGTATTCATCCAGTTTCTTGGCGTATTTTACTTGCGATTTCTGAAGCGGATTACCGAGGCAGAACTTTGCCAGGGGTTGATATCGAGCCACATATTGCGAGTGATCGCATGCAAAAAGTGATTATCGACCATCAGCTCGCAGAAGCGTCGACCAAACCACTTGTATCCGGAAGTGATTTGATTCCGCTTGGTGTTGAGGCTGGACCAAGAATGGGAGAGATCATTAAAAAAATCGAGGAGGCTCGTGATGCTGGTGAAATCAAGACGCGTGAAGAAGCGCTCGAGATGGTTGAGGAGATTGTTCGCAGCCGATAAAAGTAGAGCCCCGGTCCGAGAGGCGGACCGGGGTTGTTCAGGGATAGAGGTCTGGCATACGACGCGTACGCGGCCGCTTGGCGAGGAGTATGGCGACGAGGCCACGGAAGTAGTTACGTCCTTTGAATCGATAGGACGAGTGGGCTTCATCGATGCAGACGAGGCTGCGTCGCTTGTAGATGAGGAGTCCAGGCTTCTCCAGCATGACTCCTGTTTCCAGCGGATTGTAGAGGCTCGAGTGGCGGTCAGTGATTCCGGCAACGACCCCGCAGCTGTAAATCTGCGGATTTAGTGCGTCGCAACCGATCGACTGAACACGGTCGAGGGTTTCAGCACCATCAAACGCGTGGTAGAGGTAGCCTTCACTCAGGAGGTCGTGTTCACGCAAGACTTTGCGGAACAACTCCATCATCTTTGCTCTTTGCCACTCTTCGCCGAGGTCTACTCGGATGAAACTGGGTTCTTTCATCCCCTGCTCCAAAGCTGCAACTCCGACTATTCGGAGGACATGCATCGCACCATGCAACAGGTTGTCAGTCAACCCTATTTTGTGCACGATTTGCCCTGTAGCCAAGACTTGGGTAAGGTTTCTCTCATATGAAACAGTCTTACACCGCAAAAACATTTAACCTTGGAACGTTGGAAGGCCTTTCTGAGACACAGATCAGTGAGCACTTGAAACTGTATGCTGGCTACGTAAAGAATACGAATGCCCTCATGGAAAAAGTTGCTGCCCACAAGCAGAATACTGAGGCCATGGCGATTGAGCTATCGGAACTCACACGCCGATTTGGTTTTGAATTTAACGGAATGCGTTTGCATGAGTATTACTTTGCGCAATTTGAGAAGTCAGAAGGTTCTGCCGATAAGCTCAAGATGACGCTTGAAGCGCAGTACGGTACTTTTGATGCTTGGAAGAATGAAATCTCTGCTATGGCCGCCATGCGCGGAATCGGTTGGGTTTTGACGGTTGTCGATGAAACCAATGGTAACTTACTCAATGTTTGGGTCACCGATCATGAGTTTGGTCAGCTCGGCGGACAGAAGATCGTGTTTGCGCTCGATGTTTGGGAGCATGCCTATACGGTCGACTTCAAGCCGACGGAGCGCATGAAATACGTGGAAGCCTTTTGGAAGAATCTGAATTGGCAAAAAGTGGAAGAGCGATACGCGTAATAATACGTACGAATACACCCCCGACGCTGGTGCGACGGGGGTGTTTCTTTTAGTTCAAGATATGAACCAAAAAGCAGTAGAAGAGGGACAGGAACGTCATGACATGCATGATACGTAGGGCGATGCGGCGATTACCCCGGATAAAACTCCAACGGAACATGAGTAACTGGACTGCAATAGCCGCGACTGGAACGACGACGAGAAGCGTCACTAGACCTCCATGAAAAACGGGCGGCCATCGTATCGATGACCGCCCGTTTTGTCAAGGAATCAGCTTAGTAATGCTCCTCGTCACGCTCCCCTTCTTCAAAGGTTTTGTGAATTGTGCCGACTTCATGACGTGGTGGCGCGTAGATCGTTATAATTTTTAACGCCTCAGAGCCAGTGTTGATGAAGTTATGTTTGGTTCCACGCGGGACGACGACGAGCGTTCCGACGCTAATTGGACTTTCCTCATCGTTTAAAACGGCCTTACCTGATCCTGCAACAAATAACAGGTTTTGATCGACGTCATTATGGACCTCCGAACCAACTTCTTTACCAGCCTCGATACTCATGACGACGACCTGAGAGTCACGGCAAGTTGCGATCTCTTTTCTATAAAATGCGTTGGCTTTTGCTATGGCGATGATGTCGCCGGAGAAAGGTTTGAACATAGGACTTTATGGTATAGCATGCGCACGTATGTTGACGACCCTCTATCGAAGCTTGCGTGAAGAGCAACTTGTCACCAGATCGGAGGTGACGGTTGACTCATGGATTCAGGCCGTCTCCCCTTCAGAGCAAGAGATCGAATCTCTGGCGGGAAGCTATAAACTTGATCTGGGACATCTAAAAGATGCCCTCGATCCTCTTGAGGTTCCACGCTTGGAGATTGAAGGTTCCAGCGTTTATCTGTTTGCGCGACTTCCTTTTCGTGACGGTACAACCTCAACCGTTCCTTACTTGATTATTCATATAGATGAACAACTTGTAACGGTTTGTAGCCAAGCGATTCCGTTCCTCTCATCCTGGACCGAGCACGCACAGGATATCGTTACGACGCAAAAGGCAAAGCTTATCTTGCAGATTCTTTCACAGATCAACCATGCCTACGTTGTACAAACGCATTCAATTTCCAAGCAAATTCGCGGAATTGGGACACAGCTCACTGGGGCGGAAATTCGGAATAAAGACATTGTGCAATTAGTGGCGTTAGAAGGTGTCTTGCAAGACTTCGTTTCATCTCTGGTGCCGATGAATGCGATTCTTGGTCAGTTGCTTGCGAGTAAACATCTTAAATTTTTTGATGAAGACAAAGATTTGATCGAGGACCTCGTTCTTAGTACGGGCCAGTTGATTGAACATAGCCGCTCAAGTCTCAAGACGATTGTATCGTTGCGTGAAGCATCATCGACGATCATGACGAATAACTTGAATCGCGTGATTAAAGTACTGACATCGCTCACCGTCATTCTTATGATTCCAAATTTAGTGACAGGACTCTACGGAATGAATGTCATGCTCCCCTTTGCTGATTCTCCCTTAGCATTTATCGGAATCTGCACTCTCATTTTTGCCATGATTGCGATGCTTTTTGCCCTGTTTGCAAAAAATAAGTGGTTTTAATCTTTTTAGTGACTTTAGCATTGACCATCAGCGCATTACAGCCCAATATACGCTGAAATGGCCACAATTCTGTCGACAGAAGCGCTTTCCAAGGCTCATGGGCCATTGGTCCTTTTTGAGAATGCGACTCTGTCTTTTGCGGAGGGTGACAAGATCGGACTTATCGGAAGAAATGGTGCAGGTAAATCAACGTTCTTGAATATCGTCGCCGGACTTGAAGAGGCGGATCGCGGCATGGTTTCACGTCATCCAAATTTACGCATGGGTTTTTTAAAACAGCTGGATGATTTTGAACCGGAAGAAACTGTGCTTGGATTTTTACAAAGACAAAGTGGGAAGCCTGATTGGTTTTGTGGGAAGATCGCTTCACAATTTGAATTGAAAAAAGAAAGGCTTGCTGTAAAGATTTCTTCACTCTCTGGAGGTTGGCAGATGCGTGTGAAGCTTGCGGCACTTTTGTGTCAGGAGCCAAATTTTTTATTGCTGGATGAACCAACAAACTTTCTTGATCTTAATACCCAATTATTGTTGGAAGCTTTTTTACGTGACTATCATGGCGGCTTCATGATCGTTTCCCATGATCGTGAGTTCCTTTCTAACACCTGTACGCATACGTTGGAGCTTGAACACGGATCGTTTACATTGTTCCCAGGAGACATTGAAACCTACCTTGCCTACAAGGAAGAACAGCTCGCTTTTAAGATCAAATACAATCAAAAGATCACCACTGAGAAGAACAAACTGCTCTCATTTGTGGAGCGTTTTGGTGCAAAAGCTTCTAAAGCGTCACAAGCGCAGTCTAAGCTCAAGCAAATGCGCAAGTTGAAGACAATTGAAATCAAGCATCGACTCAAAACGGTACGCATTGTTATTCCTAAGGTTGATCCTCGGAAAACCTTTGCCGTGAAAGCTTCACATCTTTCTATCGGTTATGGAGACAAGCTAATTGCAAGTGATATTGATTTTGAAATCGACCGCGGACAGAAGGTTGCATTGCTTGGACAGAACGGCGCGGGTAAATCGACCCTGTTAAAAACGCTTGCGGGAGTTCTTGAGAAAAAAGATGGAACGTATGCGTGGAATAATCGAACTGTATTTACTTATTACGACCAACACACAGCTGAGAAGCTACATCCGCAAGAAACGATTGGAAATTTTTTAACACGGCATCTTGCCGTGGATCTTGAGCCAGAAGTTTTGATGCGCATGGCAGGAAACTTTTTGTTTACAAAAGAAGATCTTGATAAAATGATCGCGCTTCTTTCTGGAGGAGAACGTTCGCGACTCGCGCTCGCAGGAATTCTTTTGCAAAAACCGGATGTGCTTTTGCTCGATGAACCGACGAACCACCTCGACCTTGAAACAGTTGAAGCGCTCGGAACCGCACTCAAGAACTGGAATGGAACCGTGATCTTTGTCTCGCATAGCCGAACCTTCGTTAACTTAGTTGCCACGCGGATTCTAGAGGTGCGCGAGGGTAAATTGAGGGTTTTTCCTGGTACGTACGAGGAATATGTCTATCAATTACAGCAAGAAGAGGGTTTGGCTGATGAAAAAGTAGAAATCGAGGAAGAATCGCCTACCTCGATGTCCAAGGCGCAACGGCACGAGAAACAAAAAGAACTAAAGCGAGCCATCATCAAAGTTGAGAAAGAGCTGGATCGACTGGAAGAAGAACGCACGGGACTCATGAAACTGTTTACGCAGGATCCCATGACCTTTGACTTGGAACGAACGCGAAAGCTCACGATGCTAGAGACTATGATTCCGCATGCGGAAAGTGAATGGAATCGGTTGACGGAGGAATTAACCAATCTCGATCAGATATAAACGACAAAGCCCCGCACCGAGAGATCGGGCGGGGCTTATTTAGGGGGTGAGCGGGTTGTAGTAGCGATAGATCATCGCAACCAGAATGATGATGACGAGGACGGCCGGAGACCAGCGATTGAAGGTGGACATGCTTTACCCTCCGACAGTTTGGTACGATATTTCCCTTTCCACGTCAAGCGCCTATTACCGCAAAATCCCTCCATTTCTGGAGGGATTTGCGATGGTGGGACGGGATGGAATCGAACCATCGACCACCGAGGTATAAGCTCGGCGCTCTAACCATCTGAGCTACCGTCCCATTAAGGCTGAGTGAAGCGAAGATACCGCTCGCTAATGCCTACGTCAACGGATTGACAAAGAGGGCCGGTCATGCTCCACTGTGCGCGCACCTCAAACAGGGAGAATCGATATGAGTCTCGATGCCCCGGTCCTGACACCGGCACCGACTGCTCCGCATTCGCGGGTACATCACATCTTCTACTCGGCTCCTGTCATCCAGCAGGCCTTCCATGACTTCCTCGAGAAGCATCCCGAGAGCAACATCCTGGAGAACGAACGCACAGTGAAAACGCTGTGCCGGGCGTACGTCTTGGGACTCAAACTCTCTCCCGACTTCTGGAAACGCGTGACCGAGAGCGATCAAGGCTACAACATCATCTCGCAGCTCGAACTGCTACGCATCAAGCGTGGCAAGTTGCGCGGGCGCAGGCCGTGGGAGCACTTCCTCATCTTCGTGCGGATGCTCTGCGGCGTAAAGCTCCCCTCGCGCAAGGTTCGTAACCCGATCATCGTGATCGGCTCGGATGCTGAGAGCATGACGCGTAACGCGCTGATCTCGATCGCGCTCAAGCTCTACGTCGCAAAGCAGATTCCGCCCAGACCGCCCAAGGCCGAGTTTTCCTCTCGTCCCAGGCGCATCTCTGGACGCATCACCCGCTCCAAGTGAGCCCCTACTGAAGCAAGGCCCTTCCTGCAACCCTCGCAGGTTGGGCCTCTTCGTTTCTTAACCAGTATCGGATACACTCCTCCCATGAACAACATCGCTCTACAACCACAGAACTGGACCGTGACGGATGAAAGCACGGGCGACCGTTTGGACGTTTTTTTGACGGCCAAGCTTTTGGATGTGACGCGCTCGGCGATCAAGAATGCTATCCAAGGCGGCTCGGTGCTAGTCAATGGTAAAAAGCCGACCGTACATCGTTTTTTAAAAGAAGGTGATCGTGTGGAATTTGCTCCGGTTGCTGAAGTTAAAGCGAATCCGTTTGTAGAACGTACCGGACAACCCATGCCGGATTTAGCAGATTTGATCGTAGAGGAAACAGACGAGTGGCTTGTTATCGACAAACCAGCTGGATTACTTGTTCACCCTGATGCCAAAACTGCGGATGGGACTTTAGTTGATTTGTTGATGGCGCATGACCCTAAGATCGCGAAAGTCGGTGAAGATCCGACACGTCCTGGTATTGTGCATCGTCTTGACCGCGAGGTGAGCGGGCTTATGGTTATTGCAAAAACGCAGGAAGCTTATGAGAATTTAAAGACGCAATTCTCCTCACGTAAAACAGATAAAAAATATCTCGCTTTTGTGTATGGCGAGATGCCGAAAGATGAGGGTGAGATTAAGTTTCGTATCGCGCGCTCCTCGAGCAAACCTCGCATGGCCGCGAGACCAACTAATGAAGAGGAGGGCAAAGCTGCTTGGACGCATTACACGGTGCGTGAACGATTCACGGGAGCGACTCTTGTTGATGTAGAAATTTTTTCTGGACGAACACATCAAATCCGTGCGCATTTGCAGGCGATGCAATGCCCGATTATTGGTGACGAGCTCTATGCAATCAAAAATGTGGATCGCAACCTCAAAGCTCCCAGACTCATGCTACAAAGCATCACCCTTTCCTTCCAAGATCCAAAGAGTGGTGAAGAGAAACGTTTTATCCTTGAACCAGATCCGGCTTTTGAGAAAGTGAAAAAAATGATACTAAAGAGTAAGTAACATTATTTTTGCTCTCTATGATCCTCACCATCTCCGGCGTTCCGGGCTCGGGTAAAACTTCCGTGGCAAAGATTTTATCCGCAAAGCTCGGGTTGCCGTATTACTCAATGGGAGGATTGCGAGCCAAACTCGCCGAGGACCGTAAGATCAGCATCGACGAACTGAATGCCATTGGTGAGATTGATCCGACAACAGACACGAGCGTTGACGAGTATCAACGTGAGCTCGGAAAAACAACGGACAATTTTATTGTAGAAGGTCGTTTATCTTGGCACTTTATCCCACATTCCTTCAAGATTTTCTTGTCTTGTGATTTAGATGAAGCGGCCAAGCGTATTTTTGATGCACGTAAACACACCGACGGACGCAATGATGAAAAAGACTATCGTGATGTACAGGAAACTCGACAAGCGATCGAGGAAAGAGCTGCTTCTGATGTACGACGTTATGCCACGATCTATGGGGTCGACTATCGAAAGCCGGAACACTATGACCTTGTGATCGATACAACTCATTTAGCGACCCCGGAAGCGACGGCTGATAAGATCCTGGAGCAAATCTCGCCCAAGCGATAGACTGCTCGGGTTATGTTATCAACCCTACGACTCCTTTTATCGGCGACCGTTGTTGGTTTAAGCTTGTGGATTGGAAGTATCGCCGTTCAAGCTGCGCCGGCGATTGATCCAAGTCTTTCAACGATCACGGTTGATAAAGACACCGCCAAGGCTGATGGAATGGACTCTGTACGAATCAACGTTACCGTTAAAAATACAAATTTTATCGGCGTTAATGGAGCTGATGTCACATTGCAATCATCGCGTGGACTTCAAGATGAGATCAGCCCAGAGACAGCAAAGACTTCCATCACGGGTCGTGCCTCGTTTACGGTGAAAACCTTGAAGAACGGGAGCGCTACTTTTACGCCATCGATAAATAGTGAAGCTTTCTCCAAGAGCGTCACCGTTACTTTTGCTGATGGGCTTCTGTTATCACTCAACGTTGGCGACTTGATCAAGATTCCTGATGATGGAGACGAGTCAACGCAACCAGATAGCGCTGTTTACTACTATGCGTCCAATGGAAAACGTTATGTGTTTCCAAATGAAAAAGTGTATTTTAGCTGGTATCCGGATTTTGCCACGGTGAAAGCCATTCCTCTTGATCAGATGTCGCAGATTCCAATTGGTGGAAATATCACCTATCGACCTGGGTCAAAGCTCGTGAAATTCCAGACAGATACAAAGACCTATTTACCTACCAAGGGAGGCGTGTTGCGCTGGGTGCAAACAGAGTCAGTCGCAAACACGTACTTTGGAAGCAATTGGAATCAACAGGTTGATGATATTTCCGAAGCGTTCTATATCAATTACAAGTTTGGGGAAGCTGTCGCTAATCCGATCGACTTGTCACTCGATATCGTGCGGACATCCGTGAGCTCGATCAACGTGCACTTGGGACTTGGGGCTCCGTAACCTCTCCAACTCCCTTTCTACGAGGGAGAATCCTGAAAAAGCAAAACCGCCTTTTAGGCGGTTTTGAGTTTCACTTCCTTGATTTCCTTCATGCGCTTGGTGCTTTTACGGACGTACTCGATGCTCTTTTTGCGAGCTTTCACTTTCTTCACAAGGACAAGCTTGGAGATTGAAGGAAGGTTGAGCGGAAAGATTTTCTCGACACCGACGCCGGAAGCAATCTTACGGACGGTCATGGTGCGTGAGTTTGCGTGGCCGCCAATGTTGATGACGAGGCCTTCAAAGACCTGAACGCGCTCCTTCTCTTCACCGGAAGGGCTGACGTCTTTGATTTTCTGGTGCACGCGGAGTGTCATGCCGGTCTCGACTTGAGAGGACACGATATCGACGGGCAGGGTAACGAGTTCAGACATATGAGTGGAATGGGGCTTAGATTAGCCGAGGGCAGGTAAAACGTCAAGAGTGGCTACATTGCCTCTTTTAGGTACTTCCCTGTCCAAGATTTCTTGTTCTTGGCGATAGTTTCTGGGGTTCCTTCTCCGACGAGTACACCACCGCGCAAACCTCCTTCTGGGCCCATGTCGATGACCCAGTCGGCGAGCTTGATGACATCGAGGTTATGCTCGATGACGAGGACGGTGTTCCCCTTATCGACCAAGGCGTTCAAAACGACCATGAGGCGCTTGATATCGTCAAAATGGAGACCTGTGGTCGGTTCATCCAGAATATAGAGCGTACGGCCTGTGGCGCGGCGTGAGAGCTCGGTGGAGAGCTTAACGCGTTGGGCTTCACCACCGGAAAGCGTTGTGGCTGGCTGGCCAAGACGGACGTACCCAAGACCGACCTCGTGCAGGACGGAGAGCTTCTCGTAAATAGCGGGTTGATCGACAAAGAAGCGACGCGCTTCTTCCACGGTCATGTCGAGAATGTCGGCGATGGTTTTGCCGCGATAATGGATTTCAAGCGCTTCCGAATTGTAGCGCTTTCCATGACATTCGTGACATTCGACGTAAACGTCCGGCAAAAATTGCATCGAGATTTGGATGTAGCCATCTCCTCCGCATGGTTCACAGCGTCCGCCGCCTTTGACGTTGAAGGAGAATTTACCTGCATCAAAGCCACGCATCTTTGCTTCTGGAATTTCAGTAAACAAATCGCGGATCGCGGTAAAGACGCCTGTGTAGGTAGCTGGGTTAGAACGTGGCGTGCGGCCGATTGGTGATTGGTCGACAGACACAACCTTATCCAAGTGCTCCATGCCCTCAATTTTTTTATGTTCTGCGACAGGATCTTTAGCGCCAAAGAAATGTGCGGACAATGCACGGCCAAGAATATCGAGAACGAGGGTTGATTTACCAGAACCAGAAACACCAGCGACGCAGACGAGCTGGCCAAGTGGAAATCTCACGTCGACGTTCTTTAAGTTGAAGGCTGTTGCCCCACGAACCGTAACGGCTTTCCCGTTTCCTTTACGGCGTACCTTGGGTTTTTCCAAAGACATTTTTCCAGATAGATATTGTCCAGTGACCGAGTCTTTATCTTTCTTGATTTGGGCGAGAGTGCCTTGGGCGATGATGTGGCCGCCGTATTCACCTGCTCCTGGTCCGACGTCGACGATCCAGTCGGCCGCTTTCATGATCGCGTCGTCGTGTTCTACGACAAGAACGGTGTTTCCGAGGTCACGCAGACGTTTGATTGTGTGGATCAATTTATCGTTGTCGCGCGGATGCAAACCGATTGAAGGCTCATCGAGAATATAAATCACTCCGGACAATTCTGATCCAAGTTGGGCTGCCAAGCGTACACGCTGCGCTTCTCCGCCGGAGAGCGACATAGCCGAGCGGTCGAGCGTCAGGTAATCCAAACCGACGTCCATCAAGTTTTGAAGGCGGCGGCGGATTTCTCCCGTAACTTGGTCGACGACGAGACGCTCCTGTTCATTGAAGCCATTTGCGTCTGGTTTTTTCTCGCCCTTGAGTTTGGCGATCTTGGAACCTTTGAAGGCCGCGGAGTCTTTTGCTTTGCCTGTGCCTTTGCCCAGGCCTTGGAAGAAAACGAGCACTTCATCGAGCGGAAGAAAAACAAGATCAGCAACAGACTTTTCCACGACCGTGACCGCAAGGCTTTCTTTGCGCAAACGCTTTCCATTGCAGTCAGGACATGTGAGGACACGCATGTAGGCCTCGATTTCTTTTTGGACGTATTCTGAATCGGTTTCTTTGTGCTTGGCCTCGAGCATCGCCAAAATACCTTCAAATTCTCCGTCACCTTCAAACAGAGCTTTGACTGCTTTGGGTGAAAATTCTCCAACAGGTTGGTTGATGGTGAAGCCGTGCTTGACTCCGACTTCTTCTAGCTTTTTGAGATGCGTTGTTTGATTACCAGCGATACGTGTCCATGGCTTGATAGCTCCTTGAGCGATGGTCAGCTTCTTGTTTGGGATAACAAGCTCCGGCTCAAGCACGAGCTTGGTACCAAGACCGGTACAGGCCGGACAAGCGCCATGCGGTGAGTTGAAAGAGAAGAGACGCGGTTCAAGTGTTGGTAATGAAATATTACAGCTGGCACAGAACAGGGACTGGGAGAAGAGTTTTTCTTCCGAGGTTTTCTCATCGAGCGTCAGCACGAGACCATTCCCAAAATCGAGAGCCTGCTTCACAAACTCCAGCATGGTTTCACTGGTGGTCGTTCCGTCTTTTGGAAGTGTTTGCACGACAACATCGATCGTATGCTCTATCGTTTTATCGATACGTGCATGAAGCAGCTCTTCTAAGTCGACAAGCGTGCCGTCAAAACGAACCTGGCGATATCCGGCGTTGTTTACGCTCTGCAAAGCGACCTTATGCTCCCCTTTTTGATTACGGACGACGGGCGCCATAAGCAAAATCGTAGACTTGCTTGTAAGTGCGAGAATTTTTTCTGCAATTTCACGAGCGGTTTGCTCGATGACAGGTGCGCCGCATTCAACGCAATGTGCGCGACCTGCTCGCGCGTAAAGCAAACGCAAAAAGTCGTAGACTTCCGTGACGGTGCCGACGGTTGAACGCGGATTATGAGAAGTAGTTTTTTGATCGATGGCGATGGTTGGCGAAAGACCCGTGATTTCATCAACATCAGGCTTGTCTTGAAGCTCCATGAACTGGCGAGCATAAGAAGACATCGATTCCATGTAACGGCGCTGGCCTTCTGCGTGGATCGTATCGAAAGCGAGGGACGATTTTCCAGATCCAGAGAGACCTGTCACAACAATAAAGTTGTTTTTTGGCAGGTCGATAGAAACGTTCTTGAGGTTATGGACTCGGGCTCCTTTAATGGAGATCGTGTCATGTAACTTCTTGGATGACATGTTGGCGGCGAGGCTATCACCGATAGCGACATATGACAAGAGCCACCCCTCGGTGGCTCTTGCTCTATCTGCAGGTTCCGAGTCCGGATGTCATGTCCAGCGGAGCATGAAATGTGCGGAGTAATTCTGAAGTACCTACTTCTGCTGGCCCACGTCCTGGCTCAGGCTGACATGTTAGTCCCGTTACGCATTGCGTATTAAAATCACACTTAGAGCCTGCCGGGCGAAGCGGGTAACACGCTGCTTTTTCAGGTGTCATCGGGCCAAATGCGACACCAAAGTCTGCGTCTGAAACAGGGAGCGCGCTGTGGTGCACGAGATAATAGGCAGCGGACCAGGTATCGTCACCGCAGCCAGTCGATGTACAACGATCTGTAACGGCTGTTGGCAATGCGCCGCTTGGCACACTATCCGTCGTTGATGGGATTACGGCACAAAATCCCGTACAAGTGCCGTTCACGCACATGGATGAGCATTCATTATCAGATGCACAGGATGCGCCAATCGGCTTACGACATCCAAAGCGCGCAAAGGACCAAGGACGAAGAACTTCTGGAGCTCGATTAAAGTCCCAAGTTGTGGGGCCTCCGGAATTGTAGGCACCTCCTGTATTGCTAAACATTCCTGCAAACTCTTCTTCTGAACAGCGATTCGGATCTGCGGCGGACGTTGAGCAGTGATAGCGGTTTGCCATACAATAGGAGTTCACGCCTCCGCTGGTGACAAGATTACATCCACCGGTAAACGCACCGGTTCCCTGCTCGGTCTCGCGATAATATCGCTCAGATCCTACTGGACCGAATCCGAGAGTAGAGCATACAGGCCTTGGGCTCAGTTCTTGGTCTCTCGCATTGCCACCGACACATCTTCCGGGTGCCGTTGGTCCATTTTGCTCACAGAAAAATCCTGTGGCACATGTCACCGGAGGATCTGTGCTCATATTGCACTGACTTCCGTCTGTACCTGTGTTGCAAGTCCAGTTACCGGTCGCATCTCCAAGCAAGGACCCTTGAGCCTGTCTGCATGTACCCACCTGACAAGCAACCTGCATAGTTCCATTATTGTTGGTTGGGGAACCGTCTTCTGACGTTGTGACATCGCAACCACCTGAGGAGCAACGACAAAGCTCATTCGCTCGGCCTTGAGTACATTGGCCGCTTGAAAGCCCTTCCGTTCCCTGGGTGCGCAAGCAGACACGTCCATCACGGCACTGCGAATCTTTTACACAGGCTGGAATATTTGCTCCACCTTCATCGGCATTCGCGCGCGACTCTGGTGCAATCGCCACACATTCTATTGATGCTGGATTTAGCGATAGATTTGTCGTGTTGACGTTAATCGTTTGTAAAATCGCGTAAGCCGCGAGCACCACAACCATTCCGATCAATGCATCGCGAATAATTTGCTTGCCGCGTTGAGCTGAGCTGATTCCTGCCGAGCCGACAAGATAGAGAAATCCGCCATATACAACCATGACAATGGCAACAACAAGAATAATCGACACGAGATAGCGATAGACCGTGTTGATGTACTGTGGTAATCCGCTTACCTGAGTCACTCCTCCGATTGATATGCCGAGCGTAATCGGTACAGGCGCGCCATCTGTGTCGCAGGTTGTCGAATATCCAGCGGAAGCGATCCCTGCACTTGGATCATCGACATCAGCCACCGCATCTGGAAAAACTTCATCCGCTTCTGTCCCCGCGGGACAGCTGGTCGAAGTACCTCCCCCAGAAATTTGAGGTGCGAGTGTACAGGACCAACGACGATACCCTTCACCTGACAGGTGCGTATTACGGCTGCGAATCTGAGATGCTCCCGTTCCCGGATTGGAATCTTGTTGAAAAGGTCCTGCGGCACTTCCTGAACGTCCGTCGATCCAGCGTGCGCCTAAACCAGGCACGATCGATGATTGAGCACTCGCTGTACGATCGTGTCGTTCTTGAACGCCTGAATCTCTGCTTGTTGCGGGACCGATCCATACAACCTGGGCTCCGCTTCCGCTTGCGGCGGTATAGGCTTGTCGCAATCGGCTTTCATAGGTAGATCGATTGCCCGACGTGACATCGTCATTACCACCAATCACCAGAATCACGAGCTCCGGATGACGAGATGAAACCATGCTACTGATGGTGTTGCTCGTCAGGAACCAGTTTAATCCTTTGCCTGGGTGAACAGATGAGTCCGTAACCGTGATGTCAAAACCTTCCAGTGCTTGTGTGAGCGGACGACGCAGTCCTTGGCCTTGGCTATCGCCGATGATGACGGCGGTGCGAGCCTGTGCCGATGCTGGCAAAAATAAAAAAACGATGACGAGTGGTGCTAGAACGGAAAGAAAAGAACGGAGAAAGCGCATATATTATTGTGTGGCTCGCTTACGGAATTCCTCAACGAGCAATTGAAGCGTCTCTCTGTCGACAGCACCCTCGATTTTTACGCCATTGAAAAAGAAGGTCGGTGTTCCTTCAACACCTGCAAGCAGACCGGCCTCGAGGTCAGCTCGTACTTGTGTTTGGGTTTGCTCAGAATTCAGACAGTCGTTGAAAAGTGTTTCATCGAGACCGGTTTCACGCGCGAGCCTTAAGAGGTCCGCCTCTACAAATTCCGATTTTTTCAAAAGAAAAAGCTTGTCGTGATACGGCCAAAAACGACCCTGCTCGGTTGCGCATACGGCGGCGGCGGCGGCGCGCGATGCTCCGGGATGAAGTGAGTCTACGGGAAAATTGCGGATGACTAATCGTACATCGTCCTTTTGTTCTGTTACTAATTCACGGATCGGTTCAAAGGAAGCTTGGCAAAACGGGCAGCCGTAGTCGAGAAACTCGACAATGGTTACGGCTGGACGCTCGGAACCCGTGTAAGGTGCTTTGCTGTCTTCAAGTACTGGTGCTCGGTTTTGGGATTCCTTCACGGCACGGTCTGCCAAAGCGCGGTCGATGGAAAATCGAATGCGTTCACGTTTAAGTGGGTTGAGCTCACCTGAACGAATCGAGCGGAAATAAATAGAGACCTGCCAGGTGAAGGCGCCCAGAAGGATAACGAGGACAAGCGTGAGCGCGAGTCCGAGAGTTTTACCAAGTGACATCACGAGCGATTTTACCATGCCGGAACGGTTGACGGAACGTGGGCTAAGCGCTAGCCTAGGCCCGTTATGAGATCATTCATTCTTGCGATCGCGATGATCGCCTTCTCGGTACTCCTGTGCGTGACCATTTTGCTTCAGCAACGTGGCACGGGTTTGGGTGGCGCCTTTGGCGGTGAAGGGAACGTTTTCCGCACCAAGCGCGGTGTAGAAAAGGGCTTGTTCTACGCGACAATCGCTATTGGTTGTCTGTTTGTCGGAACATCCATTTTGAATCTCTTCTTGGCTTAAACCGAGTACCGCAAGACGTACGTCCGGCGGTACGGTAGGATCTATCCCATGAATACTTTGCTCGCGCAGCTCCAAAAGATCTGGAAACGGATCTTTTTCTGGCAGCAAACATCGTCGAGCGACTCACATGAGGTGAAGCCGCACGTGCATGCCGATCGCGCTTTGGTTTTATCCGTGACAAAACCGCGTTCTTTTCCGAGTTTTAAACAACTGCGCTTTATTAATCGCGTTCTCAGTGGGGCAGAACGGAATTGGTTTTGGGGCGCTGTTTTTGTTTTCTTGGCCGCGCTTGCCTTGGGGACGGCGGATTTGGCTGCGACGCGCTTAGTGGTTGTGCCTGCCGTTGGCGGAACGTATACAGAAGGCTTGGTTGGAAGTCCCAAGTCGATCAATCCTCTATTTGCTCCACTCAACGATGTGGACCGGGACTTAGTTAGCCTTATTTATACTGGCTTATTCCGTCCGGGAGAGCAGCTTGAGCCCGTACCCGATTTGGCCGAGAAGTATCAGTGGAGCGCGGATGGCAAAACACTTGATGTTATGTTGCGTAGGGACGTGCGATTTCATGATGGTGTTCCACTTACTGCCGATGACGTTGTGTTTACGTATCAAGCTGCAAAGAATACAGCCTGGCGCAGTCCACTTGCCGGACAATTCCGTGATATTCAAATTGTCCGCGTTGATGAATCAACCGTTCAATTCCAGCTTCCGTCTCCTGATCCGAGTTTTCTCATGATGCTGACGGTCGGTATTTTGCCGGCGCATATTTGGGAAGAAATTCCGGATGCGAATGCGCATTTAGCTGATGCGAATTTGCGACCTATCGGTACAGGCCCGTATCAAGTTTCGACATTTACACGCGATAGCCGCGGGCAAATCCTTCATTTTAATCTGAAACGCTTTGGAGCGTACTACGGAATCAAGCCACTCATAGATGCAGTACGTCTCCGCTTCTTTGTGGATCGACCATCCGCGAGCTCGGCGCTGCGTAACGGGCAAATCGATGGACTAGCCTTTTTGCCTTGGGCAGAAGCATCGGATCTGCGTGGCGAAAGCTATTTGATTCGTCGTATCGAATTACCACAAGAGACGATCGCCTTCTTCAATACAAAAGAGGCGTTGCTCAAGGATGTACGTATGCGTGAAGCGCTGGCGCAAGCTGTAGATCCGAGCGAGATCGCTTCATTGGTTGGCGAGCAGGTGACAGCGGTAACTGGGCCATATCCATTTCTTGATTACGCGACTGGCACAAAACCGGATCTTGAAGCTGCACGTACCAAACTCGACACTCTCGGTTGGAAAGTCCCTGAAGGCGGTACGGTAAGACAGTTTGTGGGTACAGGTGCTGCCGCGTCATCTACCGCTAGCACAACTCAACTCACGCTCAAGATTCTTGTTCCGACTCAACCTGATTTGCAAAAAGTCGCCGAGCTTTTAAAGCGTCGTTGGTCGCTTTTGGGTGCTGAGGTCACGATTCAATCAGATGAACCGGAGCTTTTGTTGCGCAATGCTCTTGAGAAACGCGATTATCAAATTCTCGTAACCAATCTACTCCTCCCCCCAAATCAAGATCTCACGGCTTTTTGGGCGAGTAAAAATGCGACGGGAAACGGCCTGAACCTTTCCGGACTTGCCGATCGCGATGTCGATACGGCCCTTGATCGCATTGCTACAGTAACGAGTACCGAGCAGTTGATTCTGGCCCAGAAGCAGTTTACCGACGAGATCATCAAGCGCACACCTGCGTTGTTCTTAATGCGTCCCGTGTACGCTTATCTCGTTTCCAAGCGCATTCAAGGAACGGGAGATATACGGCTCATTAAGCCAGCTGATCGCTTCTTAACTATCAGCAATTGGTATATAAAAACAGGTTGGGGATGGAGATAGAAGATCTTGACATTTTAGCTAAAATCTGGTAATAAATTACTAGTTCCTTTCCAAAACCAAGGAGTTCCCGTGGAGCGCATCGACCAGATCATGGCCCGTTTGCTCGTGGGTGGCCGGCGTATTGCGCCGGACAAACCCATCGGAAACTGTGCCCTGTGCGGCACGGAAGCGACCCATGGCAACAGCCTGGTCGCCGACAAGGATTGCGAGCATTTCAGCTGTCGCGAGAAGCTGCGCGCAGGAGCGATCACGCTCCTCGTCCTCGAGCAGGACTATCTGCGCGTAGCCGAAGCGCTCTCCAAGGAGGGAGTGCTCTATACTCGGCTCGAGCAACGACTACTTCCCTACGTCACGCGGCCTTCGAGCGTGATGCTCTGCCGCATGATCACGTTCTGCCTCGCGGAGATCGCGCACGATCCCTCGATTCGAGGGGTACGTAAGACGTATCTCTCCAACTGGCTCGCGGACATTCGTGGGACCTATCTCCCCACCAGCAACTGACGTCGACGATTCTCGTCGACAAAACGACCCCGACCAGCTTAACAGCGGTCGGGGTCGAATTATTTTTTTTGGTTTTATCCTTCCAAACGTCGAATCATCCCAAGATTGATCTCGATATCACGCAATTTTTGACGTTGTGAACGCATGCCTGAATACAGGTCCTGCATGAATCCTTGTACTGCTGGACGTTGATTCTCGCTAAAATTATAGGCCTCCACTGCCAACTTGCTGTTCTTGGCCATCTTTAAGCTTTCTTGCGCATTAATCTCATCGATCATTTTATCAAGTTCATTCTCTACGATCTGCGCTTCTTCTTGTAATTGCGCTTCCTTGGTCTGGAGCTCAATCGAAGATGGATGTTTAACCATTGAAGGCTTTAGCTCGATGTACAGCTCTTCATCGGCCATGAGCGCGTCCCATTCTGCGGGTTTGGGGATCAAGAGATCTTCACCACGACCCTTGGCCTTGAACGCTTCTCTTAATGACGGTGCGAGGATCGAGGCATGCATTTTTAATAGATGCGTTTGTTTATCATCGAGCATTTTGATGCGGGCTCGCGTTTCTCCGGAGACTTCTGCGCCCATTTTATGGATATCGCGGGAAAGCGACTCTTCCTCCGTTAACTGGGTGTTGACGTTACGCATCTTAGAAACTAGTCCTTCAAGCATTTCATTGACGGACATGACTTCCATGCTTTCTATTTCTTCTAAATCATCCTCACGTAAAGGCATGGTTTCCATTATGTCTTCCATATCACGACGATCCTGCATCTGCTTTTTTTGCATCGCATTACTCTCACGTGCTTTTGCGGTCCAGTTAGCTTGCTCTACTTTTTGTGAGGCCTCCGCTAATGATTGCTTATCTGCAGCCGCTTTTTCATCACGTCCTTTGAGCGTGGACATCATTTTGTCGAAAGACTCTGATTTCATATGCATAATATAATAACATTTTTTTGACCTCTCGTCAAAAAGGGCCAACTACAAATAAAAAAATCCCTTGCACATGGTGGGCGGGGAGAGACTCGAACTCTCATGACCTTGCGATCGCTAGCTCCTGAAGCTAGTGCGTCTACCAATTCCGCCACTCGCCCCCCATGTATCTAGGATTTTTTCTCCAACCTAACGTATTTTGTGAACACAGCTTGTCGCGTTTTAGCAGAAGCGTCAAGCTATGACCATGAACATCGGATCTGCTTGTTTTAGCGTTGTTATCCCCGCCTATAATGAGGGTGAAACGATCAATAACGCTATCTTGAATACAAAACGTGTTCTTGGAAATGAGGTCAAAATTACCGTTGTCGATGACGGATCACTCGATGAAACAAGTGCTATTGCTCGTCACGCTGGAGTTAAAGTCATTCGACATGAGACGAATCGGGGAAAAGGTGCCGCGGTAAAAACAGGCGCGCTGGAATGTACGAGTGAATGGCTACTCGTACTGGATGCGGATTTATCGACACGACCAGATGAAATCAATTATTTTCTTCCTTATCTTGAAACAAACGATATTTTGTTTGGGTCACGCCGTGTGAGGGGAGCAACGATTGATGTCGCTCAACCTTGGTATCGGATAAAGGCAGGACAGCTATTCAATTGGTTGATGCGCAAGGCAAGTGGACTCCCCTTTCATGATACGCAATGCGGATTCAAAGCGTATCGCATGAAAACATGCCGCGTACTGTTTGAAGCACAGACTATTGAAGGTTGGAGCTTTGATGCCGAGCTCCTGATGCGAGCCAATGCGATCGGACTAAGGTTACGTGAGGTTCCCATCGCTTGGAGACATGTTGAGGGTAGCCGCGTTAGGCTTTGGCATGCCTTTCAGATCCTGCGTGACTTGATGCGATTGCAAAAACTTATCCGCAAAGAATCTTGACGATGGGGTCAAAGAATGGTATTCTGTCTCCTGTAACGCATTTCGGAAGCTATCGGACACATGGTCGGGTTGCCGCGAAAGTCGTGACACAATTTAATCGTTACAGACCTGCAAAATCCAAGCAGTTAGCCATTTTTTGGCGTTTTGCTTAATAGAAAGACTAAGGATTCCAACATGGAAAACAATCAAACACCGCAGAGCAAACCACCAGCCGGACGCCCATTAGGCGGTCGAGGAGGTAGCCGCGGAGGGTCCAGAGGCGGTCGATCACTTTTCGATAAACCTGTACCAACTCGCACCCAGGCACAACCTGTCAGTGCACAATTTAAGAGCTCGGATAGCCTGAAGCAGGGCTTTGCCAAGGAAGAAGGCGCCGTCGGGCCTTCAGACAAACAAGAAGTCAAAAAGCATGGTGGCGCCAATAAGCGTCGTATGGGCGGAGCTTTTGAAGCTATGCCCCGCATGTCGACGTTTAAGAACAAGCCGCAACTCAAAACTGGTACGGATACAGACGTACTTGAACAAGGAAGCGATCGTCTTAAAGTAGCCGTTCTTGGAGGCAATGAAGAGGTCGGACGTAACTGTACGATGATGGAATATGGAAACGATATCATTCTTATCGATCTTGGACTCCAGTTTCCAGATGACGATATGCCTGGTGTCGATTATATTGTTCCGAATATTTCTAGTTTAAAAGGAAAAGAAAAGAATATTCGTGGCGTGCTTATTACGCATGCGCACTATGATCACATCGGCGGTATCCCGCATTTGATTCCAATGCTTGGTAATCCACCAATATTTGGAACGGATTTAACCTGCGGTATTATCGCCAAACGCCAGGAAGATCATAAGGATAAACCAAAACTCAGCCTGTTCTCCGTTAACTCGGATGATGTGTTGCAGCTCGGTGCATTCAAGATTGAATTCTTTGGTGTTGCTCACTCGATCCCCTCTTCTATGGGTGTGATCGTGACAACACCTGCTGGCATTGTCGTTCACACGGGTGACTTTAAGCTTGAGGAAGGTCCGGGCGCACAGTCCAAACAAGATACGGAAAAGATTAAAGCGCTTGGAGAACGCAATGTGCTCGCACTCATGTGTGACTCGACCAACGCTTCCAAACCTGGTCGTCAGATCGCTGAACAAGTGATTCAAACGAATATCGACGAGATCATTAAGAATGCGAGTGGCCGTGTTATTATCGGCACATTTGCATCGATGATTGCGCGCGTTCAGCAGATCATTAAAGCCTGTGAACGTCAGGGTCGCAAAGTGGCGATTGAAGGCTTCTCGATGCGTTCCAACATCTTGATTGCTCAGCAATTGGGCTACATGGATATTCAGAAAGGCACACTTATTGACACCAAGGATATTCATAAGTATCCGCGTGAAAAAACAGCGGTTGTCTGTACGGGTGCACAAGGCGAGGAACGCGCTGTGCTCATGCGCATCGCCAATCACGAGCATCCGATTCTTACGATTGAACCAGGAGACTCCGTTGTATTCTCAAGCTCGATTATTCCGGGCAATGAACGCTCGGTTCAGCGTGTGAAAGATACTCTGTACCGTGAAGGTGCTGATGTTATCCATTACAAGATGATGGACGTTCACGCCGGTGGACACGCACAGCAGGATGACTTGAAAGAAATCCACGGTTGGATTAAGCCAAAATATCTTATTCCAATTGAAGGCCACTACTCGTTCTTGTGTGATCACGCCAAGGTGGCTATTGAAAATGGCTTTAATGCAAAGAACATTTTCATTGCCGACAATGGTCAGATTATGGAGTTTGATAAGCAAGGCACTGGCATGCTGACTAACAAAAAATTGGAAACAGGTTATGTCTTC
This sequence comes from uncultured Gammaproteobacteria bacterium, assembly GCA_964482085.1. Lineage (GTDB taxonomy): Bacteria > Patescibacteriota > Patescibacteriia > 2-12-FULL-60-25 > 2-12-FULL-60-25 > CAIXDN01. The sequence continues at coordinate 98,441 of CAYZVS010000001.1, forward strand.
GTTGACGGACTTGGCGTTGGAAACACTAACCAGATCGTCCTGCGTGATCGTCAGCAACTTGCTGGTGATGGTGTGGTGGTCGTGGTTGCGGTGCTTGATGGTCGCACGGGCCAGCCCGCTGCTATGCCGGACATCATTTCCCGTGGCTTCGTCTATATGAAGGAGCATCAGGAACTGATTCAGGCTGCTCGTAGCCGTGCTGCGGCGATTCTGAAGGGCCAAAGCCCACAGACGGGTCCGGTAGACATGACCTATATCAAAGACAAGCTGCGCGATGAGATGGGAGAATTCCTCTTTGTCAAAACCGAGCTTCGTCCGATGGTGGTTCCGGTGATTATCGAGGTGTAATAGAGACTCAAAGTCAAAACCCGCCGAAAGGCGGGTTTTGTGTATCCGTTTGGCTAATGCTAGGGCATTCGCTACCATACTCACATATGAACGACTTGGTGTTTTCTGGAGTGCAACCGACCAGCCAATTGCACTTGGGTAATTATATCGGCGCACTGAAGCAATGGGTGCCGATACAACATGACCATAAGTGCTTGTTTTGTATCGTGGACTTGCATGCAATTACCGTTCCTCAGGAGCCTAAAGAGTTGCGCCAGAACATTCTGGATGTTGCGGCGGCATATTTGGCGGTTGGTATCGATCCAAAACGCTCGACGATTTACGTGCAGAGCGAAGTTCCGGAACATGCAGAGCTCGGCTGGATACTTGGAACGATTACCAAGCTTGGCGAGCTTGAACGAATGACGCAGTTCAAGGACAAATCGGCAAAAGGTGGTTCTGAACGAGCGAGCGCGGGACTCTTTACGTATCCGACGCTTATGGCCGCAGATATTCTTCTCTACGACACGAGTGCTGTTCCGGTTGGAGAGGACCAGATGCAACATTTGGAACTCGCGCGCGTTTTGGCACGACGCTTCAATGAACGCTATGGTGATACCTTTCAAATTCCGCAAGCCCTTATCCAAAAACATGGTGCACGAATCATGAGCTTGCAGGACCCGTCCAAAAAAATGAGTAAAAGTGACCCGGCGGATACTTCCAAGATTCTTCTTTCCGATACGGCGGACGTGATTCGTAAAAAAATCATGCGAGCTGTCACGGATACCGCTGGGGGCGTAACCTATGATATCGAGACAAAGCCAGCCGTCGCTAATATGATGACGATTTATCATCATGTTACTGGTATGACGATCAAACAGATTGAAGCTGAGTTTGATGGTAAGGGTTATGGTGATTTCAAAAAGGCTTTAGCGGAAGCCGTGGTGACCCATTTGGAACCGATGACAAAAAAGTTTTTAGCATATCGAGATGACACGACAGAGCTTATGAAAATCCTCGAGAAAGGACGAGAAACCGCACAAGATTTAGCTGCTAAAAAAATGGAATTGGTACGCAAACGCGTTGGACTTGGTCGCTAAGAAATATTCATAAATAAAATACCCTCGATGTGTCGAGGGTATTTTATTTATTTCTTTGTCATGATCCAAGCGCCGTTCCAGCCTTCTGGTGGCGGTACCTCTTGATAGATGCGGCAACGCTCCAATAGGTGCTGGGTCGTAAGATCCTCAGGATTCATTTGAAGTAATTTTTCACACTCTGCTGCAGCCTCAACAAAACGTTGCGCGTAATACTGGTTGAGAGCGATCTCATACTGTTTAGCAAACTTGATCTGTCCGTCTTCAACCTCACCCACCATACCAAGCACTTGGTAAATACTCACTGGCTCTTTCTTACCTTTGACGGCTACGGAGTCGAGTTCACGTGTGACAAAACTTTCATCGAGCATCTCGAGTGTATTTTTTGTTACGATAATTTGAACCCCATATTCCTTACACAAACTTTCAGTACGGCTCGCGAGGTTTACGCTATCGCCGATGACGGTGTAGTCATAACGAACATCTGCGCCAATGTTACCGACGACCATATCACCCGTGTTCACACCGACGCCCACTTTAAGCTCAATGCCTTTTGGAAAAAATCCTTCACGATTCATCTGTTCCAACTTATCGCGCATGCGCACAGCTGTGCGGACGGATCGAATGGCGTGGTCGGCTTGGTCGAGTGGAGCATTCCAGAATGCCATGACAGCATCGCCGATGTATTTGTCGAGCACACCTCCCTCTTCAAACACGATGTTGGTCATTTCATTTAGATAGGTATTCAGTACCTCAACCAACTGCTCTGGTGTCAGGCCTTCTGAAAGCGTAGTAAAACCACGCAAATCAGAGAAAAGTACGGACATACGACGGCGATCTCCGCCGAGCTTGAGACGCTCAGGTTCATTGACGAGTTGCTCCACGACAGAAGGAGAAACATAGCGTGTAAAGGCAGCTCGGATTTGGCGACGTTGTACATCTGTCTCAAACCATCGCTCAAGCAGGAGACCCATGTATCCAAATAGAACAACTAACGATATCCAAACGATGTCGAGAACGTAGCCGCGATCAAATAAGAAGAAGGCGGTGAGAATCCATGCAAACCAAATGACAAAAGCCACCAGCGCGCTCGCTCTGGCTTTGACGCGTGGCACCAAAAATCCAAGTAATAGTCCAGTTAAGATCAGTAAGAGCCCTTGAATCCAAGGGGAAACGGGCGAGAGCCATTTGCCCTGCACAAGAGTGTCAAAAACTGAGGCGTGGATTTCTACTCCGCTCATTGGGTCGCCAAATGAGGTGGCGACGTTCTGCTGATCGTGAAGGTCGCGTGCTGTTGCTCCGATAAAAACAACCTTATCCTTTAAGCGACTCATGTCGGTACGATCTTGAAGAATGTCCGCAGCGGAAATGATCGGGAAAGACTTTCTTGGTGCTCCCGGAAAGTTAATCAGCATGCGCCCAAAGCGATCAAGTGAAACACTCGAGATATCCGGAGCGCGACCAGCGAGACGAGCGGCCTCATATGCAAATGCCGTTACTTCTGAACCATCGAGCCCTTGCGCGTAGAGAGGAATGCGTCGTGCAACTCCATCGCTGTCGAGCGGAACGTTGGAGAAGCCTGATGACTTGGACTCGGCCTGAATGCTGGAAATTGGCTGTACCGTGTTTTTGGAATCAAAAGTGAGCCCGTCTCTTTCTGCGATAAAATCGAGCTCAACAGGAAGAACGACATTTCCTGCCTCCTTAATAGAGGTGGCGAGTGCGGCATCAGGAATCGCATCAGAAACTTCCGGGAAATTTACGTCGAGTGCGATAACTTTAGCGCCAGCTTGATGCAAGCGATCGATCAAAGCCGCATGAACCGAACGCGGCCATGGCCAACGACCAATACGACCAAGCGAGCCATCGTCGATCGCGACAATAACCACCGATGTATCTGCATTGCGTGGAAGAAAGAAGCGGTCGGTTACACGCGAGCCAGCGGTATCAAATATCCCAGCCAAAAGGCCGAGCATTCCGATCAAGCCGACACCCGCTCCAACAAGAACGGAAAGAGAAATACGAGTACGCATAGGATTAGAGTGGTTTTCCATTAATCAGGACTTGGGGCGTTGTTTCAATAAGCATGTTGGTCGATGTCGGGAGCTCTGGCAAGACGACCGGTGGTGGATTTGCACGAGCTCGCAGAAGCGCCGTCCGAGCAGAAAGGGCACGCATTTTGGAGCGAACCATCACCGCTTTGCCCTCTTTATCTTTTAGCTCTTTCATTTCACGAGCAAGATTAGTGAGTGATTGCTCGGCAATTCCTGCCATACTTCCAGCAAGGTCGCTATTCCCGTTTTCAAGCGCCATAAAACCTTCATCGAGTCGATCGTTGACGGCGAGGAGACGTAAGAAGATGCGCTCCGCATCTGTACGAGCAAAACGTTCACTAATCTCCTCTAAAGCCTGCTTGTACCGATAGGCGGGTGATTCCGGATTCACATCGGCAAAGAGCTTACGGCTGTTGCGTACGGCTTTACGAAGTGATGCCTGTATAGCCGGCTTTGCTGTATCGATTTGTTGGCGCAGTTCACGCTCTAATCGCGTAAAATCGTCAGCGGCTTTTCCCTCGGCGCCTGTTTCTGCCTCATCTCTGATCAAAGCGAGACGACGCATAATCAAGCGTGGTCCAGCCGATGGGCCTCGGAGTTTTTGAGAAAGATCGGCGAGCCCACGCAGTAACCCAGACGCGGGCGCACGACCAAGACCGAGCGATGAGCGTTGCTTCTCGCGGTTTTTTGCATCAAATTTTTTATCGTTCTCTTTGTTATTCAGAAACCATTCAGTCTGCGTTCCTGAGGCGCTAATCGGTATCGTTGACGTTGTGCGATACGCTCCGCCAAACTTTGCCATAGAACCTTGTAGTACAAGCAAGCCATCACCTGTCGATGCTACGGATGCACCGGAGGTTTCAACGACAGAGTCAGAAACCCAAAGCGTGGTGGGTTCATTCACATGTTTTTCCAAATCAAACGATGTACCTCTTACTGTGGCAATCACATCACTGGTTTGAACCGTAGCTTGTGCGTCTAGGTCTAATAATGATTGAACACGGGACCAGATGCGTCCTGATTCTAATCTGAGAACCAATAATAAATTACCATCCTCCGTTTGACCAAGCTTCTCAATAACGATTTCTGTCGACGTTGAGATGCGACTCTCCCCTGCTCCATACCAATCCAAAATTGCAGAGCCTTCCGCGCCTGTTGTAATCCGATCTCCCTCGAGCAGAGCTGTATCGACGCCAATCTCCTGCGGAGCCTGATTGTCACGGACGAGTTGCATACCCCCCGTCTTTTCAGAAACGCGAGCAATCGTAACATCATCTGATGGAAGGCTTCCGAGTGACCAGAACCAGATACCGGTAAAAGCCAAGATAAACACCAAAACGACTGGAATCCATTTGCGCATAGAGTTGCAACGAGTCTAATACAAAAGCCCCGACCTTGCGATCGGGGCGTTTGGTACTAGGCGGAACGGTAAGCCGAGTTTTGTCAGCCTGCTTTGCAGCAGACGGATGACCATCTCTCTTGGCTCGTCATTACTGACGAGCTCCAGCGAGCGACCATTGCCCGCGACCTTGCGGCCACGAACTCTTGCTCTTGCACCAGAAAGGGTTTGCCGCGAACTGTCGTTACCGACAGCCGAGCGGACTCGCAGAGCGACTTGCGTCACCCCACCTGTCCGCACTTTTCACGCTTCATTCATCTTGCGATGAATTAGTATAGTCTCTGTGGCACTTTCCCTGAGTTTACGGAAACGGAGAGACACGTGTTTCTTCCGTTTACGCTATATCTCGGCGGCCGTTAGCCGCTTTCACTTTCCTCCGCCTTGCGACGGAATCGGAGCTCGGACTTTCCTCCCCCATTCTTGCGAATAAAGGCGGTCATCTGTTCTGCCTAGCGGGGCCAAGATAACAGAAATCGGACGTTTTGGCAAGACTCCGGTCTGCCTTATACGGATTGACATTTACTTATTTTTTTGCTAAAGCATGGGTGCCCTTTGACATGGAAAGGCAGGATACAGATGACGGAAGACTCCATCGGCTCCAAACTCCCCGAGGCTCACGAGCGATTTTTCTCCAAGTACCTGACGCGTCTCAAACAGAGCGTGCTCATCACGCCAGAGATGCTCTACGAGACCTTCACTCCGGAGCGCCTCTTCGACGGCTACCAGAGCGAAGTCGAGAGTCGCGGGAAGGTGCTCGTCCTCACGGGTCGACTCACGGCTGAGTACGCGGGCGCCTTTGATCGCTCAGCGTTCAACCAGGTCGTCACCGCCGCGGTGAAGATCGGTGACATCAAGCTCGAGAAACTGTTCGAGACCGTCTCGAGCGACGAGCTCGTCCGCGTGCACGACCGCAAGGAGCTGTACGCGCAGTGCGAGCTCACCGCGTGGTACGAGAAGGACACGCTGGAGCATCGTGAGATCGCGGCGCATCTGCTGACCGACTACCTCAAGGAGGAACTCGGCGGCGGACGAGTGAACAGCCTGCACGACATCGAGAACATCTTTGGCTTTGAGCTGTACGTGAAGCATCTGCCGTCCGAGGTTCTCGTCGCGATCATCAAGAGCGCACGCGGAGCCAACGATGGCGGCAACGGCAACGGGCCGGGTGGCGTGAAGTTCTCTGCTGATGTGCTTGCCGAGACGGCAACGGCAGAAGTGCTTGCCAAGCACATGCCGCTCCCGCTCGTGCAGAAGCTCATCGCGAGTGCTGCCATCAAGCACGGGTACAAGGATCCGCCCAAGCCGGTGGAAGTCCCCATGCCACCGGCCTCCGAGAGTGAGGCTCCAGCCTCTGGATCGATGACGATTCCGAAGGAGGCGCTCGACTCGGTGGCGCCGCCTCCGTCGGACTCTGCAAAGGCGGATTCGGAAGATCCGGAACTCGAGATCGGTGGTAGCGAAGGCGCGATGGACCTCGAGCTCGACGACATGCTCGAGAACGACAGCAAAAAGTCCGATGGTGATCGCCCGTCGATCACCGACGACGATGACACGAACGACGAACCGACCATGGTCGTCGACGCACCGGGAGTAGAATCCAGGGGTAAGAACAAGGGCAAGGTCCCGCCCCCGCACAACAAGAGGTGATCCATGGACCCAAAGCTGAATCGTGCCCCGGAATCGGAAGAGCCCGAGAACGTCGACGACAGCGATGTCGAGATGATCGAGGAGGAAGCTTCCGACCGGGACACGATTCCGCCGGGGGGACTCCTCACCACTGAGTCGATTCCTCCGGGAGATCCGGAAATCGAAGATGCCCTTTTTGACGAGGAGCTCGGCAACGTGTTCTCACGCCTGCAAGTTCCGACCATCCCGCCGCTCCCCGCGACACCTGTCGAGGAAGACGATGAGGAGGATGCCTTCTACAAGCAATTTGAGAAATCTGACTGACACATAAGGCCCCGACCATTACTGGATCGGGGCCTCATTGTTTTTATTACCAACTTCCACCTCCACCGCCTCCTCCACCGCCGCCGGAGCCTCCTCCTGAAAAACCTGATCCGCCAGAACCGGATGAAGAAGGCGCGGAATACATCGATGAAGAAGATGAGCTGTGAAATGAATCCATGGCATGCGCATATCCAACTGCCGACCAAGCGTTTCCGGAACCCTGTATATAGGAGGGTCTCCCAATCTGTATCTTGGCAAATTGTTCCGCCCACTCTTCCTCTACGCCAAAGGCAACGGCTGCGGGTAGAAAACGCGCAAACATTTCTGGAGTCTTGGAGGGCGCGTCTGTAAATTCTAGGCGTGCTTTTTCTGTCACCGTCAAAAATAGCTTAAATCCTTTAATGCGCTCGAGCATCTCTGCTCCTTTTTTTGTCATGCGTGGCATATTCCAACCAAAGCCGAAGACAATAATGCCGGAGATGATTCCCGAGACGATGAAAAGATCTCCAAAGACTGAGACAAGGATGAATCCACAGAAGAAACATGCGACCGCTGCGATGATCCATAAAGCACGAACAGCCGCCGGACTGGTTCCAAAAAGGTTTTGTGACTTGAGAGCAGAAAAGATTTCCGTACGAGCCTTTTGAAGCTCTTTCCAAAAATTTTCATGACGCTGGGAAAGATCGACGGAATCACCACTTGAAAAGACTCCGTCATACAAAGTTCTTTCAAATGGAGCGAGTCCGATAGGCTCTTTCACTTTTTCGAAATAAATTTTTGTTTTGGGTTTGAACCAGCCTTTTTCATTTGGATCGCCCTCAAAACGTACTTTGGCATAGCCTCGTCGTGCTAAATCTAGAAGCGTTGCGCTGATCGCCTTGGATGGAACTTGTTGATCAAGAAGAGAAACTTGCATTGCTGGTTCTAGACCTTCTGGTTCTTCATATTCTGCGATAATAGTTCCGCGTCCTTTGGGCTCACGACCTTTTTTCCACCAGATAAAAAACATGATCAGAAACACCAAGAGCGGTGTAAAGACCCAAAGGTTGTCCTTGATGAAATCCGAGATATATTCACCGGTTGTGATTGCACGCATCGAGGATTCAGGTAAACGCACTGCAATTGTCAGACCCTCACCGGCAGATAATGCGCGTGTCGCAATTACGCTCAAGATTTTTCCCTGCACCTTGATTTCACAATCACTCGCAGTGGAACCGTACGCACCGGTAAAACAAATGGTCTTGGTTGGTTCAACCGGAAGCTCGAGGCGCATCGAGGCTTTAGCGATTGGAACTTCCCAGCCGTTGCCTGTTACATTCCAATAAAGTTCACGTTCATGATCTTCTGAAAAATCATTTATGGCACGCGTTGTTTTATAAGGAATCGTGTACTCATGAGCTCCTGTAATGGTGATATCGCCATCGCCAATTTTGATCACACGGTCATCTCCACTGCGAGAGATGCTTTGCGTTGCAAATTTTCCATCCTGAAGAGATCGGCCTATATCAAAACGTAGATCAAAACGTGCACCGTTGCGAAAATAACGTTCCGGAATATTACGATAAATTCCATGGCGATACGCGCTGCCAAAATCGTAATCGATTTGCTCTGTGACTGAGAGTAGTCGATTCGAGTCGAGCTTGGCATCGACATGAAAATCGGAGATAGACTCCGCGGCAAAGGCTGGTGAAGCGATCGCTATGGAGACGAGCGCTAGGAGGAAGGAAAGACGTTTCATAGGGATATGTTGGCGGAATGGGGCCAAGAGAGCAAGCAACGAGAAACGCCGTCCACCTTTGCAGGTGAACGGCGTTTAGAGAGTGTGCCGATTAGGGCGCGTGTATGACGGAGCGTACGGACAGATCGCCGAGTCCAAACTCGTTGATCCAGTCACGTGAACCGCCCGTTGAAGCGGTCATCGTGTTGTGCGGAGAGTCGGTCGCATCGGACCATGCGAGTACGAACGGAGCACTTGCTCCACCCGGACCGAGGTCTGTGCCGAGATCAAGAGATGATGTTGGGCGCGGCCCGACAACTCCTGATGTGTCATCCGCCAAATAGCCGGTTGCTGTGGCCATGGCTGACGATGACGCGATGCCGATGGACAAGACGTCGGTTGATTGGATGTCTCCTTGAAGAGCCATCTGTAGCTCGATCGTTGATGTGCCATCGATCACGAGCCCTCCCGGAAAGGAGAGAACCGCGTAAGCGATGTCCATCACTGGGAAGAGGTAGACCGCCGTGAGGAGGTCCGTTCCGTCTTCTGCAAAAATGGTTGCCGTGTCTACGGGTGCGCCGTCTTGGAAGACGTTCATTCCATAGAATTGGTAACTAGGAGGCGTCGTAGCGAAGTCCGGCGTGCCGGTGCGATCGAACTCGAGCACGATACGCCCGAGCTCGCCTTGGCCGGTTGCGACCATTCGCATGAATGGAAAGCTGCGACCACGGAAGAGCAAGGAGCCCTCCACTTCCTCGAAGCTGATGGTGAGCGAGCTGCCACGAATGACGAGCAGGCTACCGACCTCTGGTGAAGTGGGAGAGCTGCACGGAGCAGCTGAAGTTGCACCCGTGCCAGACAATGACTCGAAACCGAGTGCGATGCGGTTGCCCGATACGGGAGAACCGTTGGGCGAACCGACAGAAGAACGCGGTACGAGCGTGGCGAGACGGGCACGGAGTTCGAACGACTGTATGACATCACGACGCAAGATGGACATTCCACCCGTGAGCGTGACATCGAGAGCTGTGTCGATCCCGGATCCGGCTGTTGCCGTTCCGATCTGATCGCCACCAATAAATATGGCGACATCGGCGTATGAAGCGGCATCACCCGCAAGTGAGAGGCGCGCGCTTTCCAGCACGATGTCTTCACCTGCGGCTGAGATGATTCCGCTTGCAATGACTTGCAGCGTGCCATCCGGAACGATCGTTGCCGCACTTGCGGCATCGAAGGTGACAAGGATGTCACCTGCCGGCGCTACAGGAACGCCAAACAATGGATCATCGCTTGTCGCGCCGGCTTCACGCATGGCCGTTGTTGTGACCGTCACAGGAATTGCTCCCATGTCGCTACCAATCGCCTGGATATCGACTACTCCTGCGATGCCGACCGTGACGAGTTCACCCGACGGATTGTCGAGTGCGTTGTCGAAGTCGCAGCGTACGCCGATGCGAGTCTCGCCCATTGCTGGAACAAGAATCGCGAGGCCGCTGAAGTTCATCCGACCGGACGCGTCAGGGGCAACAGGGCCACTGATCGCGCTCGATGCTTCGTAGAGCGTGCAGTTCAAGACTACACGTGCAAAGTCGATCGCACGGAACGAGCCCGTGATGTTGGCTTGGCCCGTGAGGGCCAATGTCGGAACGGTGGCATCAGGATCACCAGGGTCTGAAGTGAGCACGACGTCATTGACGGGAATGAGCTCCCCGCCGGCAACACCACCACTTGAACCCGAGGATGCGATGTCCGCGGTGAGTGCCGCGTTGGTGGAACTCACCGACGTAGACGGTTCGGAATTGCAGGCCGCCAATAGTGCGACGCTGGTCATGATGTAAAAGAACGCAGAAACTCGGACCATTTTTTCCTCCGTAACGATTGATGGGACCCCTTGGGGTTCCGACATTCTTGTCAGAAACCCGAGAGGACCCAGGAAACCGTAAGGGAGGCGGCTTCCTGGGCAGAATCTCTCCTTGCCTTGGGGGGGGGTTAAGGCTCGGAGAGCGGAGTTTTGGGTTGCAAGGGTGTGAGACCTTACTTATAAAATATTACACCTTTCAGGCGTTTACGCAACTCGCGTAAGCAACTAAATGAGTGCAGGAACCTGCTCGATTCGCGTGAGCGAAGAACAGGTTCCTGTGGCTCAGAATGAGCCAGAGAGGGTGAGCGTCGCGTGATCGGTGGAAACCGACGGCGTGACGAGAACACCCGTTGTAAGGAGCAGGGCTCCGGTAGCCGCACTTGCGATACCGAGTCCGATGAAGACGAACTGCAGGATCTCGAGCGCCGCGCCTTCGCCACAGATACTGCGGACATTGGCAGGCGTCTCGCTCGTGCATGCGTTGCCGGTAGGCGTAAGGCCCATACGGTAGGTGCGGTAGGCGGTATCGTTGTTGAGATCGTTGACCCGTACCCAGATCGCAATGTCGGCGAGCACGAATGCAGCTCCCAGACCGATGAGACTCCAGCCGACCCACTCGTTGTTGGTTGCCTGAGTGGCTGTGATTGGTGTTCGTGCGTGATCTTCAGAACTCACACTGGTGGTGTTCGTCTCATCCTCGTCGACGTGAGTCGCTGAGGTAGAGAGGGGATCGGCTGCGATGTGAACGCAGTCCGTGAGATCAGGTGCCGCCGCTCGCGCGAGGCTCGTGATCTCCTCCGCGGAAGGTGCGAGGGAAATATGCGCGCTATAGTGACCGATGATGCGTTGCTGACGTCGATCGAAGTAGTGAAGCTCGACGACGAGCTCTTGGTCGGTGTCCGTGTTAGCGCGGTGCATGATCCCAAACACGACGGAGCCCGTGTCCATCATCTGCGAGATTGCGTCGAGACACGCGATGTTGGTCGATGAGCAGTCGTGCGTGAGCACCATCTGCATCAGAGAGACGTCTCTCTCGGAAACGTGACAGCCTTGCGCCGTCAGCGCTTCACGGAGAGCCAACGTGAGATCACGAGCCGGCGCGTCATCGCCTTCCAGCGAGTTGATGCCGAGAACGATGACGGACTGTGCGGACGCGGTCGCGGGAAGCGCGATGAGGAACAGAACGAACAGGAACGTTACGTTTCGAATGAGCATGATACTCACCTCCATCTGCGATTCACGATCTTTGCCACCGTGGCAGGATCATGAATCTGAGAGGAGCCTCCTACCTTCGGTTTCACCCGAAAGGAAGAAGCGGTAGAGAAAAGATCAGAATACTGGTGTGTCTCGGACGTGTAGGAGGCATACGTTGCGTACTACGCGTCGAGGTGAAGCGAGGCGGAAACGAGCTGTGTCTCAACCGGTAGGCATCGAGCATGCTCGCAGTGTTGAACGACAATGTTGGTCAATCGTGACGCATCGTTGCATGAGGCGTCTGTTTCCTGACCAACGGATTCCGTATATCCGATGAATTCATCGGCTGTCCGCTCAGCAAAATCCGTTTCCAGGATAAAGCCGGTGGACTCGCCGACGTCGACTTGAAAAGTGTAGAGCACCGAGATGTCCATGTCTGCCGCTTGGCGACATTCCAGCCAATCGAGCACGCAGACATGCGAGAGTACAGAGCTACTTCTTGGGCGAGCCCAGATGCTCGCGGACGAAGCGCGTGGCGGCCTCGAGCTCTTTGAAGCTCGAAACCTTCACGAACTGCTTGGAGCCGTGAACGGGGCCGCTCATCGGACGACCGTTCTCGTCCTTGCGATCCGAGAACGGGAATGTCTCGAGACCGAGGTTGGCACGGAACGTGCCGATGAAGAAGAGGCTGAAGGCCTCCGAGTACTGCACGCCCCAGTTGTAGCCGGAGACGTACGCACCCTGCAGACCGCCGTCCTTGGTGACGAACGGGATGCCGTCGATGAGGGTGAAGTTCTTGCGCATGGCGTCCAGCGTTCTGCTGGCCGCACGTACGCGCTCGATGGGGTCGTGTGCCAGTGCGCGGAAGGCATGCAATTGGTCGAGGAAGGCGTCGTGATTGACGCCCGCTTCTTCACAGATGCTGGCCGCGAGCCACCACGTGGTTTCCGAATCTGCGTCGAGATCGGCGCCTTCTCGTCGAACCTGCTCGACGGCGGACTCGGTGTAGGCCGCATGGAGCGTGGACGCGAGCTTCTGCTTGTTACGCGGGATCATGTCCAGCGCACAGGCGAGGCCCGCATCGAAGCCGAGCCCGACCTCGAGCATGCTCGGCATGCGCGAGACGAGCGAGAGCTCGCCGTCGACGTACCCGGGCCAGCAACCGTGATCGGCGATGCGCGGGATGGCCTGGCGGACGTGATCGCGCATGAAGTCGAGATCGGTGACCGTGAAACGATTCACGCCGTCGATCATGAGAATGAAAAGATCAGTTGCGACCAGTTGATTCATGGAACCTCCACCTTGGAATTCCGACCTCTCGCGATATGCGAGCTTAGTCAGAAGTCCGAGAAGAGTCCCCTGAGAAGTTTTTGTTTGGTGCAGGGGTACACCGTTGATATTTCAGTACATCTCGTCGTGGAATGTGACGGGCGGCTTGCGCTCAGTTGAGCGGATGACGCTGGCGAGCGCTTCGCTACGACGCGCGAGGCGATCGTCGAAGTTCTCGCAGTCCTTCCATGCAAGGCGCGCCTTGCGGATGAAGTGCACGGCCGATGCGAAGAAACCGAGGCCAAAGAGCGTGATGCTGCTCTCGAGCAGAGCGTCCGGCGTGCGCGGGGCGATCACGGTGATCGCGTTGAAGCACAGGCCGGAACCGGTTGCGAACATCACGAGGGCGAGGAGCAGAGCGAGAACCACGTCGTCGAGCTTACGCGAACGCAGCGTGACGAGCTTGAGGTTGCGCACCGCGGGCTTGGCCTCGACGACAGGTCGCGAGACCTTGCGGTTGCGACGGGTGTCGAGGTGAATGAGAGCGGGACGACGATCGTAGGGGTTGAACAAGTGTGTTGCCTCCGGCTTAGGTCCATCACGAGATTGTGATGGAACCAAGAGGAGGTCCGACACGAGAAGCGTGTCGGGACCTGTCAGGGAAGGAACGTTCAGTTGAACGCGATGTCGAGCTTGGCCTTGAATAAAACGAAGAGCTCTCGCATTTCTCTGTCTCCAACTTTCTTTTCAGCCACGACAAAATGATCCCGGACAGACGAAAAACTGCGAGTTTTTCGCAGTCTTACGTCTTTCGTTGTGAAATGGCGACCAAATTCCGTTCCCATCCTGACGAAATAATATATCATATATACGTCATCTTTGTCAAGCTATTGAGACATTTTTATTGGCTAATATTAGCGATAATTATTGCGCTTTGTTGAATAAGACTTAACAAGAAAACTGTCAAAGCCTAAACAGAGCTAAGGTTAGCGAATGGCTAAAACAAGCTAAAAACTATAGAGGGTGCTAAAATAAGCATATGCCTCGGTTTGATGTGATTACCATTGGCTCGGCGACGCAGGATGTTTTTGTGAAAAGCCGTGGTTGGAAAGAACGGCCCGACGGACAAGCTCCGGACGGGATTGATGCTTGTATTCCCTTAGGTTCCAAGCTCGGAATTGATGATTTGGTGTTTGCGACGGGTGGCGGCGCCACCAATGCCGCCGTTTCTTTTTCCCGATTTGGACTTAAGACAGCTTGTTTCTCACGCGTAGGAAAAGATGAGACGGGTGACAGTATTGTCAGACAATTAAAAGAGGAGCGTATTGATACGGGGGGCATTCAACATGATGGACAAAAACGAACGGCATATTCAATTATTCTTATCTCTGGAGAAGGTTATCGAGGAATTTTGACGCATCGCGGAGCCGCTCAACATATTGATGCAAAAAAATTTCCATGGCATCGGAGTGGTCGCGTGGTGAATCGACCTTATACAGCAAAATGGATTTATGTGACCTCGCTCGGTGGAGATTTGAAAGCGATCAAACATATTTTTGATCATGCTAAACAGATGAGGGCGCGTGTTGCATGGAATCCAGGGAATGGAGAATTGGAACATGGGAGGAAAAAATTACTTCCATTCCTAAAAGCGACTGATATTTTGTTATTAAATCGAGAAGAAGCGGCAATGCTCACGCATATTGCGCCACGTTTTCTTGATCAAGCGATGGTGAAGCTCGGAGACTTGCCGCGACAAGCACTCGTTATTACCGATGGAAGCAAGGGCGCGCATGTCCGAGCGCATGGAGCCACATTGTATGCACCGGCCCTTAAAGGGAAGCGCGTGAACACAACCGGTGCCGGAGATGCGTTTGGAAGTGCGTTTGTTGGTGCTATCGCCAAAGGATATTATCTAGACGATGCACTCCGCTGCGGAATGCTGAATGCGCACGGTGTTGTGACGAACATGGGTGCAAAAGCTGGTATCTTAAAGAAATTTCCACTCTAGCATGCTCAATCTCAATAACCTGAAACGGCTGCTTATCGAGAATCAGATCTTGGTTATCCTGCTCGGTATTATCTTGGGACTCGTCTTCCCGGGAAAACTTACAGCATTGAACACCTACTCGACACAATTGTTGATCTTGGTCTTTTTCTTTTCCAGCTTAAGACTCTCGCTTGGCGAGGTTGTTTCTTATGCAAAGGACTGGCGGATGTTGATCGCGACATCCGTTTACATGTTGATCGTGATACCGTTTGTTTTGTGGTTTCCAACTTCTTTTATTTCTAGCGAGTGGTCGGTTGCCCTTTTGATTCTTGGTGCCGTGCCAACGGGAATGACGATTGCGCTCATGGCAGAATTTTTTGGTGGAAAAACTTCCCTCGCTCTCGTGATTACAACCGTCACTTCTTTGCTCGCGCCATTTACGATTCCGTTAGTCACAAAAATTGCCGTTGGTCAGAGCGTCGACATAAACGCGCTTCAAATGTTTTGGTCATTGTTCCTGACAATCGTCGCTCCTTTTATTTTAGCAATGTTAGTGAAGCGCGCTGTTCCAAAACAAATCATTAAGTATGATGGCTTGTGGCGTAATCTTTCCATTATCGCATTTGGGATCCTGATAACCGGAATTGTTGCTAGCACGCAGAGCGGCGGTGGAATCACGTTTACGATGCGCGATGCCTGGATGATGGTCGTCTCGATGGCGTTACTCGGATTCATGACTTGGGTCGCTTATTACATCGTGTGGTGGAGGCCAAAGGCGGATCGAATGACGATCGCGCTTTGCATGCTATATCTCAACAATACACTCGCTTTGTTTGTTGGAGAACGCTTTTTCAGAGATTTAGGCGTTGTTCCCAAGCAAGTTTTGCTTCTCTTGGTTGTGAATGCGCTTCTTCCGGTTCTTAAGTTAACCGCGATACGCGTTTTGGGAACGCCAAAGAAGAAATAGTGTAAGATACGCAGTATATGCTACGTATTTTTGTTACGCGCCCATTTGCAGACGCAGGAATCAAGATGCTGAAAGCCAAGAAGTATCAGGTTGATATTTATGAAAAAGATGAGGTGATTCCGCGTTCCGTGCTCATAAAGCGCGTGAAAGGCTGTGACGGGCTACTTCCTCTTTTAACCGATAAGATTGATGGAGAAGTGATGGATGCGGCAGGTCCACAGCTAAAGGTCATCGCAAACTATGCTGTTGGCTTTGATAATATCGATTTGAAAGCGGCCAAGATCCGGAATATCACAGTGACGAATACGCCGTCGGAAGCGGTGAATCGCTCGGTTGCAGAACATGCCTTTGCGCTGATCCTTGCGCTTGCGCATCGCATTCCGGAATCCGATTTATATGCGCGTGCTGGAAAATACAAAGGCTGGTCACCAAATAATCTTATTGGTACCGATATTGAAGGAAAGACAATTGGTGTTGTAGGACTTGGAAGAATCGGCATGTCGCTCGCAAAGAAAGCCGTGGATGGTTTTGGAATGAAATGCGTTTATGCCGATATGCGACGGAATACAGATTTTGAAAAAGAGTTTGGTGCAAAGCAATTACCGTTAGAAAAACTTCTTCAGGTTTCCGATTTTGTTTCTCTGCATGTTCCCCTGCTTCCATCGACAAAACATCTGATCTCTACGGAAGAATTTGCGTTGATGAAGAAAACTGCGTTTTTGATTAATACATCACGCGGTCCGGTGGTTGATGAGAAGGCTCTGTTACGCGCACTCCGTACAAAACGGATTGCGGGTGCAGCGCTCGATGTGTTTGAGTGTGAACCTGCTATTGATTGCGATTTAACGGATAAACTCGAGTTAAAACAGTTCTCGAATGTCGTTTTGACGCCGCACACCGCGAGCGCGACGATCGAGGCGAGGCAAGCGATGTCTCAAGTTGCTGCAGAAAATCTCATCGCAGTACTCTCCGGCAAAGCGCCGATCAATCCGGCCCGATAACCCCTCTATATCTCCCCTCCTGCGAAGGGAGACTTTCCGATTCAGAGCCACTCCTTCGTAGAAGGGAGGGACAGGGGTGGGTTATCAGTAATGAAGAAGCGCCCCGGTCCAGAATTGGACGGGGCGCTTTTTTTTCTATCGACCGTCTGCGAGCTCAGGTGGCTACAGCAGGCATGGTCGATTCCGCAGGAGATTTGATCAGTGGACGCAGCGAGGCCGTGATGTCCGGGATTCCCATGAACGGAAAACATCGGAACGATCTCCCAAGGATGATCTCACACTTGCCGAGCCAACCATTTGGAAGGGCATCGACCTTGAGTCGCATGCCGAGACGATTCTTTGCTGTATCGAGTCGCTCGGGAAAGAGGTCGACGCTCTTGTTACCGAGGCGTGCTTGGAAGCGTACGTCCTCGAGAGAGACCCGGGCGTTGCCCATCGGCTTACAGAGCCAGAACGAGAGCGAGATGAAGCCGTGCTTGGGATCGCCGTTGGCCACTTCGTAGTGGCCGGAGAGGAGCTCAAAAATTTCCTGCGTACGATTGCTTGATGACAAAGGACACCTCCGAGGCGGAGTGAAACATAATATTGATTATTTGTAAAGGGTTCTTGGATATAAAATATCGCCCAAGTGGGCGATATTTTATATGGTGGACCGTGTCGGATTCGAACCGACGACCCCTGCCTTGCAAAGGCAGTGCTCTAGCCAACTGAGCTAACGGCCCGTGGAATCCAGCGGGCGAATCTTGCCAAAAAACCCAGAGAAAGGCAAGTGCAAGAAAAGCGGCCCGACATGATGTCGGGCCGCTTTTTCATTTCTTTACTCGTGACGGTAGGTGGCGACGATTTGGTTTAGGTGCGCTCGATAGAGGGCTTCATCAAACAAGATACATGTAGTTCCGGATGAGATGACGGTTTTTCCATGACAGGACTCATCTTCAAAGAGATCTCCGTTGGCTAATCGTTTTGTGAATGTTATGCGGATGATTCGGTCGCCGCGTGGTGCGGTGAAGGAATCAGTGTAGTAACGCTGGCCAGCGCCTGCATCGACTTCACGCACGATACAGAAGGATGTATCGCCTACAATGAATGGTCCTGGGATAGCACGTGACTCGGCCTCAGGCTTTATACAGCCTGCATCAAGGCGTTGGTCATCGGCACGCAAGATTGAGACATCCCATTCAGGTGCATAGCGACCTTGTGTCGGATATTGGAAAGAAAATGCACTAGCTGAGTTGGAATAGGTTTTCCATGTTCCGTCGATAACTGGAAGTTCTTTTTCCTCAACTGGGCGATCCGTGTCCATGGTCGTTGGGGATGTCGCGGTTGAAGTTGAGGTTGTGTCCGAAGGTGTGGTATCAGATGGCATCGTGCCAGTGTCTGAAGGCTTATCACCCATCACAGGAGGTGTATTGGTATTGGTGACTGGGGTCACCGTTGTTGGCTCAGAACCGGCACAACCAGCACCGAGTAGGGAGATAATCGAACCGAGGGCAAGCGCCTTGAAAAGATTGTTTTTCATAGTTATAGGTTTCGTATCATGGTAGCATGCGCTCGTCTATGAAGCTCGATTTTCTACCGCATAAGCGTATGGAATTCTCCCAAATTGAAGCACAGGTCTTCATTGGTACCAATACGTGCTGTATGCACCATTTTAAAAGCGAGTTACTGGATAAAGGCGTGACTTGTGATATCTCGCTCGAGGGTGAAGCGTTGGATGAACCCTTTGGCGTCGATTGTTTTTTGTGGTTGCCAACTCCTGATCATACAGCGCCGTCGTTGCACAATGTCAGGATAGGAATTGCGGCGCTGGAAGAGATGCTGCGAGAGGGTCGCAAGGTTTATATCCACTGCAAGAATGGTCATGGCCGAGCACCAACATTTTATGCGGCTTATTTGATACTGAAACGTCATCTTACAATGGAGCAAGCTTGGAATATCGTAAAAACAAGCCGCCCGGAAGCCCATTTAGACGACGTTCAAGAGGCCTTTCTCCGATCCTTGACGAAGCAGGCGCAATAGTCGGGTTTTTTGGCTATACTCTTATCACTATGAAGAAACTTTTGTGTAAAACTGATTGTATCGGTCAAGGCTGGCAAGTCGATAAGGCATTGCTCGCCGTGCGTATTGTTGCCGGTATCATCTTTGTCCTTCACGGCTGGGGCAAATTGACCGGTAATCCATCTTTGGAAATGTTCTCGGGTATGGTCGAAAACATCGGCTTTCCGATGCCGATGTTTTTTGCCTGGGTCGTCGCGCTTACCGAGTTCCTCGGTGGACTCGCGCTTATTCTTGGTATCTTTGTCCGACCAGCTGGCGTACTTCTCTCTATCGTCATGCTAGTAGCTTTTGGCATGGTGAAGAAGTTTGCTCTTCCGGCTGGTGATGCGGATTTTGCCCTGCTTGGTATTGCAGTCGCGCTCGCGATCGCAGGCCCTGGACATCTATCACTTGCTCACAAGTTGATGGGAAAAGACTGCTGCATGAGCAAAGGTGAGGATGAGGAATGCTGCGGCGGACATGGGGGTCACGAGCACAAGCACTAATCATTATTCATTCAGAAAAAAATCCGCCGGAAAGGCGGATTTTTTATATCTTGCGTATTGCTTTGCCGATTTTATAGAAAAGATTTTTTATCGGTATATCATACGTTCCTGGTAGCTCTATTACCGCACCTCCCCAACCGGATTTAAAGCGTGAGATTCCGTCCCAGGCTTTCTTGAAATCTGGGTGCGCCTTGTTGTCAGGATTAACACCCCAAAAATCGTAGAAACGATATCCGTTGCTTTTAGCCCACAGAATAGATGCCCAATGCAAGACATAGGGAGCCATTAACTGACGTTTATCCGAGGAAGAGGCACCATAAAGGTAAGTAACGGTATCGCCAAATGTCAGAAGGAAGTTTGCCGCGAGCGGTTGGCCGTCTTTTTCTGCGATCAACACAGTGGCCGCGCCAGCCTTATGTAAGGCGGTAAATTGCTTGCTGACATACATGTCACTTTGCGCATCAAAGCGGTCGCGTTTAGCCGTATCTCTCTGAAGATTAAGGAAGGTATCAACCGAGTCGTCGATACGAATCATTACCTCGTGTTTTTCTGCGACTCGAATATTGTATCGCGTCTTGTGATGCATCTGTGCGAGTAATTCTTCTTCTGAAGATACGATGTCCAATAGCCGTGTAACGCTTGGATCGTGTGAGGGTCTACGAAGAAAACTTGATGGAGCATTGAAACTTGTCGCCTCCAAGAGAGGTACGGGTTCAAGACGAACAAACCAAGCTGAACCAGGTAAGAGTACTGGCACTTGTTTTGCGAAGGCTCCCAGATCTCCTCCAACCGGACCACGTTTTGCGAGCCAAAAAGAACCGATCGCTTTCTTCACGAGTACCAATTGGCAAAAACCTACGCCATCTGAAACGCGGACGACCTTTCTACCAAGATTTTCTTGAAAACTCTTCCAAGCAGAAGACTGCGCAAATTGCGCGTATTCAAAAGCAGATATCGCCTTATCCCAATCTTGATCGCTCCCCTGCCAAATCTTCCATTCCATAATTAGGATTTGGAAAGATATTTAAGCGCTTCACGAATCTTTTCTGCCGGATCTTCCGCTTTAACAAACTTCAATACGTCTTTGGATTGTTGCGTAGAATATCCAAGACCTACGAGGGCATCCAACACATCGGAATCTGGGCCGGCGCTCGTATCGGCATCAACCAATTGGCCTTTTAATTCTAAAATAATTTTTTGTGCCGTCTTTTTTCCAACACCCGGGACAGACGTCAGCATCGCCAAGTCACCAGCCATGATCGCTCGTTTTACTTGATCAGCAGAACCGACAGACAAAATAGTCATAGCTGCTTTTGGTCCGACTCCGGAGATCGTTAGGAGCCGTTCAAAAAGTTCGAGGTCGTCCATCGATAAAAAACCAAAGAGATCATGCGCATCTTCACGAATATGATCATGGGTATAGAGAAAGGTCTCACCGTTGCTGTTGATCGATGACAAGACGGCGGGGCTGGTTTTTAGGCGATATCCTATGCCAGCAACCTCAAGTAAGAGCCAGTTTGGACCTTTTTCAAGGATTCTGCCGCGGAGAGAGCCGATCATACGTTGACAGGAGCATAACTGATTGCAGACATGCGTGCTAGGCTGTTACCGGTTCTTTCAAAGGAGGTATCGTGTCGGGACAAGGAACGCTAACAATTTTCATCGGCTGTATGGCGTCTGGGAAATCGGCGCTGCTACTGAATCGTGTTGCCTATCTACGCAGTCTCAAGCGTGCGGTTTCCGTTTCTATGCACGCTTCATCGCATCGGGAGCGCTACTATGCCGTCTCACGTGCAGGACCGCAGGAGTATGCGCTCCGTTTCAAGGATCCGTCGGATTTACTGCGTACGCTCCGGAATGGAGAGGTGCTGGCAATCGATGAGGTTCAGGATCTCGAGATGGACTTCACGCCCACAATCGCGCAGTTGCTCGACCGAGGTTTCTCGATCATCGCTTCTGGTCGTGATACGGACTTCCGAGGTGAACCATTTCCTATCATGGAATGGTTAGCTGAGCGTGCCACCGAGGTCATGCGGCTTACGGCCGTCTGCAATATCTGCCTCGGAACAGCCACGCGCTCCCAGCGTCTCGTGCGTGGTGAGCCTGCGCCTTGGGACTCACCCATACGCGAGCAAGGACCTCCACTCGAGACCTATGAGCCACGTTGCTTACTTCATCATGTGGTACCTGGCAAAACCGGCCTCTAAACAAAAGCGCCCCGATCCAACTGGATCGGGGCGCTGATTGTTTTAAACGATGGTGACGCTGGAAACCTTGTCGCCGTCTTCTTTGAAACGCATGAGACGTACACCTTGGGTGTCACGACCGAGTGACGGAACGCTCTTGAAAGGCGTGCGAACCACAATTCCCTTTTTGGAAATCATGACGAGATCCTGTTCATCGTCTTTGCCCATGATAAAGGCGACAACAACACCTCCCGTCTTATCTGTTACTTTCATGGTGCGAATACCGGAACCGCCACGACCCTGCTGCTTGTATTCCGAGAGCGATGTGCGCTTTCCGAGGCCATTTTCCGTAACCACGAAGAGCTCGAGCATACCCTTGTCGGCGAGCTTTGGATTGATGACATCCATTCCAACAACTTCGTCGTTCTTTTTCTTGAGAAGAATGCCGCGGACACCGGCCGCATTGCGACCCATGGCACGTACATCTTCTTCCGAGAAACGGATGGATTGACCTTCGCGAGTGACAAGTGAAATATCGTCACCACCTATTGAAGGTTTTACCCAGATAAGCTCATCTCCATCATGGAGCGATATAGCGATGAGTCCGGAACGACGTACATTTGAGAACTCTCCCAGTGGAGACTTCTTGATCGTTCCCCTGCTCGTGACCATCACAAGGAACTTCGTGCCTTCCATGTCTTCCATCGGAAGCGTGATGGAGATTTTTTCACCTGGCGCGAGCTGCAAGAAATTTACGATAGCCTGTCCCTTACTTGTACGGCTACCAACTGGAAGTTCGTATGCCTTAAGGCGGAACACACGACCACGATTGGTGAAGAACATGATTTCCGTGTGCGTGTCGGTCGTGAACATGCTCATGACCTGGTCCTCATCTTTTGTTTCTAGACCGATGACACCCTTTCCACCACGGCCTTGGCTCTTAAAGGTGTCCGGTGGCAAGCGCTTGATGTAGCCGTCAGCGGTGAGCATGACAAGCGTCTCTTCTTGCGGAACAAGATCCTCCATCGAGAACTCCCCAACCGGGCCAGAGATGATCTTGGTGCGACGTTCATCACCAAATTTTTCTTTGAGACCGGTGACTTCTTCTTTAATGATGTTCAGGATCTTTTTGGCGGATGCAAGGATACTCTCAAGCTCGTCTATCAGCTTCTTCTTTTCATCCCATTCTTGCTCAACCTTCAATCGCTCGAGGTTAGCGAGTTGTTGCAGGCGCATATCGAGAATTGCCTGCGATTGGATTTCCGAGAGCTTGTACTTCTTCATCAAGTTTGTCTTGGCCTCGTCTTTGTCTTTGGACTTTTTGATGGTGGCGATGATCTCATCGATATTCAAAAGAGCGATGCGCAAACCTTCCAGAATGTGTAATCGGTCCTTGGCTTTATCGAGCTCGTATTGGGTACGACGTCGAACTACGATTTTACGATGTGTGAGATATTCCTCGAGAATATTCTTGATTGTGAGGACGCGTGGCTGAATACCCTCGATCAAACAAAGTGAGTTTACGTGGAAGGTTTCTTGAAGCTGGGTCATCTTGAAGAGCTGGTTCAAGACTTTCTTTGGATAGGAGTCTTTCTTCAGCTCCACAATTACGCGGATACCGTCTTTGTTAGACTCATCGCGCAAATCACGAATACCTTCGATCTTCTTCTCGGTGACGAGCTCAGCCATCTTTTCAAGCAAGCTCGATTTGTTCACTTGATACGGCAATTCATCGACAATGATGCGGAAATTTCCGGCTTTTTCTTCTACAATTTCCGTCTTGGCGCGCATGACGATTCCACCGCGACCCGTTGCGTACGCCTGCTTGATGTCATTCTTGTTATAGATCAAACCGCCTGTTGGAAAATCAGGTCCAGGAATGATCTTAACGAGTTCGTCGAGATCAAGGTCGGGATTCTCTATTAACGCCATGATTCCATCGCAAACTTCTGTTAAGTTATGTGGTGGAATATTGGTCGCCATACCGACAGCGATGCCCAGCGTACCGTTTAAAATGAGGTTTGGAAGTTTTGCCGGAAGTACTTTTGGCTCATCATGAGAACCATCGTAGTTGGGACGAAAGTCGACGGTGTTTCTGTCGATATCAAAGATCAATTCTTCTGCGATTCCAGAAAGCTTGGCTTCCGTATAACGCATGGCAGCGGCTCCATCACCATCGACAGAACCAAAGTTTCCTTGGCCGCGGACCAGCGGATAACGCATCGCAAACTCTTGGGCCATGCGGACCATAGAGTCGTAAACGGCTGTATCGCCGTGTGGGTGATATTTACCGAGTACTTCACCAACGACGGTCGCGGATTTGCGGAATTTGGCGTTGGCACGGAGTCCAAGCGTCCACATCGCGTAGAGAATACGACGATGCACCGGCTTTAAACCGTCACGCACGTCCGGGAGAGCGCGGTCCACAATGACGCTCATCGCGTAGTCTAGAAATGCGACTTGCATCTCTTCTACGAGTGGCGCGTTTATCACGTTTTGACGTGGTTCTTTGAGATCAATTTCCTGTTCAGACATATCAGTTTAGCGAGTCGTTGTTACGTTTTTACTTGCTGCTTCAAACTGCTTACGTGCTTCCTCAAGGTTTTGCGTGGTTTTGTCGATTTGTTGCTTGAGCTTTTCTGCACTATCTGAAATCTCGTTAACGATCGGGTCGGGTTCTTTTACTGGGCGCCATAGACCGCGATCCAGAGTCATGATCCAACCTGTTGCTACCACCAGACACGAAGCCGCCACTGCGATGTAGTAGCCCAGTCCGTAGCCGCGTGGTTGCTTTTGGCGAGTCGCGGCATGAGCTCGGATTAATTCATGCTTTTCCTCATGAGAAAGAATGCGTGACTCCCCTTCATAGGAAGTGGTTTGTACGTGGCTTCTTTTTGGAGGAGAGCGATGCGCTTTCATATGTGTTTGTATTTGAACGATCAAGCGCGCTCGAGTACGGTCACGACAAGATCTTCTGCAGGGAGGTCTTTTTTGGTGATCTTGAGCTTGTTGCCATCTTCACGCTTACACACCAACTCTTTACAGAAGGCGTCGGCTGTTCCGAGTTTTTCTTTGATACCTTCCGTGTGGTACGCGAGCGGGACAACCATGCGAGGCTCCACACTCTTGATGATATCGACGGCTTGCTTGGCAGATAGTAGATCGCCACCGCCGACTGGAAGTAACAAGATATCGATATTGCCAAGCGCGGCCACTTCTTCATCTGTCAGATTGCGCTTCAGACCTCCCAAGAATCCGATGGACATGCCCTCGATTTCAAATCGATACATGAGCTCAAACGGATATTTATCTTCTGGGCTACGTAATGCGATCGCGTAGACAAAGATCCCGCTAGCCTCGTACTCGCCCGGAGTTTTAATAATAAAAGGTTCGTTGGTGAAACCGTCGATTGGAAATCGCTTGTCATCCTCATGGGTTAGCGCAACAACGTCCGGAGCCAGGGTGCGAGGAAAGCGCAAACCACTGTCATTTCCGTACGGATCCGTTACCAGGGTTGCCTGTTGGTCGCCGTGGGTTGCTTCAATGCGGATGCAAGAGTAGCCGTGCCAGAAAATTTGCATAATAGAGCGAAAAATTGGAAGTCTTTGGACGACCGTATTTTAGCCTTTTTGGGCATACCTTACAAGAGAAATCAAGGGTGTACCGTGCGGACCATGGTTGAACCAACGATAGCAATGGCGAGAGCGTCAGCGGCATCATCTGGCTTGGGGATCACTTCAAGTTTGAGAAGTCGTTTGACCATTTCCTGAACCTGTTTTTTATCGGCAGATCCATGGCCGGCTGTCCCCTGTTTTACTTGGTTTGGCGTAGGTTCTACGAGAGCCATGCCAGCGTCGGCAATCGCAAGCAAAACGACACCGCGCGCCATACCGACATTGATGGCGGTTTTGGCGTTGGTTTGAAAAAAAAGCTTTTCAACAGCAACGGCGTCCGGTTTGTACTGCTCGATAAGACTTGCGACATTGTCGCGCACTTGGCGCAGGCGAGTCATGAATATGTCGTCTTTTGAGGTCTGCAAAACGCCGTGTGCGATGTGGACTAGCTTACCGCCATTGTCCTCGATCACGCCGAAACCATTTCGATCAAAACCTGGATCAATGCCGAGGACTCTCATATGGTGAAAAGCATAGCGGAGGAACATGGGTTGGTCGAAAATGTAAAAAAACTCCCCGCTTACGCAGGGAGTTTTTTTGTTTCCGATTTATGCTTCCTTTGGGGCAACTGGATTGTTCTTGCGTTCTTCGTACTCGCGTTCCAACTCGGCGGGGTTTACACCAAAGCCGGTACCGGCTGGGGTGAGACGACCGATGATGACGTTTTCCTTCAAACCTTCCAAACGGTCGATCTTGCCGGTAACCGCGGCGTTGATGAGCACGCGGGCAGTTTCCATAAAGGAAGCGGCGGACAAGAATGACTCAGTGGAAAGAGCAACCTTGGTGATGCCCATGAAGAGCGGCGTGAGATTTGCGATGATCGTCTTGCCCTTGCTTTCAAGGAGAGCGTTCTCCTCTTCCGCGCGGTTACGGTCGACGATTTGTCCTGGCAACAATTCCGTGTCACCCGCATCTTTGACGTACACGCGGGAGAACATCTGACGCACAATTACTTCAATGTGTTTAGCGTTCAACTTCTGACCCTGCGAGGCGTAAATAGCGAGTACTTCACGCAAGAGGTAGCGCATGACGGCGTCATGTCCACGCAAACGGAAAAGTTCTTGAAGATCATATTGACCTTCCGTGAGCACATCGCCCATCGTGACTTCATCACCATCTTTAATCAGGATTGAGTAACCTGCAGGCACTTCCTGCTCGGTGACGGATGGGCCTTCAAAGATGTGATAGAGCTTGTTTTTCTCAATCTTTACGGTTCCGTGGTGCGAGGCAATAACCTCTTCACCTGTCGAACGGACGATCATCATCTGACCCTCTTTCACTTTCTGACCATCCTCCACTTTAACGATGTCTCGCTTGAGGAATGTGTGCACCTCTTCACGAACGGCAATGTGGTGGATCATGATCGTGCGAGTACCGCTGGTTGTATCGACAAGCTTCTCGCCTTTAGCCGTCTGAAGAATGCGACGCTCACCTTCAACGAGTTTGGCTTGTCCGGAAACTTCCGCAAACAAGGCCTTGCGCTTTGGTGAACGTGCTTCAAAGAGTTCTTCAACACGTGGGAGACCTTGCGTAATGTCAGCGGCGGCGACACCACCAGAGTGAAATGTACGCATCGTGAGCTGTGTACCTGGTTCACCAATGGATTGAGCGGCGATAATACCGACGGCTGTTCCGAGTTTAACCAATTGGTTGTAGGCCAAGTCTGTTCCATAGCATTTCTGACACAAGCCACGCTTGAGCTTACAGGTAAGCAATGAACGCACGTGCGCAGAGTCGATTTGTTTGTCTTGAAGCGAGCGAATGTCATTTTCATCGACAAGCTTGCCTTTCTTTACAAGTGTTTCCTTGGTTTCTGGGTCCTTGAGGTCCTTCATCAAGACGCGGCCATGAAGACGCGTGAGAAGCGGTTCACCGATTTCTTCACATTCAGCGGCAGTCAGGACCACACCATCTGTATCACCACAATCTTCCGACATGATGATGACATCTTGTGAAACGTCCACGAGACGACGCGTGAGATAACCGGCGTTCGCTGTACGCAGAGCGGTGTCGGTCAAACCCTTACGTACACCGTGCGATGCAATAAAGTATTCCAACACATCGAGACCTTCGCGCAAACCGGATTTGATTGGCAGCTCGATAATTTCACCGGAAGGTGAAGACACGAGACCCTTCATACCGACAACGTTTGTCAGCTGACCCACGGAACCACGTGCTCCGGAGTCGATCATCGAGAAGACGGCCCCTTCTTTGTCCAGCGAGTCCTTGGACATCTTCTGGATTTGTTCCTTCACATCGGACCAAACGCGAATGATGGAATTGTAGCGCTCTTTTTTGGTGAGCAATCCCTCCTTATATTGTTCTTCAATATCAAGAGTCTTGTTCTCTCCTACCGTGATCACGGCTTGCTTATCGATCTTAGGTAGGTCACCCATACCGTAGCTGAATCCGGAACGTGTAATGTAGAAGAAACCCATGTTCTTCACTTCATCCAAGAAACGAGCAGTGCGATCAAAGCCACGAAGCTCGATTGTGGTACGCACAATTTCACCGAGCTGTTTGGTACCGATGGTTTCATTGCGGAAACCAATTTCCTTAGGGAAAAGTTCATTCAAGATGATACGTCCGACGTTGGTCTCGATAGACGGTTGGTCATGATGAATCTTCACTTTGATTTTCTCGCGAATGTAGAGTTTTCCGCTATTAAAGAGATAGCGTGCTTCTGCTGGAGAACCAAACGATTTTACTTTTCCATCGACCGGTTCAATCAGAGCGGTCATGTAGTAACAACCCCAAGCAATATCCCTGTCTGGTTTGGCGATTGGTTGACCGGTAGCTGGCTTGAGCAAGTTCTTGGTGGAGAGCATCAAGTTCTTGGCTTCCCAACGCGCTTCTTCTGTAAGCGGAATGTGGACGGCCATTTGGTCTCCGTCAAAGTCCGCGTTGAAACCCGGACACACCATCGGGTGAATCTGGATCGCTTTTCCTTCAATCAACTTTGGCTGAAAGCCAAGGATACCGAGGCGGTGAAGCGTTGGAGCGCGGTTCAAGAGAACAACGGCATCTTCAGCAATACGTTCCAAAATATCCCAAACTTCCGCGTGGTCGGCCTCGATGTAACGGTTGGCTGAGCGGATGTTGTGAACGAGTTCACGCTTGATGAGCTCAGAGATAATAAACGGTTTGAAGAGCTCCAAGGCCATGGTCTTTGGAAGACCACATTGGTGAAGTTCAAGCGTCGGACCGACGACAATAACAGAACGACCAGAATAGTCGATACGCTTACCAAGCAAGTTCTGGCGGAAGCGACCTTGCTTACCTTTCAGAATGTCGGCGAGCGATTTGAGCTGGCGCTTTTTACCGGTTGCGGCGATCACCGTCTTGGAAGAACGCGCGCTGTTGTCGATAAGCGAGTCAACAGCTTCTTGCAACATACGCTTTTCATTGCGCACGATGACTTCTGGAGCATTGAGTTCCAACAAACGCTTCAAACGGTTGTTACGGTTGATGACGCGGCGGTAAAGATCGTTCAAGTCGGAAGTCGCAAAGCGTCCACCGTCGAGCGCAACCATCGGACGCAAATCCGGTGGGATAACCGGAAGCGCCTTGGTAATCATCCAGCTCGGATCAATATTGTTGGCATGAAGTGACTTCAAGAGTTTTACGCGGCGCACCAAACGGTCGTGTTTGGCTTCTGATGCGTCGACGAGTTCTTCTTGCAATCCTTTCATCGTACCTTCTACATCGATCTTTTTGAGCAATTCTTCAACAGCTTCAGAACCAATTTTGGCTTCAAAGACGTGACCGTATTTGAGCGAGAGCTCGTGATAGTCGGTTTCCGTAAGAATCTTCATAACCTTGAGGTCCTTCAGCTCCTTTTCAGACATGTCAAAGTCGGCCTCAAGCTCATCCAAGCGATGGGTTTTGTTGGCTTGAGCTTTGTCCATCTCTTTTGCGAGCTGCTCAGCAGACCAGGATTTTTCCTCGCCCTGCTTTTGGACACGTTCTATTTCACGATCCGATTCTGACTCGATCGACTTACGCTTGCCCTTGTACTCGGCGCGCACTTGCTCGACGGCTTGCAGACGGAGCTCTTCATCAACATTCGTGATGATAAAGGCTGTGAAGTAAATCACTTTTTCAAGCGATTGAATACTCATGTCGAGCACTGTGCCGATTTTGGACGGAACAGAACGCAAAAACCAAATGTGTGTCACCGGAGCGGCGAGCTCGATGTGACCCATACGCTCACGACGAACAAGTGAGTGCGTGACTTGCACGCCACACTTGTCACAGATGATGTCCTTGTAGCGGATCTTCTTATATTTACCACAGTAGCATTCCCAGTCTTTTGACGGACCAAAAATTTCTTCTGCAAAGAGACCGGACTTTTCTGGTTTTTGTGTACGGTAGTTAATTGTTTCTGGTTTGGTGACTTCACCGTACGACCAGGAACGAATGACTTCTGGAGAAGCCACTTTGAGGCGGATGGAGTCGAAGTCTGTCGACTTAATGTTCTCCGTTTGGAAAAACGCCATAGATATATGTGTCGTTACGGTGAATTAAAAATCAGTCGGAGCCGGACCCCACTCGGAATCTTCCGGAGTAGCGGCGGCGGCTGGGCGAGCGCGGAAATGCTCCGGACGTGGACCGGCATCGGAGTCGATGCGGCGATTGTCCTTGAGCAATTCTACGTCGAGACCAAGACCCTTCAGTTCACGCACAAGCACGTTAAACGATTCTGGTACGTTGACCTTACGAATCGCCTCGCCCTTGATGATGGCTTCATAGGCTTTGGAACGGCCAGGAACGTCATCCGATTTGATCGTGAGAATTTCCTGAAGCGTGTGAGCGGCGCCATAGGCTTCAAGTGCCCAGACTTCCATTTCACCAAAACGCTGACCACCGAATTGCGCCTTACCACCAAGCGGCTGCTGAGTGATGAGCGAGTACGGACCAATGGAGCGTTGGTGAATCTTATCTTCCACCATGTGGTTCAGCTTCAACATATAGATGTAGCCGACCGTTGGTTCATGGTCGTAGCGGTCACCGGTGCGGCCGTCGTGGAGGGCGATTTTTCCGTCTTCTGGGAAGCCGGCTTTCTTCAATTCCTCGCGGATGGTTTCTTCCGGAACACCGTCAAACACTGGAGTTGCGACAACATAACCAAGCGCGTTGGCGGCAAGACCAAGGTGCGTTTCCAAAATCTGACCGAGGTTCATACGTGAAACGACACCAAGCGGTGACAGGATGATGTCGACAGGAGTTCCATCCTCAAGGAATGGCATGTCGGCAACTTTCACGATCTTGGAGATAACACCCTTGTTACCGTGACGACCGGCGAGTTTGTCACCTACCTGAATTTTACGAAGGTCGGCAACGGAGACGACGATCTGCTTCAAGACACCCGGCTGTAATTTATCGCCGTTGTCGCGCGAGAAGACCTTGATGTCGACGACTTTTCCTTTTTCACCGTGTTCGAGGTAAAGCGATGAGTCGCGCACGTCGCGAGCTTTCTCGCCAAAGATTGCACGGAGCAATTTTTCTTCAGCGGACAAATCCGTTTCACCTTTGGGCGTGATCTTTCCGACAAGAATGTCGCCGGACTTCACTTCTGCACCAATGCGCACAACGCCGTGCTCATCGAGGTTGCGAAGTTTTTCTTCCGAGACGTTTGGGATATCGGCCGTCACGGCTTCCGGACCGAGCTTGGTGTCGCGCACGTCAATCACGTGATGCTCGATGTGAATCGAGGTAAAGCGATCCGTGTGCACGAGACGCTCGGACAAAATAATAGCGTCTTCGTAGTTGTAACCATCCCATGACAAGAAGGCACACATCAGGTTTTGACCAAGAGCGAGTTCACCACGCTGAACGGATGTACCGTCGGCGAGCACTTCTCCGGCGTACATCTTCTGACCCTTGTTTACCGATGGGCGGAAGTTGATACAGGTTGAATGGTTGGAACGCTGGAACTTAATGAGGTCGTAGCGGCGCATGGTTCCGTCCGTAGCCTGGAACTCGATATGCTTACCAGAAACAGAAACGATCACACCGTCATCTTGAGCGATGATTGCGTGTCCCGAGTCGATAGCAACGCGACGTTCAACACCCGTACCGACAATCGGTGCGTCTGGTTTGATACATGGAACTGCCTGGCGTTGCATGTTGGTTCCCATGAGTGCGCGGTGACCGTCGTCATGTTCTACGAACGGAATCAGCGACGTACCTACGGACAAAATGTGTTTGGATGAAACGTCGACATAGTCAATTTCATGCACATCAACAACGGTTGGTTCACCGTTCTTACGCGCACTGGCGCGCTCGACGAGGAATTTGCCGTCCTTGGCGATGGGTGTCGTAGCTGGCGCGGTCGTTCCGCGCTCTTCCGTAAAGGCGTTGAGGTAAATGATTTCTTTTGTGACAGACGGAACAATCGGAAGTTTGTCGACGGAAACCTTGGTCATTTTCTCGGCCAATTTTTTATCGACTTCTGTGTTGGCTTCCGCGACGAGTTTCCCCTCGCCATCGCGTACATCAACACGCAAAACTTCACCGACAGCATCTTGGCCATCGTTCAAAGCCCAGCTCTTTACGACACGATACGGAGCTTCAATAAAGCCGTACTCGTTGATGCGAGCGTAACAAGACAAGTGACCCACGAGACCGATGTTTGGACCTTCTGGCGATGCAATCGGACAGATACGGCCGTAGTGCGTGCGGTGCACGTCACGAACATCAAAGCCGGCGCGTTCACGCGTCAAACCACCAGGACCCATCGCTGACAAACGTCGCTTGTGTTCAAGCTCGGAAAGCGGATTGGTCTGGTCCATGAACTGCGAAAGCTGCGAGCTCATAAAGAATTCGCGGATCGCACCAATAACCGGACGGGCATTGATGAGCTTGGCCGGATTGATCATGGTGATATCCATGGTCGACATACGATCTTTGACGATGCGCTCCATGCGAGCGAGACCGATGCGGAAACGGCTCTGTACAAGTTCACCGACCGCTCGAACGCGACGGTTACCCAAGTGGTCGACGTCATCCGGTTCTTCCTGTGAAACATTCAAGCGAATAATCTCGCTCAAAATATTTACGAGATCTTCCTTGGTGAGAATACGATTCTCTTCTTTCACCATGTCCGAGTGTTCGGTTGGCAAGTTGAAACGTTTGTTGAATTTGTAGCGACCGACCGGACCCAAATCGTAACGATCAAAGTTGAAGAACATCGAGTGGATGAGCGACTTGGCGTTATCGCTCGTAGCAAGATCACCCGGACGAATGCGCTTATAGACTTCAATGTAACCTTCCTCTTCATTGGATGAGACGTCCTTAGCGAGTGTCGATTCCATGTAGTGGTTGAGCGGGTGCACATCGACTTCCTCAAAGAGCTTCATGATCTCTTCATTGGAGCCGATACCAAAAGCACGCAGAAGTGCCGAGGCGGCGACTTTGCGCTTACGATCGATCTTGACCCAAATCACGTTGTTGCCATCGGTCTCAAACTCGAGCCAGGCTCCACGATTTGGAATAATTTTTGCGCCGTAATAACGGCGGTTGTGCATGACTTCCGCGGCAAAAAATGCACCGGCGGAACGCACAAGCTGAGTAACGACAACACGCTCGATGCCGTTCACAATGAACGTACCTCGATCGGTCATGAGCGGAACATCTCCGAGGTAGACTTCAGAATCTTTTTCTACATTCTGACGTTGGTTTACGAGCTTGAGCTTCACGCGAAGCGGAGCTTCGTAGTTAACGTTCTTAGCTTTGGAGGTCTTCTCGTCGAACTTAGGTTCATCAAAATAATAGTCGACGAAGGAGAGCTCGAGGTCACGGCCGATAAAATCTTTGATCGGCGAAATCTCGTTGAAAAGTTCGCGGATTCCTTCTTCAAGAAACCAACGATAGGACGCTTTCTGAATCTCGATGAGATCCGGAAGAGCCATGGCATCACGGGCGGCCGTGAAATAGCGTCGCTCGGCTTCCTTTGGATCTTGGCGGCGGAATTGCATCGCTTGCATGGGGCGCTAAATTTACTCGGCAAACGTAATTCCGAACGGGACCGTCAAAAAGCTGGACATGGCAGCCGGATGACGACGGTGGCCGTGCAGATGATTACGAACCGGTTTCAATTAGTGAAAAAAACACGCGATATAGAGCATCAAAATGCCTCCCGAAGGGGAAATCGGGAGGGACTTCGATTACAGATTACGAGAGCTCATGAAGTGAAACTGGGGGTCACTTTTTCTTGACAGAGTGGTTGCGCAATTCCCTGTCAAGACGCGTGTTTTCGCGCGAAATTTAACATGTGGTGTTTCATACGTCAAGCGAATTGGACAAAATGATGATTTCGTCAAATTTGGCTAATTTTAGATAAATAGTACTTCTGCACTATATACAAATAGGTAGCTAATCTTAGCTTATCCACAATAATGGCTAATCTAACGGATATTTTGTTATCAATAGATAACATATGTTTCACAATATATGATTATACATTTAATATTAGCCAAATTGGCTAATATTCGTTTTGTTTACCTTACTTGACAAGATCTCGGCTTTGTGCTATAGTATCTCGTTACGATGATTGAATCCGAAAGGACAAGATCGTCGATAGCGACTTCACAACAACCAACAACGAGGTGCAAATGCGCACGAACATGATGATCGAAGTTCTGGTCCACAAGAGCTCCGCAGGATTCCGACTCGCTCGGAAGTCTGATCTGCGGAAACGCATTTCACACATTACATTCTAATATTCGTCTTGGAAGGAGAGCTGAGACGAGACTTTATCTGCCACTTCTTTTTTGGAAGCTGGCGGAAGTCTTGTTAACGCCCCTGACCGAGACGCGCCAAGCGTCTCCTTTTGATTTTTCGGACGAAGACATTGGAGGAGGGAGCCTTTGGCGCAAGCCAAAGAAGGTGCTCATGCATTGTATGGACTCGGATTCGTCTGGGACCACTCAATGTATGACTTCTTGGATCTGCCGGTCTTCGGACCACTGCGGACCATCCGCCTTCAATGCATTCGTCTGAAAGACGTACAGGCGTGGGGAAGAAACCCGATCGGACCCGAACATGGGTATCCGAACGGACGGAAATCGAACTCGATAGCGGCGGATTCGTCTGCGGCTCTCGAGACACGGTTTCCAAAAGCGGAACGAACTTTGGTTCTTACCGCCTTCTTCCTTACACCTGTCCGCCTCAAAAACGGATTGACCTTTCAAATTGTGTGGAACGTCCCGTTCCACACTCTCGGAAAAGAATATTTTCTTTCTCGAGAGTGTGGCGCGGGATAACTTCACCCCCGTGCTACCGAAAGTAGACATGCAGAACGATACGATCTACCGAGTTGCACTCGACCGCTGCCGCCAGTCCGTTGGCATCATCAGAGAGTGCGACGAGATCCTCGAGATCATGACCTTCCTCCCGCGGAAGCCGCAGACGGATCGTGGCGCGCTACAGCTCGCCAAGGATCTGGCGTACGTCGCCTGGGACTTGGAGGAAAGGGCCAAGGAGTTCCTCGACGGCTTGCGCTACTACGAGGCCTATCGAAAGGTCAACGTCGAGCGCGAGCTGGTCACGAGTCAGCTCCCGTGCGCCGCCTGATCAACGCAAGTTGATCGACCGTGGTACCGACGGAGTCGGACATCTACGCAACGAAAGAAAGAGGTTTGTACTTTTATGGAAATAATATAGCCCGTGCCAAAAGGGGCTTCTCTTACATCGCTGGATAGCGGCACCTATCCAGCACCGATCCCGACCGTTGAAGCAATTCGACGAGCGAGATTGGTGCGATCGGAAGCAAGTTGCTTTTACTCGCCACCTAAAAGAAGGGCTCCTTCCATGACCAACACGAATCTCCTCGCGTCGCTCATCAGCAAGATCGTCGGCATCCGTGTCTTCGTGAAGAACGAAGTCCAGGATGCCAACAAGCATCCGGAGATGACGGCGCGTGGGCAACTCGAGGGCTTCCTGCGCGTCACGCAGGCGGAGCTCCTCGAGGGCCTCGGGGTGAAGAACCCCAAGAAGCTCACGGTCACAGTGCGCAAGTCGATCGCGGTGCTCGCACGCATCCACAAGGGATGCGACAGCTATGGGGTGGTCGCGGACAAGGCGGAGGTGCTCATCAAGCGCCTCAGCCCGATCTACGTGCTGGCACTCGAGCAGACCAAGCTCGAGGCCCAGCGCATCGCCACGCGTAACAAGCTCGAACAGAGCTTCGCGGTCCTCTCGGGCGGCAAGGCGCTTCCCGACGGAACCGCGAGCAACACGCTCGAGGTGATCATCAACGAGCTGCGAAGCGAGCTCGAGGAGACGACACGTGTGAAGATGGAGGAGGTGAATGAGCTCGCGCTCAAGCACCCCAACATCGGTCGCGTCAGCGACAAGAATCTGATCGCATTCGCGGTCCGCCTCAACGAGCGCCTCACGGTGCTCCGGCGTATGCGTCCCGTGACGCACAAGCCCTTCGCCAAGGCGCTCAGCGTCTGACACTCTGGCCGTTCCGAGAATTCATTTTCTCGGAACGGCGTCCACCCTGATCATCGAAGCGATTCGATGAGCGAGGCGGGCGCAAAGAAGCACATCGTTTCTCCGCGACCCAATATCGGAGGTTCCTTGACCAACATCGAGAAGATGATTCAAGAGGAGATCGTTCGGCACTTCGGAATCGGCGGCTGCGCTCCCTTGGGCGTCGATCCGCTAGTGTTCCTCTTCCCAAAGATAGAGGAAGAGCGTGAGATCTACCTGCTCGAGGCGGCCTGATGAAAGGTGCCGCATTCTGGATCGTCGGCGTGATCATCGTGATCGTGCTCGTCGGATTCCATGTCACGGACAACAACGAAGGCTACTTCGAGCCGGTTGGTGATGTATACATGGAGCTCGATCACAACGCTCGCGCGATGCACACCTACGATCACGCTCGCGGTTACCGCGTGCGTGGAGGTACGCTCACCGCGACCGTCGTTGGAGTCGAACGTATCCCGTCTGAAGACGGGGTTCGTCGAGCGAACGTCAATGTGGAAGTCGGTTTTGCAATCGACAACCACTATCACGGATGGGGCTGGTCGCGACTTGATCGACCTATCATCTACGGATGGTTGCAAGGAGCGCGCGGTGTGGGTGAAGACTCACATCGACACACAGAATCGGTGGATGGAATAACCTTCCTCTCGCCGATTCCGGCTCCGATGCGACCCAGCGGCGCAGATCGTCGCTGGCGAACGCGCTACGCACCTTCACTTCATGGAAGCTGTTCCACGGACTATCACCATGATTGGTGCCGTTGGAATGCAACGCTTCCTATCACCGGCGACGTTACGTACGTGAACATTCACATGCGAGAACGTTTCCGATGAACTCTTTGTCCGACTCCCCATTTAAAACATGGGTTGAGTCGGACAGCTCATTGAGGGCTGGAATATTTTTCCAACTTCATCGGCTGAATGTCTGAGATTCTTGACAAATAGCTTAAATGGTCGTATTCTGTTCAGTTCGTTTCATCTTTGGTCCGGAAGTTCTTGGAGGTTGTTTTGCTTGTCGGTTTGCGGGTCTCTGACTGCGGTTGGACGCTTTGCGACTACAACTCCTCTCCTTCTGCGTTTGGCCTCTTTTGGCCCAGACGCAGACCTCCAGGAACTTCCGGATCGGAATGGGCGATTCCGCTCGGAAAAACGAAACACAACCAAGGAGGCTCTCTTGAAAGGATTCTTTATCACGACCATCGATAGATGGTCAGCCAAGAACCAAGCCGAAGACCCGTTCAACAACGGCGACTTCGATCCCGACAAGGGAGTCCCACCACGTCTCGCGGCCGAACAAATCGGAAGCGACGACATGGACATCCTGCTCCTCCAGGCACGCCTCGGAAACGAGGTGGAGAGCGAGCACGATACCGATACGTCCGGCTACTCGGAGGTGCAACATCCGCCCACCGAACAGCTCCTCGCACGCAATGGGCGCGAGGAAACGGAAACGCGACTGCATCGTCGATTTGACGAGCGTCGTCTGGGCGAGTTCGAATTGCGACTTGGAGGAGTGTCCCCCGAGGCCATCGAGAACGACATCGCTCATCTCGAGGACAGGCTTAACGGCCTGTCGGAAGAGAGAACTCAGTTGCGGCGTGATGCCAGGAAACTGGCTCCGCACAACATGACCGAGATGATCGGCTCGCCCCCACGACGGGGACACAACTAATCATCTGTGGCCGAGATAGACAAAACAGCTTGTCTGTCTCGGCCTCCCACTCTGGAAGCGCGAATCGTCGTGCATCGGAGCGGGAGGCATATCGCCGACCAATCAAAAACCAGGAGGTTCCTTTGACACAAGCGATCGGATCCATCGATCCCGTGTACGGCTTCACGTCCCGTTTTGCACCGTTTGTCATTCGTGACGATGACGATGCGAGCGACGACGAGTTGCTCTACTCGGAGAATTGGCTCGGTCGACGTGACCGGGTCATCCTCGCCTTTCGGGACAATCGTCTCGAGATGCTGTACTTCAACGATCTCCTCGCGGAGATCGTGAACTCGCTCGCTGCAACGGGGTATTACACCCTGATGCGGTTGCGAGAACTCGCCAACGACATCCGGACGACTCCGTGGTCCACACTCGAGCCGCTCATCAACGAGCTGCGCGACATGGGCGACGAAGACCTCGTCGAGAAGGCTCTGAACGCCTTTCGTTCTGAACCGCCCAAGCACAATCTGCCTGGTCCTGCCGAGCACAAGGCCGCTTCCAAAGCGGCCACGCTCCAGGCTCTCGCAGAACGAGGGACGGGTCCGGAAGCGGAAACGGCTGCCCGTCTGGCGGAGAAAATCGTCGCCAAACACAATGTCATCCCCAAGAAGAGCAAATGGTCGCTCGACTTGGAGGAAGTATCGGAAGACGTTCCGCAATTCGTGCGGTCTGTCACGCCGGTCGATATCCTCATCCAGAAGCTCGACGGCGCTCTCAAGCGCCTGCGACCTCTGGCAGAACGCATTCAGGAATTCCGACGTCATGGTCGGGATGATCTGGAGATGCGGTCTCGAACGCTCATCGACATGCTTCAGGATCCGCATGGGCTCGCGCATCGTCTGATGCCCGAGATCGTGTATCGAAGGTCCTGATTCTCTGAGGACCTCGCTGTTACAAGCGAGGCCTTCCCCCCAAATTTCCTTGTCTGAAAAGACGAGGCCATCGGGGGGAAAATAATTAACGCCCTGCGAGGTTCATAAACCTCCGACTCTGAAGCGTTACGCCCCAGATTCTTTCCGAGATTCCGGTGAAATGGAATCAAGGACGCCCGTTCACAATTCAACCAACAACGTTCAGTCCAATCACCTCCGCTACGGCGGACATGGAGGTTCCCGTGACCGACAACAAGCCCCTCGTGTGGTTCCAGTTCCCGATGCCCTCGTTCGACTCGGCCCAGAAGGCGTTCAAGCGCCGCTTCGAGTTCATCTTCAGTAACCGACTCGAGAGCGCCGTGATCCACTCCAAGGACATGGAGGAAGGCAATCAGCAGCTGCAGACCAACCTCAACATAAAAATCTTCACGCGTGATCTCTGCGAGAAGGAGGGCCAGCTCAAGGAGCTCGTCTCCAAGCTCGATGGGCTCGCGCCCATGATCCGCATGCTGATCGACGGCATCTACACCACCCCCGAGGGTGAGGAGTTGCCGATGATCAAGCGCAACGGCAAGCCGGCTCCGATGCCGGTGTACTTCCTCGACCCGAGCGATCGGGAAGGGGGCCGGTATGCCCAGCAGGAAACCTTCACGATGCGTGACGTGGCCCACTTCCTGCACAACAGCGAGTTCCGCGAGCCGCGCGCGATCAACAACGGTCGTGACAGCACACCGTTCCGACAGGCGGTCGGCGGCACGCTCGAGGCGGGCAAGGTCGGCGACGATGCCCACAGCGCCAAGCGCGTGTTCACTGGGACCGTCTTCGGACGCTACCCGTTCCGCCCGACGATCGAGGAGCGCGAAGGGACGCGATACGCCGTCTTCACGGACGACTATCGCTCCACTGGCTACATGACTTTCATGCCGATGAAGACGGTCGTGCTCCTGCTCAACACGTTCGTGGTCGCCGAGCCGTTCTTCCAGAACGTCGTGGCGCACTGGAGCGGGTTCAGCCACCGTGCAGAGAACCGCGTCCGCGGACTTCTGCCCGCGCCGCGTGAGCAGCGCAAGGCCTCGTCCCAGGACGAGGCCTCCAAGGCCGAGACCGCGGAAGAGGGCAAGGTCGAGGGCGACAAGCCCAAGGCCAAGCGCAACCGCCGCCGCAACAAGGCGACAGAAGAGACGCCGGAAGTCGTGACGGAAACCAAGGAGGGAGACGAGAGTCCCCCGACCGAGGAATCCGGTGCGGTGACGGCCTGAACGAAGGGCGGATCAAACCGCCCCCTACTCTGAGCAGCCCCGATTCGACATTCTGTCGGATCGGGGCTTGTTTGTTCCTGAGTCTGGACACAATGATCGATTTCTGATAACGTGATCGTCCCGGAGGTAAACGAATGAGCGAGGAAGATCGTACGGATCTAAAGAGAACATGGCCACCGCAAGGCCTGACAAATGAGATCGGGAACAACGATCAAACCGTGATCACACGGGTACCCGAAGATCTCCTGAGAAGGCTACTCGATTCTGGCTCTGTCGCTATCGACGATCCGGATCGCAATAAATCAGAGGACGCATAATGTCCTTCGTGGCGATCATCGCCTTCCTCTACCTCGTCTTTGACGATGTTCGCGTTGCCATCAATGGCCGACGCTGATTTCTCCGGCGCACTTTCCTGCTACGCCCCGTCTGGCTTTTCTTGCCGGAACGGGGCGTTTGCGTTACGTTCAATTTCCAATCGTCCTTCAAAACCTGCGGAGCGCCGTACGTCTCGGTGCTGTTTCCACGTCTACCCGTGCGTGCATCATCTGATGCGTTCGCGGATCTCTCCTGACGCAGAAAACGGCACCATCTGGATGTGGCGCCGCTCTGCGGGTTTAGGGGGATGATTTTTTTATTCTTCTTCCGGAACGGCTGCTACGGGGGCTCGATCATAGATCACACGACGGATTGCAACAGATTCTGCGCCATGACGTCTGCGTGAAACAATTCTAATCAGAGTTGTTCCACGTGGAACATTCATATCGAGTGTGAACGTTCCATCGGGACGAACTGTCGCTTCTACGTCATTTATCGTGACAAGCGAGCCTGACAAGGTGTGACCATCAATAACGATGTGTGGATCGTCGATTCGCATACCGTCGGATGGACTCGCTACTTCTAGGTCCGGAGCAACCGACATCGCGCGAGCCTGTGCGTAGACGTAACCTCCCAACAAAAACACAAAACACATGAAGCCAACGGCTGCGATAATGCGAGGTGTTACAACGAGTGCGGTCGCGCCTAATCGAACAGGGCGCGGGAGAAAATCGGCAGGATTGCGTTTGATTTCACGCGTACGCAGACCGTCTTTGAATTTGTGAAGATAGTAGGATTCGTTTACTCCAAAAAAGGACACGTAGGACTTGAGCAATTTTTCTGCATACACGGCGTCCGGTAAACCGCTCCAGTCTTCCTCTTCTAGGGCGCGTAAGAATGAGGGGGTGAGCTTAGCCAAACGAGCGGCCTGCTCGAGTGAAAGTCCGGCACGCTCACGTAACTCAACCAAATCGGGGCCGAGTTTTCCGGTGCTGTTCACTCGTTTAAGGACAAAGGCCATAGACAAAACGTAGTCTGTAAACCGTGAGATGTAAACCTTCTAACCTAAAGCGACTCCTCCTCCTCGACTTCCAATTCATCTTCATCCGGAATTTCTGGCGGCGCTTGATCTTTTAAGAAATCTGCCTTGAGAATTTCACGAGGTTTTGCACCATCACCCGCACTAATGAAGCCCTCTTCCTCTAAAAGATCAAGAAGACGAGCGGCGCGTGCATAACCGACTTTGAGGCGACGCTGGAGCAATGAAGCGGAGGCTTTTCCTGCGCGGATGATCTCTTCTTTGGCGGCAGGAATAAGCTCGTCTGAATCTTCTGAAGGGAGACCGCTGTCGCCAAATATCGTTGGTCCGGCGGACGGTCGATTGGTGACGGAAAGATCGTAATCAGCGGGCTCGTATTTAGATTTTACATATTCAACAACGCGTTGAATTTCTGTTTCCGAGACAAAAGCGCCTTGCACGCGCTTTGGCATAGATAGCTCGGCGGTGGAGTAAAGCATGTCTCCGCGTCCAAGAAGTTTTTCAGCGCCTTGTTGGTCAAGAATTGTGCGAGAATCCGTAGCAGAGGCGACGGCAAAAGCGATACGCCCTGGAATATTTGCTTTGATCAAACCTGTGATGACGTCTACGGAAGGGCGTTGTGTTGCAAGCACCAAGTGAATACCAACGGCACGCGACATCTGAGCGAGTCGGACAATCGGACCTTCTACATCGGAGGCGGACGTCGCCATGAGATCCGCCAACTCATCGATCAAAATAACAAGATACGGAATGCGATCTTGCACTTTTGTATTGTAGGTAGGTAGGTCGCGTACACCATGCTTAGCGAGCAAGTCGTAACGACGATCCATTTCTCGCAAAGCCCATTTGAGTGCATTCACGGTTTCTGGAACCTTGGTAATAACCGGCGTCAGCAAATGCGGAATGCCGTTGTATACCTGGAGCTCTACGCGCTTTGGATCGACCATGATGAATTTTACATCGTCAGGACCGAGCGCGTAGAGATACGACATGATGATGATGTTCAAACAAACCGATTTTCCAGAACCTGTTGCACCGGCAACGAGCAAGTGTGGCATTTTTGCGAGGTCGCCAAGCCAAGGTTTGCCGGAAACATCCCGTCCTAGAACAAAAGAGAGGAGAGTCTTGCGGTCGCGGAATTCTTTGGACTCGATCATCTCACGCAAACCGACCGTGGCGACACTTTGATTTGGAACTTCAACACCGACCAAGGATTTGCCAGGGATTGGTGCTTCAATACGGATCGGATGCGCAGCGAGCGCGAGCGCAAGGTCATTATGCAAACCTGTGATGCGTGAGAGTTTCACGCCATCTGATGGTTTGAAAGCAAATTGTGTGACGGTTGGACCAACGGCAACTTCTGCCATTTCAACTGGAATACCAAATGTTTCCAGCGTGCGGCGAATAACTTCACGGTTATGAACAATGTCGCCAGAGGTCGGACGCTGATCGCGGCGCTCAAGTAATTCAACCGGAATCTCGATACGAGTTTGGCGACGTTTAGCTTTTGGCTTGGAGGGCACGGCGGCTTCATCATCGTTGTCTTCTTCTGATTCCTCTTCTTCTTCATCCGCTTCCGGCTTTTCATCCTCGGATTCTTCCTCTTCTTGTGATTCATCTGCGGCTGAAGCAATCATTGGGGCTTGGCCGTCACGCAACTGAGCCGCTTCAGAAGCACGCGCTCTTGAATCGCTCCATGCACGGAAAGGCGACCCGATTACTTGGAAAGCGCTACGTATTCCTTTCAACAGAAGATCGACAAAGAAAAGGATTTGCTTTAGAGACGTATTAAATGAAAGTAGCAATGAAACAATGAAGAGCGCGATGAGAATTGCGACAGCTCCCGCTAGA
Organism: uncultured Gammaproteobacteria bacterium; assembly: GCA_964482085.1. Lineage (GTDB taxonomy): Bacteria > Patescibacteriota > Patescibacteriia > 2-12-FULL-60-25 > 2-12-FULL-60-25 > CAIXDN01. The sequence goes on from CAYZVS010000001.1 coordinate 141,213, forward strand.
CCCATCATATTGATGAGTGGCGTTGAAACGATTTCACCCAGCTTGCCACCAGCAGACATCAAGGCCGCATCCGCAACAATCTTTGCATCAGGAAATGTGATGGCGTGTACAAGTGGATTGAGTGTAATGAAGAACAAAAGAAAACCAACGACATTACTAAATCGGATTGGCAGACGATCAGGCGCGAGTATGTGATAAGCCCATGCCATGAGCAGGAAGGGCACGATGAGCTTATCCCATCCAAATACATAAGAGACACCATCGCTCAGAGCACGGCCAAAGGCGCCGGCTAAATCGAACATGGAAAGCAACAGGAAGAACGAGAGGAAAAACAGTAAAACAACTGCTACCCCTTTACCTGTTTCTGAATCTAAAGCTAGATCAAATTTTTTCTTCCTACGTCGGGCCATAACCGCCCTATTCTATCAGAAATTAGTTGATTCCTCCTATTCTGCTGCTACCGGTGCATTTGCATCGTCCTCGCCTTCATCGGACTTGTCGCTTGAAAGACCGGTAAGTTCTCTGCTCTGCCAAGAAGCGATACACTTCTCTCGAATTTCTTTCATGAGTGCTGGACGCTCTTTTAAAGCGAGTTTTGCATTTTCTCTGCCTACTCCCAACTTTTCTCCTCCAAAAGAATAGGAGTTACCGGACTTGCTCACAACATTAAGCTCTACACCCGAATCGAGTAAATCTCCCGGAACAGAAATACCCTCGTTGTACATGATATCGAATTCCGTTGTACGGAATGGGGCAGCGACTTTGTTTTTTACAATTTTTACTTTAACGCGGTTTCCGATGATTTTCTCACCCATCTTGATTTGAGCGCTACGTCGAACCTCGATGCGCATGGATGAGTAGAATTTGAGAGCCGTTCCACCTGTCGTGGTTTCTGGGTTGCCAAAGACAACGCCAATCTTCATACGGATTTGGTTAATGAAGATCACCGTTGTTTTGGAGCGGGAAACGATACTCGTGAGCTTACGCAAAGCCTGCGACATGAGACGTGCTTGCAAACCCATGTGATGGTCTCCCATCTCGCCTTCAATTTCTGCTTTTGGTGTGAGCGCGGCTACGGAGTCAATGACAATCACATCAATCGCATTGGATCGGACGAGCGTTTCTACGATATCGAGCGCCTGTTCACCGGTGTCTGGCTGTGAAATCAGCATTTCATCGACGTTTACACCGATCTTGCGAGCGTAGTCTGGGTCAAGCGCGTGTTCTGCATCGACGAAAGCAGCAATGCCTCCCATTTTTTGAGCTTCTGCGATGATATGTTGAGCGAGCGTTGTCTTACCGGAAGCTTCTGGGCCGTAGATTTCTACGATACGTCCACGTGGAACACCAAAAACGCCGAGAGCAAGGTCGAGTGAGAGACAGCCTGTAGGAATTGTATCAACCTGCATCTTACGTGCTTCCCCAAGTCGCATGATGGAACCGTCGCCAAACTTTTCTTTAATCTGATCGATTGCCGTTTGTGCTGCCATACGGCGGCTGCTTATTTCATCACTTACTTTTTTTGCCATATAAAATGTTCGTTCTATTTATGTTCTATACCTTAAAGGATACGTTCCTGTGGGTAAAGTGGATAAGTCAAGAGAAGCGCCCCGACCCGATCCGCCAGCTGGCGGACGGATCGGGGCGTACTTTCAGTAGGACGGTCCGGGACATGCGGGCAAGCCGCATTGCACCGGAATGAGCGGGCGAATGATGTCTCCGCCTGGGTCGTAGCAGACCTCGACAGGAACGGGGTCGCCATCGAGCGTGACCGAGACTCCAGACGAGCTTGAGAGATGGCCCACATCTGATTCCCAGTGATGAACATGATCCCAATCACCACAGTAGGCGGTGAAGGCAGCCCAACCTAGCCAGTCATCACGAATAGTCGCATCGAGTGACGTTCCTGGTGCGGAAATGTATGGCTCGAAGGCTCCGCCAGCTCCCCAGAGTATGAGCGTCCAGCCTTCTGCGCAGATCCCGAGTCGTGTCGGGTCGGGAGTGAGATGGATGCTCGTGAACGGTTCTCGACACATCCAATCGTCCGTGGGATTTGCGGCGCAGTCTTCATCTATATGACCATCACAGTCATTGTCGAGGTCGTCACCACAGAGCTCGTCGAAGTTGTGACAGACGGTACTCCATGTGCATGACGGCGCTTCGCAAAGGCGATAGCCGTTTACTCCGCAACTCGTCACGCAGATCTCGCCCATTCTTCCCAAAGGACAGAGGAAGTCTTCATCGACATGCGAGTCGAGATCGTCGTCCTCGCCGTTGCAGGATTCACGCATGACGGGGCGCGTTCCTGCATCGGCAGAAGAGATGGCGTGAGGCGAGATCATGACACCTGCGTCACGTCGACGAGGTATCGCGTCACCGCCTTTGGCACATCCTGCGACGCACGGCCAAAGCAGAAAGGAATAAAAACTACAGAACATCCAGAACATTAACCTGCGCATAGGAACCTCCGACCGCACCCAACACTCATTGTGGGCACGGCCGGGGGTTACCCGGCGCAGAGACTCGACCGGATCAGGAGGCGAGTGGTCGTCTCACCAGTATCGAGACGGACGCGGTTGATAACTGATGAGTCAGTTATCGTTTTACCCGTCTGTCCCAACACTCCCCTTCCGGCAACGCACATTGTTCAACCCGCTTTTCAGCATGACCCAGAACCGCAAGCATGGCTCGGTCCGAATCATGGACACATTCCGGGCCGGTATTCCCGGGTGCGTCCTTCAACCTACAATGTACTGTTCTTCTTCCGCCTCCGCCGGTTGGCGGATGCGAATCGTGTGAATGTCCGCGGTCTTGCGACCTGTTTACACAATAGGAATATACGAGCAATGCGTCAAAATAATTGTTTGTTATGGATGACAAAACAAAATATCTACTGATTTCTTCTTCCTGCTTTCAATGAGATTCTTTCATTCATTTTGTTTCTGACTCTAAACAGCATGTCCGTGCTGACAAAACGATATGACTGCCTGTGGATTATTTTATTTCACTTGTCGGTGGATAACTTTGTCCAAAGGATGTAGATCGCGAAATAACAAGCGATCATAAAAATTGGACTTGCGATCAGTCCGGACCAAGATCCAAGCCCGATACGGTCGGAGGTTTCTGCTATTGATAAGAGTGCAGACAAGAATCCTTGCGCGGGCAACGTAAACGGCTTGAAGGGAAATGCGAGCGCGATCAGTCCGGTTACCATCGCCCAAGGAACGAGTGGAACAGCAACAAGATTTGTCACGAGACCGATGAGTGAAGCCTGGCTGAATGCCCAGATCGCGTATGGCGTAGTCATTAGCGTCGCAGAAATTGTCATCGTGAGATTTTCACGTAGTCCTTTCCAAGGAATTTGTTTTTCTAGACGTGCGTCGAGCAGCTTGCCCCAGGTCATGAGTCCTCCTGTAGCCAAAAAAGACAAAGCAAAGGATGGATCGTAAGCGAGTGACCATGGTTTCCAAAAGGAGAAGATCGCTGCGGCGACTAGCAGTAGCCGCTTGCTCGATGGAATGCGTCCAACGATGGGCGCTAGCGCGACGAGCCACCCCATAATTGCAGCGCGGACGACGGGTGCCTGTGGCGCAACCAGCCAGACAAATCCCATGAGAATTCCCGTGAGCCAGATAAATGCTTTACGGCGTGAAATGTGAAATATCGCAAATAATTGTAATGATGCAAAAACAATAATCATGACATTTGAACCGGAAACTGCGATCAGGTGCGTCATGCCGGCGGTACGGAATGCATCGCGGGCGTCTTTAGAGAGATTGCGCTCGCCGTAGAGAATGCCAGCGAGCAGGGCGCCTTCATCACCAGGGAGTCCGGAGCGGATTCTGTCGGAAAGTGTTTCTCGCCATGGATTTGGTGTGGCGCGAGCGTAGGAAAAACCTTTTGCATCGAGGAAGCGGAGGTTTTGAGGAATGTAAGATGACTCAAATCGCCAAAGACCAAAGAGAACAGCTAGCAAGACAAGAAAGGCGTATCGCGCTCTATCGTCTCGAAAAATAAATACTCCGAATATAACGAGAGCGCTTGTGATTGAAAGCGCATCAAAGCCGAATTTGAAATAAGGCCATGGACTGTGAGCCGCTATGCCAAAAAGAAATCCAGAGAATAGCCAGCCTGATAGGCGCCAAAAAGGAATGTGGTTTTCAAAAACGCGCATCTACACCCCGTTCCATGGATTTCCCCTTCCTGTCAAAACAAAAACCCGCCGGCCCAAGGTAGATACGGCGGGTTTTTGTTTAGGCTCCGATTCTGAAGTAGCAAACGTCGCCGTCTTGCATGATGTAGTCTTTGCCTTCTATGCGGGTTTTTCCTTTTTCACGGGCGCCGGCTTCTCCGCCGCATTCCACGTAGTCTGTGTAAGGCGTGATTTCTGCGCGGATGAAGTTCTTTTCAAAGTCGGTGTGAATGACACCGGCTGCTTGTGGGGCGGTTGAGCCTTTGGGTGTGGTCCATGCGCGTGTCTCAATTTCACCAGTGGTGAGAAATGTGATCAAGCCTAGAACGACGTACGCTTCTTGAATCAATTTGTTCAAACCACTTTGTGTTTGTCCGGCCATTTCCAAATATTCTTTCTTTTCATCTGGCGACATGGTGGCCAAGTCGGCTTCCATTTTAATACAGACAGGAACAATGAGGCCTTTCAATTCTGCGACACGTTCTTTCCACGTGTCATCGGCGAGTTGTGATTCGCTCACGTTTACGACGTAGAGCATCGGCTTCATCGTGAGAAGTTGCAACACGCGAAGCGCGTAACGCTCATCTTCCATCCAGTCGATATCGCGGAGCATGATGCCTTCATTCAAATTGCGAATCGCTTTTGTGACAGTGACGAGTTCCGCTTCAAGCTCTTTGGTTTTTCCGCTCTTCATTTGTTTGTCGATTGTTCCTGAGCGCTTGGTCAAAACATCGAGGTCGGCGAGAGCGAGTTCTGTGTTGATCGTTTCTGCATCGCGGAGCGGGTTGATGGAACCATCGACGTGAAGAATATTGGAATCTTCAAATGCGCGGACAACTTGAGCGATCGCATCAGTCTCGCGAATGTTGGCAAGGAATTTGTTGCCGAGGCCTTGGCCTTCAGATGCACCTTTCACCAAACCGGCGATATCGACAAACTCGATCACGGTTGGAATCAACTTCTTGCTGCCGCTCATCTTGGACAGAACCGCCAAGCGTTCATCTGGAACTTCAACGACGCCAACGTTTGGGTCGATGGTGCAGAAGGGATAGTTGGCACAATCGACCTGCTTGTTTGTGATCGCAGAAAAAAGCGTGGATTTGCCCACGTTTGGAAGTCCGACGATACCGATTTGGAGAGCCATCTTTGCGCGGAGAATAATGGAGAATGAGGAAACGTGCAAGAGTTGACGAAAACTCCGTTTACGGTACGCTCGAGGCGCACCTTTGGAGGTCGCATGAGCGATGTTCCCCTGCTACTGCCACAGGTTACCGTACATCGCGGCCAGTTCTGGTTCCGCGATAATGACAATGCCTGTTACTCGATCGGGCCGGAGACGGCACATGAGATCGTGTATCACTGGCGACTGTTGCCCAGCTCGATGAAGGAGGGTCAAATCTCCTTTACCGTTGGGCCGTATCGGGTCACCAAGAAACTCATCGCGCATGTAGAACTGCCCTTGCGAACGCCAAGATCTGGCACGCAAGCGGTACAAGTATCCATGAACTGGATTGGCCGAGTGTATCCGCTTTTGTATGAGGCGCTCTCGCTTCACAATGCCGATACCCTCGACGCGTTCACACTCGTTATCGACGATGATAATAACATCATCCGAACCACACCGGATCGACAGTCCATTCCACCAATGAAGGAGTGATCATGAAATTTAACCTGATCTTTATTCTGGTGATGTTATCTCTCGTGGTCAACGAGGCCGATGCGCGAGCCAGGCGACTGCGCGAAAGGCTGCGTAGCCAGAAAGCACGTTTCTGGAGCAAGTATGACGAGGCTGTCATGGCTGTCATCGACGAGCTCGAGATCTGGGGAATACTGAAGTACGAAGACTACGGAAGCAACAAAAACTGAACGCCTGACGCCGACCAACTCTCATGGTCGGCGTTTATGTTTGATAACCCCTCTAAGTCTCCCTTCTGCGAAGGGAGACTTTTAATCAGAACCCCTCCTTCGCAGAAGGGAGGGGCAGGGGTGGGTTAGGGTTGACGCCATGTACTAAAACGCGTAGGTTCGAGTCCTATCTATATATATGTATAAGGTCACTAAACTCCCAAAGTCAGAGGTACAAATCGCGTTTGAGATTCCGTGGGAAGAATCCGCTCCCTATCGCGAAGAAGCTGTGCGTGAAATCTCAACGGCTAAACCGTTGCCGGGTTTCCGTCCAGGCAAGGCAACGTATGAAGACGTTGCTCGTCTTGTAGGTGAAATGACGATCTTGGAAACAGCGCTCGAGCGTATTGTTCGCGCCAACTACGTAAAAACGGTCGTTGGTGAAAAGCTGGAAACCGTTGGTTCTCCGGCCGTTAGCGTTGATCAACTTACTGCTGGTCAGCCGATTAAGTTTACGACCACGACGCCAATTGCACCTGAAGCAACCAAAATCGCTGTTGTTAAGGACTGTCAGGTTGATAAAAAGGCTAAAGAGACAACAAAAGGACAGGTTGAAGAGGCTATCAACGAGATGCGTAAGATGCGCCGCAATGAAGTGAAGGTTGATCGCGCCGCTACAATGGACGATTTAGTGATCGTAGACATGGAAATGTCGCGTGAGCATGTGGCTCTTGAGGGCGGAACAGGCAAGGATTATCGTATTTATCTTTCAGAAGCCCAGTATATTCCAGGTTTAACTCAGAAACTTGAGGGTATTAAGGAGGGTGAGGAGCGCAATTTCACACTTCCATTTCCTGAAGAGCATTTTCAGAAGCACATGGCTGGCAAAGATGTTGATTTTAAAGTGAATGCCAAGTCTGTATTTGAACTTCAGATGCCGGAAGCCAGTGACGAGCTCGCCAAGGGAGTTGGGCTTGAGAACATGGAACAGTTGCGCGAGAAGTTGAAAGAAAACATGGAACATGAAAATGACATGCGCGCGAATGACGCCGCAGAAATTGCAATGTTGGAAAAACTGGTCGAACAATCTAGCTTCAGTGAAGTCCCAGAAATTTTGATCAATGAGGAAGTGCGTCGCATGCAACATGAGTTGCAACATGGAATTGAAGAGCAAGGAATGAAGTGGGAAGATTATCTTTCCTCGATCAAGAAGTCAGAAGCGGAACTCAAACTCGATTTTGTGAAGCAAGCGATCAAGCGCATTCAAACAGCGGTGCTGATCAAAGCTTTTTCCAAGGAACAGAAGATTGAAGTGTCAGAAGATGAAATTGATGCGGAGGTTGATCGCATTTTGGAGAATCTTCCACCAGGCGATGAGCAAACTCGTGAACAGATTGCGAGTCCTGACTATCGAGATTATGTGTCGATTCAGATGCGAAATCGTCGTACACTGGAATGGCTCAAAAAGGAATGTATTAAGTAAACGAGAAACGCCCCCGTGAGAAACGGGGGCGTTTTTGTTACTGGCTATTAAGCCAGTCAGTATCAGCAGAAGATGAAGTTCAGATTCTGTTTCGGCTTGCCTTGTACGCAAGTTCGCTCGCTTTACCAAGCGGGTGAACAGCGAATCAATGCTGACTGTATCGCTCAATGAAGCACATTGCCATAGCCGAGAGAATCTCGAATGCCTTAGCCTCGCTCACAGGCTTATGCATATTCTTAAAGCCGAAGTGCTTTGCGATTTCATCAGCTGGGTGACCAGGGCATCCATCCGTCCCTTCAGGCGGACCGTACTGCACCTTCCAACCAGTACCGTTGAGGGCATCATATTCGACGGCGACATCCAGAAATGGGTCCGTGAAAAGAAGACAGCAACGGACGAGACACCTCGCTCCTTTCTCAGCCAGCTGCTGGTCCAAGAATACATCTTCCTCACCCGTATCAAAGCCGTAGTTGGAGAAGTTGCCCGCGAGAACAATCTCCATGTCGCCGGCTAGGTCATATCTTTTTTCTGACCCACCATGACGTGCATAGTAGATCATGCCCTGCTCCTCGGGCTCGTGACAGATGACGGTTTCACCGCGATAGATCAAGAGCGGAATCTCTTTCCCCAGCAAAAAGTCATACATCTTTTTGTAAGCGAGGACTGATTCAGGAAATACGTGCATGAATCGGTGCATGTCCTACTCCTTTTCATTAAACGGCTTGTTGGTACGATTGAGACTATCCACTAGGGCGATCGATTCCGAGTTACGCTCCTGATACTTGCGGTCTTTGTAGAGCTCAATCAGCTTGCGCTGAGCGTTCTCTATACAGTCCCTGCTATAGCAAAGCATTCCTTGCTCGTCTTTTCCGAACATGAAAACCCCTGATTGAGCGGACCATTGGTTATAGCCGCCGTTGCGAGCAACCTCAACCTGGTATGGATGCTCCATACGAAGATGATAGTAACGGCCGTCGCCCGAGAGGATCCGTCCACGGAGCTCAATGCCGTCGTACTCGATCGTAACGCTCACGTTCGAGTTGCTACAGAATGCATCGTGTGCGTCAATCATACGCTTATAAGGAACAGTCGCAGCGTGCATTCTTCCTTCCGTGTGATCTCGGATAGCGCTCTCTCCATCCCCACGAACACGTTCCGAGATTTTTCCGTAGCGAATGAGTTTGCAATCCTTGTAACAAGAGACAAACGTAAAATACAATTCCCCCTCGTGTTCCATGAAGAACAGGTTGTCGCCTCGCGAACGGGCGCCTTCGCCAAGAGTAAGGCACTCCAGTTCCAATTCGATCTCCTCAAGCTTCTCTCCGAGTTCTCGATGTTCGTAACCGTAATGACCGTTGAAATGGGAAAGCTCCTTCTCCAGGTCGATCTCTTGCTTTTCACTCATGACTCTTCTCCTTTTTTAATGAACGACAAACAAAGACGTCGCCCACGGGGACGACGTCTTTTTCATGGACCACATCGTTCCCTAGTTGGGGTCGGGGTCGCACCTTACCGAAGCAGGTTGCGGGCGGAGTATCGGGCCGAATCCCTTAGCATCTCCACACTCTTGATGTCTTTAGTTGTTATTCCAAATCTATACATATCCCACCATATTGTCAAGGGTCATGCTGGAAAAGCATTGGTTTTGCTATACTGAAGCTATGTACACACTTTCTGTTCAAGTCGTTCCTAACGCTTCCGTGACGGAAATCGTTGGTTGGCATGATGGAGCGCTTAAAATCCGTTTGGCTGCGCCGCCTGTCGATGGAAAAGCAAATCAAGAACTTGTGCGGTTTTTAGCAAAAATTTTTGATCTTGCACCTTCGGAAATTGATATTGAGAAGGGCGCTATGGGAAAACGGAAGCGTATTTCTATTCCATTGTTGGAAGAAGATGTGCGAGCGATGATTGAAACAAAACTTTAAGGCACGTTGTCGATTCCGCCGTGACTCCATGGATGACAACGTAATATTCTTTTCCATCCCATCCACGATCCTTTGATGAGCCCGTACTTCCCTATCGCCTGATCGGTGTACTGCGAACACGTCGGATAAAATTTACAAACACGATACGGGTGTAAATCTTGGAATGGTCCGTGATCAGGTGAAAGTGTTTTTTGGTAGAGATGAATCATCGCTTGCCCGATCCGTCTCGGCACGTGAAAAATGTTCATGCTTCATTTTTAAAAACGACGGATGATTTTTTTCTGGCTTTTGGTTTGCGTGGAGATGGTGGCTTGGTCAGAGCTTCCGGAACTTTCTCAAAGGACCGACGTACCTGCGAAAGGAGCTCTTGATAGTCGGCCTTGGTCACTTCCAGCTTTAGGATGAAAAGTAGGTCCAAATTTTTTGGCCATTCCGATTTAAGCTCACGCAGGATCTCGCGCATACGGCGTTTGCCTCGATTTCTGGCCACGGCCGTCTTAAAAACCTTGGTCGAGGTTACAAATCCGACTTTTGTGGGTCCTTGGCTAGTTCTGAGCCGTAAAGCATAAAAAGGACTGTAAATAACCCTTCCTTTTTGCGAAAGTAAGGCAAAATCCTTGGCACGATGTAGTCGCTCTGTTTTTGGCAACATATGAAAAGACGAGGGTTTCCCCTCGCCTAGTCTACCGCTTTTTAGCGGCGGGAGCGCTTAACGACCGTTTTGATGGCCGAAACGCGGCGACCCTTCTTGCGGCGGCGTGAAAGTACCTCGCGGCCGGTACGGGTGCTCATGCGCGAGCGGAACCCGTGAACACGGGCTCTTCGGCGCTTTTTTGGTTGGTATGTTCGCTTAGTGGCCATATAATTGGTAACCCGCCAAAGATATAGTATTCCGCATAAATTGGCAAGTATTCACCTCTGACGGGACTTTTGGTCCACAGGTTTGACATAGTTATGCACAGTTGGAATGATCGTCAATAATTTCTATGGATCAGCAAGCTCTTTGGCAAGCGGCGCTCGGTGAGCTAGAACTCACCCTTTCAAAAGCAAATTTTACGACCTGGTTTAAGAATACATACCTCATTCAGACGGAGGGAACGAAGGCAGTTGTCGCTGTCCCAAATACATTTACCAAGGCTTGGATGGAGAAAAAGTATAATGATCAGATTATTAAAGCCTTAAGGAACGCATCCAGTCTACCTATTAGAGAAGTCACTTATCGCATCGAGGTAAAAAATACGACGGTACTCCCGATTGAAAATTCACAACCTTCTGCCGATGCGAGCATCGTGCAGGAATCTAGCCAATTTGAGCCAACGCTCAAGTCTGAACCGGCAAATAATGACGTTGGGCTGAACCCACGTTATGTTTTTTCATCTTTCATTGTCGGAAAGAGCAATGAACTAGCGCATGCGGCGAGCCAAGCGGTAGCAGCTAAAAGCGGCGATGTTTATAATCCCCTGTTTATCCATGGTGGTGCTGGGATGGGAAAAACACATTTACTCCAGGCTATTGGGCATCATGTGCTGGAACGCGCTCCAGAAGCCAAGATTCGCTATGTTACTTGCGAACGATTTACCAATGAGTTTATCCAGTCGGTTCGTGGAGGAAAAATAAGCGATTTTAAAGATAAATATCGCTTAGTTGATGTGCTTTTAATTGATGATATTCAGTTCTTGGCCGGCAAAGAAGGCACACAGGAAGAGTTTTTTCACACATTCAACGCATTGCATCAGAACAATAAGCAGATTGTGATTACTTCGGATCGTCCACCAAAGGATATTCAGACGCTTGAAAGCCGTCTTCAGTCACGTTTTGAATGGGGCATGATGGTTGATATCTCCAAGCCAGATTTTGAGACACGTGTAGCCATATTGCAGGCTAAGGCTAGGGACAAGAGCTATGCTCTATCTACAGAAATTTTTCATGCTATCGCCGGAGCAATTCAGTCCAATGTGCGTGAGCTTGAGGGAGCAATGAATAAAATCATTGCGTACCATCAATTCAAGAATATTCCCCCAACTTTATTGACGGTTCAGCCACTATTGCAGAGCCTTACCCCGACACTTACCAAGCGCAACGTTACGCCACGCTATCTCATTGAAACGGTTATTACTTACTACGACATCTCCATGGAAGATGTCCTAGGGAAAAGTCGAGAACGTAGACTAGCCTTTCCTCGACAAGTGGCTATGTATCTCTTACGAGAGGAAGCAAAATGCTCTTATCCTAGCATCGGAAGTCAGCTTGGCGGTCGTGATCACACTACAGCTATGCATGCTTGCGACAAGATCAATACACTTTTGAAAGACGATGATCAGCTAAAGAGAGACCTAGCAACGATACGTGAGAAGCTTTATAGCCAAAGTGCTAATGCTAGCTAAAATCTCTGTGGATAAATCTGTGGATAGATGGGGATAAACCTATGGAAAGGTCTTGGATAAAAGCCCATACATAAACAGAACGGCTATTTTGTCCCTTGTGAGTGCAGATGATGTCCCCGTCAATGGTGGATAGAAGAAGACAAAAACACGGCTAAGATCAGCCGTGTTTTTGTTTATCCCCTTCATCCACATAGCCTATTACTACTACTGTATAAATTTATACTTGATTAACCAAACACGGAGTGGGAACATCAGCTGATCAATATGCATTTCGCTTGTACTCAGGAGAATCTCCTACAGGGCTTATCACTGGTAAGCCATATATCCGGAAAGAATGCGAACCTGCCTATTTTAGGAAATGTCTTGCTGAAGACAGATTCTGGTGGTTTGAAGCTCTCGACCACCAATCTTGAGATGGCGGTTTCTGCACAGGTCAGAGGACGAGTTGAGGTCGCAGGTGAATATACGGTTCCTGCCAAACTATTGCAGGACTATATCTCTCTTTTGCCAGCAGGAAAGGTTGAGCTCGTACTGATTGATGATGTGCTCGAAGTAAGAGCGGATGGGTCGTCTACAACGATCAAGGGCATGCCTTCTTCTGAATTCCCACTTATCCCCAAGTTAACCAAAGATGGTGGATATCATTTAAAGGCGGATGCTTTAAGAAATGCGATCGGGCAGGTGGCTTTTGCAGTTTCTGGTTCTGAGTCGCGTCCAGAGCTTTCAGGAGTCGTTTGTTTTTTTTATGGACAGACCAAAGGGAGTTTAGTGATGGCTGCTACCGATTCCTACCGCCTCTCGGAGCGCGTTTTGCCTCTTGAGGCGAGTGGGCTTCAGAATGAGGGGAAATGTATCGTTCCGGTACGAGCGATGCAGGAGGCGGCTCGTATCCTGTCCGCGTACAAGGATGATGTTGGAATGCCGGATCAAGTGGAATGGTCGATCACGGATAGCCAATTGGTGATGACCTATGGAAGCGTGGAATTGATTTCACGTTTGATCGAATCTTCTTTCCCAGATTATAGACAGCTTATCCCGGAACAATTTAAAACAACGTTGATCTTGTCTCGTTCCGAGATTCAGAAAGCGATTCGTGCCGCTTCGTTGTTTTCTCGCCAAGGGTTGTTTGATATTCACTTTGAGGTCGTTCCTGGTGAAGGATTGCGTGTGTCATCGGCAGATACGGGAACGGGTGCGCATAAGACAACGCTTAAAGCAGAGATTGACGGAGAAGCAAATAAGGTTATTTTGAACTTCCGTTATATTTCCGATGGATTGTCCGTGATGGGAACCGATCAAATTGTTTTACGTATGATCGATGCGATGAATCCAGTGGTTGTTACTCCAAAGGATCAGGAAGGCTTCAGATATATCGTGATGCCAATCAGACAGTAAGAAATTTAAAAAGAACGCCTCCGATATCGGAGGCGTTCTTTTTATTCTGTGATTGTTACCGATGTTTGTACGCGATCGTATTGGTCGAGATTGGCTTTCTTTGCTTTTACGACGAGGTCATATCGTCCCGTTGGAGGGCCTGCTGGAACGCTGATTGTGAGCTCGGTGTTGTTTGGTAAATATTGTGTTCCAACGAGTCGATCTACAGAGTCGGAACCAATGAAACTAACATCGACGCGGTCGTATTGAGAGGGGTTTTCTAAGCGGATACGAATGATTTTTGGGAATGTGGTGCGTGCCCATGTTTCACCGTTGGACGGTGCAACAATTGAGATCGTGGGTTCATTTGGATCGGCATCCGCTTCCAGATTGATTGAGTGACTGGCTTCACCCCATTGTCCAAACGTATCGTAAGCGCGAACTGTGAGTGTTCGGAATCCTTTTGTGATCGCATTTGGAATGCGGATCTGGAAATTACTTGGAGATGTATTGGAAGATCCAACGGCTACTCCATCGACAAACGCTTCCGCGCGGACAATCTGTCTTAACGAGTTGATGGACAAGCTGACTTGTACTTGGCGAGAAAGAACGGAGCTATTTGAGCTAGGTGAAAGGATGGTGAATTGTGGGCGTGTTGCCTCCGTGTAGGTGGTGTCCGTTTCTGTTGGAATGGTGCTCGTTGCATTCCAGCCGGTTCTTGAGACCCAACCCTGAACAGCGGATTCCCAGTTGCTGAATTGTGGGTCATCCGCAGGATTGGATGGTGGTGGACCGGTCGGATCATCTATATCGACATAATAGAGAATCGAGTGAGCCTCGCGGCCGATGCGTTCTTCAATGAGTTCTGGAGGGGTTTGATCTGTGGCGAGTAAACCGTTCTCACGATTTACTTTGATCTTTCTTTCAAAGACCGTTCCAAGCAAAATTGGTCGAGTTGTTTCTGAAGGCGCTGGTTTTGTGAACCTTGAAACCGGTTTTCCTTGAGTTGCACGTTTCATAAAGCCTTGCCAGATTGGTGCGGCAACAATTGAGCCGTCGGCACCACTTTTCATTTTTGTGTTGTTATTGTTTCCGACCCAGACAACCGCGACGAGGTCTGGCGTATAGCCTGCTGTCCAAGCGTCATGGTTGTTGTTAGTGGTTCCGGTTTTAGCGGCAACAGGACGGTCGGGAAGCGTTAAGAAGTTGCGCCCGCCAAAAATGTAGGAACGTGCATTGTTATCGGAAAGAACGTCATTAATAAGACGTGCGATTTGTTGGTCCATAACACGGCGTGCTTCCGGCTCTTTCCATTCTTCAAGAATCTTTCCGTTGGCATCTTCAACGCGGAGTAAGGCCGAGGTTGGACGAGACTCACCTTCCGTTGCAAAGGCAGCAAAAGCAGAGGCATGTTCAATGGGTTTTACTTCTGCGCCTCCAAGTACTAATGACAGGCCAAAGCGGCTGCGATCTTCAAGCGTTGAGTAGCCAAGGGATTCTGAAAAGTCGAGGACGCGTCCGACTCCGACCAGGTAGAGCATCTTTACAGCTGGGATGTTCAGCGATCCTGCGAGCGCTTGGCGAATCGAGACTGGTCCGTTTTCTTTTAGGTTGTAGTTTTTTGGTTCGTATTTGCCTACGTCGGTTTTGAATGTTGTGTTTACATCCCAGATCTTTGTTTCTGGCGTGTAGCCACGCATAAAGCCGGCTGCATACACGATCGGCTTGAAACTAGAACCAGGCTGACGGTTAGACAATGTCACATTGAATTGACCGTCATGCTCATCGTTAAAGAAATCTTTTGATCCGACCATCGACATGACTTGGCCCGTTTTTGGATCAAGAGCGATGAGGGCGGCGTTTGTGAATTTGTATTGTTCGCCTTTTGCTGCCACGCCTTTCTTCACTTCATCCTCGGCTGCTTGCTGCATGTCCCAGTCGAGAGTCGTGATTACTTTTAGTCCACCTTGGGCCACGGTGCGGTCGCCGTATGTTTCTTCTAGAAGAGCGCGTACATACATAACGAAGTGTGGCGCATCAATATTTCCGATACGACGTGGAATAATCTTTTCCAACGTTTTTACTTCTTCTGCCGCATCCGCTTCTTCTCTCTGAATGAAACCCTCTGCTGCCATCTTTTCAAGAACCGTGTGTTGGCGTTGGACGAGTTGTTCACGATGGTCGCCGCTAATCCCCGTACCGTAAGGTGAGAAATAATCTGGACGTTGAATAATGGCGGCGAGGAGCGCTGACTCGTCTAGCGTTAATTCTTTTGCGGGTTTTCCAAAATATGTTTGAGACGCGCTTTCAACGCCGTACAAGTTGGAGCCAAATGGAATTTCATTTAAATACAATTGGAGAATTTCATTCTTGGAATATTTTTGCTCGATCTGAAGCGAGAGAATGATCTCTTTAATTTTACGCGTGTAGGATCGCTCGGTTGTCAGAATGGCGTTACGAACGAGCTGTTGGGTCAGGGTTGATGTGCCCTGAAGTTTTTGACCACGCAAAACGCTCATGACTGCAGCGCGGACAAGGCCTCGCCAATACACGCCGTTATGTTCATAGAAAAGACGGTCTTCAATGGCGATGGCAGCTTTCTGCATCGACTCTGGGATGTCTTCAATCTTTATGAGGGTGCGGCGTTCATCGCCATGGATCTCATAAAGGACATGTTCACCTGTTCGATCGTAGATTTTGGTCGACTGAGGGACGTTTCTGCTGATGAGGGAGTTTGGATCAGGCAGATCACGGCTTACCCAAGCAGCAAAGAGTGTAAATCCAAAAAGGCCAATGACAGCCACGGCTAAACCCCCTAAAACGGCTATTTTTAGCGCAGTCCAGGCTTTTGGTCCGAGCTTTCGGCTTAACGGACGCAATTTCATGCGCCAGTATCTTAAAATTTTGCTAATATTAGCCATTATATTGGGTAAAACCCTTGACAAAAAGGCTTTATTATGTTATGATTTTACGTTAATTATTGAAATCCCTACTATGACTATCAAAATCCGTAACAAGTATAGCGTGGCGAAAAAGACGTGTCTTGCCATTATGGCGGTCGTTCTCGTTGGCGTACAGGCCGGAGCTCCGGTAGCCATGGGTGCGAGCTTCATTCCGAGTATCTTCATGAAGAAGTCGAATGTTACGAATGACGAGTTCTTCGTGATTCCGGAGAAAACCCGTCCGGTTGCTATCAAGACAATTCGTATGGACTCGACGGCTTATACTTCGCGTCCCCAGGAAACAGACGGAAGCCCGTTTATTACGGCTGACGGTTCCGTTGTCCGTGATGGTTATGTTGCTACCAACGTCTTGCCTATCGGTACCAAGATCCGCCTTCCGACGGTGTTTGGTGACAAGATTTTTGAGGTGCATGATCGTATGAATCCTCGTTATTCCTACCGTGTCGATATCTGGATGGATAACGTTGGAGAGATGACTCAGTATGGTTTGAAGCGCAATATTCCGATTGAAGTTATTGAAATGGGTACAGGTGTAAAGAACTGGACGCAGTGGAATGGCCGTACAGCTGATCTTCATAAGGTTGGTAAGTATGGTCCGCCGGCTCCTCCGCTTGCCCAGCCATATATCATCGCTAAGAACGACGATCAGAGCTAAGAAACAAAAAGACTCCCGATGGGAGTCTTTTTGTTTGGAGGCGTGAGTGGGAATCGAACCCACGAATAAGGGTTTTGCAGACCCCTGCCTTACCACTTGGCTACCACGCCGATGTGACGTGATATTAGCTACCCTTTACGAGTTTCGCAAGGTGTTATATCCTGCGGGCCCGTTTGCCGTATGGTGAATGGTCAGTCCTTCTCATTATCAGGAGAATGCATGGAGCTCATAGGCACTAGACGTGAAACTCCGATTCCGTTTCAGACCGCATCCGTCCAACGAGTTGCTTTGGTGGATTTGAGTGTTGCACTGAACGGCATCGATGATCAGGTGATTCAGTTTTCTTTGCGCGGCTCCCGTCCTGATGGGGTGGTTGAGATCGCCCAGTTGTCACCTGTTCCCGTGACACAGTTCGTGGAGTGCCACAAGGGCGACATTTTGATCCGTGGGTATTACGCGATCGGAAGAACGGTTTTTCTCTGCGGAAGCTCAGGATTGCGCAATCTTCTCGTCGATCCAGTGACACTGAATTGGCTCGTGGAGACGCTGCGGAGACGTCGGAATCCTGAGACAGGTGTCGCCAAAGTCGCAGATTCGTCTCACGGGGCAAGCTGAGTGCTGTCTGGTTAGACGCGATGGGATTTGGAGCGACATGACGAGCGGCGGTGTTGGACCGGCAGTGGTTGGTATCGATATCGTCGAGTCTGTCGCTTATGCAATACATTTGCGCGAGGAAGGTGCTCCGCTTGAGTTGCTCTCAACGAAAGTTGTTGAGGGTGGCAAGCTCGAGTGGCGTTCGCTCAGTCTTATTCCGGAAGGGAAGCGACTGATCGACGTTAGTCGATTTGTACGTGACAAAGAAGGTCACGTGCTCTCCTTGGTGACGTTGGAGTCGAACGAAGGCCGTTTGTTCACGCATGATCGCAATGGCAAAGTGTTTTGGGGTGAGTCTTTCAAGTTGTCAGGTGCACCGATCCGGGCGGAGGGTCGAAATACGATTCTGATGCAGACTTGGGTTGTCGATGGTTACCTGATTACTCGTTACCCTACGCACGGCTTTGAGTCATTGGGATTCTGGGCCTATCTCCTGGCGAGTCTCTAGAGTCAGACAGTCTATGACCTCCGGCCAATCCTTTGGCCGGAGGTCTCTTCTTTTTGTCGTAAGTTCCTGTCATGCTGTGCCCATGAAACGTCTCTATATATTGGATGCGAATGCGTTATTACATCGTGCGTGGCATGCGATACGACCGCTCACAAACCCCAAGGGTGAGGTGGTGAATTGTGTCTACGGAATGATGATGTCGGTATTGAAATTGATTGAGATGGGGAAACCAGATGCCTTTATTGCTTGTTGGGACACGGAGGCACCGACGTTTAGGCATGAAGCGTATAAGGCATATAAAGCAAATCGTGTTCAGAAAGAAGATGAGTTATATGCTCAGATCCCTTGGGTTAAAGAAGGTTTTGAGCTTTTGGGCATCCCCTCTTTGGCATTAGATGGATTTGAGGCGGACGATTTGATTGGAACATTAGCGGAACGAGCAAGAAAAGCTGGTTGGGATGTTGTGATTGTTACTGGTGATCGTGATGCGCTTCAGCTCGTGAGACCAGGAATCTCGGTTATGGCTTTCAAGAAAGGAGTTACCGAGACGTTGATGTATGACGAGGCAATGATAGATAAAGAATATGGGCTAACACCAGCACAATTTTTGGAATATAAGGCAATGCGAGGTGATCCATCCGATAATATTCCAGGTATTCGCGGCATTGGAGACAAAGGAGCCACAGAATTGCTGCAAAAATTTGCCAACCTTAAAGGAATTTTGAAGGCTGCGCATGATAAAAAATCTGACATGTCTGAAGGTACGCGCGAGAAGTTGCTTTCCGCAGAAGATGTGATGCCGGCAATCATGAAATTGGTCACGATCGACAAGGATGTTCCGATTGAATGGAAGCCCACCATGGGAGTATTTCCAAAAGACCGGGACGGACTTTTTGCTTTCTTGCAGGAGAACGGATTCAAGTCACTGCTTTCAAAAGTTCCGGGTGAGACACGTACCTTGGTCGAGAAGTCAAAAAAGAAAAAAGAAGTCGTGGAGAAAAAAGTGAAGCCGGAGATTTCTCTCGCACTAAAAAAAGTTTTATTAAAGGAGGTTCGTGTTGAGAAAGAATTAGAAGTGGATCATGCGATTAAAATATTGCGGTCTTCGTATGATGTTGTTGTCCGTGCCGTTAGAAATCCTCAAGCTTCTCTTTTTGGGAATGAAGCGGGTGGACTTGTGCTCGCCTCCGATGAGGTTGCTTTTGTTTTCTCCGGAAGTGTTTTGGATAAGGTGAAGAGCAGGATGCAAGACTTTTTGTCAGATACGAGCATCAAGCTCATCGGACATGATGCCAAACAAGACATGAAGTTGCTCGAGTCGAATGGTCTCGAAGTTTTACAATGGAGTTTTGATACGATGCTAACCGCTTATCTTTTGAGTGCCGGAGAACGTAATCATGATTTGGCTGCTGTCGCGGCAAAATTTATCGGCGTTCAGCTTGAGCAAGACTCTGATACATTAGCGGAAGCGAGTGTTATCAGGGCTTGTGTGATGCCTTTACGCAAAGAGCTCAAAGAAGAATCGCTCACGAATATTCTAGATCGATTTGAATTGCCCTTGCTTCCTGTGTTGCGTGCGATGGAGCGTGAAGGGATTTTAATCAACCGTGAATACCTGCGCAGACTCTCAAAAGAGATGACTAAGTCCAAGCATGAGATAGAAAAGAAGCTGATCAAGACAGCGGGAACGGATTTTAATCCGGGGTCACCTACACAACTCGCAGAAGTACTTTTTGTAAAACTCGGTTTGGAAACAAAAGGTGTGAAACGAGGTAAGACAGGATTTTCGACAGCCGCACCAGAACTAGAAAAGTTGAGAGGCTCACATCCTATTATTGAAATGATCGAGGACTATCGAGAAGTTTCAAAATTACTTTCAACGTACGTTGATGTATTGCCGGATCTCGCGGACAACGAAGGACGTATTCATACGACGTATGATCAAGCGGTTGCCGCAACCGGTCGATTGTCATCGAATGATCCGAACATGCAAAATATTCCGATCAGAACCGAGCTCGGAAGAAAAATTCGTCGCGCGTTTATTGCAAAGCCCGGATTCAAATTGTTGTCTTGTGACTATACGCAGATCGAGCTTCGATTGGTTGCAAGTCTCGCCAAAGATAAGGAGATGTTGAAGGCTTTTGATCGAGGGGAAGATGTTCATACCGCTACGGCGGCCTCTATTTGGGGGATTGAGCTTAAGGATGTGACAAAGGACCAGAGACGGATTGCAAAAGCCATTAACTTTGGGCTGATTTTTGGCCAAGGTCCGCAAGGATTATCGCAGTCAGCAGGGATTTCTTTTAAGGAGGCGAGAGAATTTATCGATAAATACTTTCTAGCCTACAAGGGTATCAAGAATTACATGGTTGAGACTAAGGCCTTGGCACATAAACTTGGCTATGTTGAAACACTTTTTGGAAGAAAACGCCATTTACCGGAGATTCATTCTTCTCTGCCAATGGTGCGAGCTCAAGCGGAACGGATGGCGATTAATATGCCGGTTCAAGGGACAGAGGCGGATCTCATTAAGCTTGCGATGATTAAGCTTGCGGAAGAGTTGCCGAAGATTTCAAAAAAAGCACGGATGTTGCTTCAAGTTCATGATGAATTAGTGTTTGAAGTACCAGAAAAGGAAGTTGAAATCGTAGCAAAACTTGCGATGGATATTATGGAGAATATCGAGAAGGTTGGAGTAACTATCGGTGTCGAGACAAAATTTGGTGACAATTGGGAAGAGATGAATCCGATCGGTCGATAGGTTTTTGACAGCCGCATCCCCTATCGTCACGATAGCTTGGTGCTGATTTTATGTTGTGGTCCAGATAGTTTCAGGGCTTTGGCGAGGGCTAAAGAACTTGAATTTGCGTTTAAACGAAAACATGATCCGGAGGGACATGCTGTAGAACATTTAACATCAGGGAAAGAAGGAGTTGATGAAGTTGTTAGCAAGGCAGCCGGCGCTAGCTTATTTTCACCAAGACGTTTTTTACGTGCTGACGGAATTATTTCCAATTGTCCTAAAGCAAAATTAAAAACATTGCATGATGCACTTGCAAGAGATGTAGAGTCGATGATTGTTGTCAGTGTTGAGGAAGAAAAACCAACATCCTCCATTTTAAAGAATTACGAAGATCTTCCTAAAATCGTTGTGTGCGAGTATCCCCTTTTACGTGGGAAGGAGTTTATTGCCTGGGCAAAAGAGCACGCAAAAACCATTGGAAACATTGATGAAATTACAGTGCATGCTCTAGCAGACCGTTTTGAAGGTGATTGCTGGGCATTTCATAATGAAGGATTGAAAATCGCGGCTGGGGGCATTTTAGAGGGTCAAAATAAAATCATGAATGAATCTGTTTATGATATAGCTGACCATATTCTTAAGAATGACAAAGAAAAATATTTTGCAATTTCAAAAAATGATTTTGGTTATTCTGAAATGTCGGTTTTGTTGCAACAGACAACAGCGGCAATACGAGTAAGAGATCGCGATGTTGCAGGGCTCGCACCGTTTGTTGTAAGAAAATTACAAAGTGGAAAAATTTTGAATGTAGAAGTTTTGCTCGGTGCTGTACTAAAAATGCTCTTTTTACAAAGAGCGGGTTTCTCTAACGAAGAAGAATCAACGACACTGATTCCATAAAAAAAGACTCCGACGTTTGTCGGAGTCTTTTTTTTATTTTGCGGCGATCATCTTGTGCGCTGCTGATGTCATACGACGCGTTTTGTTTAGCGGGAAGACATGGTTTTTTGCGGCCTTTGCTGCGGCCTGTTGCAGTTTCTGTGAAACCTCGACAGCTTCAGGCTTTTTGCCTGCCTTAACCAACTCCTTGAGTTGCTTGGCAAGAGCCTTAACATGAGTCTTCATGCGCGCATTTCTGGCGGCACGACGTTCGTTTTTGCGCAAATCTTTGATTGCGGCATGCTTGTTTGGCATAGGAATCTGCCTAAGATTAGCCTCGATCATTTAATCCGTCAAGGATGTGTTGTTTTACGTTGACTGATACTCATAAAAAACAATATACTATCCCCGCTTCTCAAGCTTTAAAGTCGTTTAGTCAATATATTTTACGACACTTAAGCTTCTATAGTTCAACGGATAGAACGAGGGACTCCTAAGCCCTAGATCGAGGTTCAATTCCTCGTGGAGGCACCAGGTGAAGCAATGTAATAATTGTTTCACGTGAAACAATTTTAAAACTTTCGTAAGCGCTTTTCTTTAAATGATTGTATGAATGTTTCACGTGAAACATTCGAAGCTAAAATTTTAAGAATGCAGTAAGATTTTTAAATTGTTTCACGTGAAACAAGACAGTAACAACGCAATGGGCCAATAGCTCAGTTGGTAGAGCGCTGCATTCGCATTGCAGAGGTCAGGAGTTCGAATCTCCTTTGGTCCACCATCATTAAATCCGCCGTAAGGCGGATTTAATGTTTCACGTGAAACATATTACTCCTATCCATTCTCCTGATTGTTCAGAATCTAAAATGGTTTCTTTGTATCAAAGATTATATATATGTTGGTAGGTTTCTCAAACATATTTTGCGTTCTATATATTGTTTCACGTGAAACATCTTAAGTCTGAATTCATATATGTCATAAATTCAAAATGTTTCACTTGAAACAAAGCGGTAGAAGCATTTTTTTTAGTGGTTGTTCTCAATAGAATTGAGATTTTTATAGTTTACTCACTCTAAGTCTTATCATAATTTCAGTTTTACTTTTTTTAAGTGTAGATATTGCCAACTTTATATGTTTCACGTGAAACATTTTGTTGATCAAGTTGTTTAGTGGCATATTTTACTCATAAATACAAAAAAGAGTATTTATTACAGGCTTGAATTTATGTATATCATTTATGTATATGACGGCTACAGCTTTAAGCTGTATTTTTGTTTCATGTGAAACAAATGTAATTATATTTGTGTTATTTGGTATATTATTTTAAATATTGAATAAGAAAGCTTAAATGTATGTTTTACGACGCTTAATGCAGTTATTTGATTAAGACTTAATTTTTTGCTATAATATAAGGTGTGCGAATGAGTAAAAAGTTGTTCCTTATGTTGTCTTTTGTTCTTTTAGTGAGCGCGAGCAAGGTTTTTGCTATGTCTAGCACGAATTTTCTTATTCCTTGGGATAACGTCAATTCTGGAGGTTTGGATAATGCTAGCAGTAGCAACTTTTCATCCAGAGACACTCTAGGTGACAATGCATCAGGTACGAGCACTAGTTCAAACTTTCAACTTTCTGCAGGTTATCGAGCACCAGAAGGGGCTGATACTCTTACACTTCAGGTCAGGGCAAAGTCGGCTACGGTTAGTACTGCATATTCTGCTTTTAGTAACGGTGCTGATACCGTTACCGTTTCTTCTGTTGTAGGTTTTTCCGTAGGCAGCCTGATTGCCGTTGTCGAAAATACGGGTTTTTCGCAGCTTGTAGCGGTCGGAAGAATTACTGATATTGCGGGTTTAGTGATTACGGTTGATGACTTTGAAGGGGATGACGTAGGTATGAGCCCTGCTCCTGCCGGAGGAGACGACTTTGTCTATCCATTGAATTCAAACTCGATTAACTTTGGCTCTATTTCTGCAGGAACTGCATATACATCTATTGTTGGTACATCGGTTCTGACAAATGTATCGACTGGATATAGTGTCTATATTCTCGCTAATCAAGAATTACAAAATGGCTCGGCTCAAGTTTTAGCCGGTGTAGCCGATGGAAGCGTGACCCTGGGGGCAGAAGAATATGGCGCAGAGACGACAGGGGCTTCCGCATTTTCTTCAGGAGTTGATATCGCTGTAACGACAACACAACGTGTTGTGCAGGAAGCGCCAGCATCGACGGGACCAGTATCAGACAAAATCGGAATGATTTATAAGCTTTCAATCACCTCGTCAACAAACCCAGGAACATATTCACAAAACGTGTATTACACGTTAACGGCTAATTACTAGTATGCGATGGCGTCTTGCTCTTTCTTTGTCCGCGCTTCTCCTTTTAGGCGCTAGTTCAGCACAAGCGATTAGTGTTGGTCCTGGGATTATTGAAATGCAGGCCGATGCTGGAGCGATTACTGATTCTTCTTTTGTCGTTACAAATGAAGAATCAGAGACTTTGAGTTTTGCTCTCACGATTCAGAAGTTTATTCCTCAAGGGGATGAGGGACGTACGCAGTTTTTACCGACTACCGATACAACTGGTCTTCCGGACTGGCTTTTTCTTGATAGTTCGACGATAACGCTTAGACCGGGAGAGTCAAAGCGTGTGCCCGTTTCTTTGCGCGTTCCTAATGAAGCAACTCCAGGAGGACATTATGCGGCGATTTTTTTAACGCAGACAAGTCTTGATACTGCGGCGGGCCAGAATGTTTCCGCTATCCCTAGAATTGGTGTTCTTGTTTTTACGACAGTTAATGGCGTTGTGAACGAACGTGCGGTTTTAAAAGACGTGTCCGTTGATCAGAGTGTTTATGCCTCTTTACCAGTGCGTTTTCGATTAGCCTTGGAGAATCAAGGGAATGTGCATGTACAGCCAAAGGTTCAGGTTGAAATCAAGAACATGTTTGGAAATACCGTAGCTAAAATCGATGGTAATCCAGAAGGCGGTCGTATTTTACCAGGCTCGAGTCGACGTTTTGTTTTTGATTGGCAAAAGGACGCGACTAATACAGAGAATGGTTTTTTTGGAGGGCTTAAACAAGAATGGAGTAATTTTGGTTTGGGTTTTTACGAAGCGGATGTCAAAGCATCGACACAAAAGTCAGGAGAAATTGGTGAATCCATCATACGTTTTCAAGTCTGGCCATGGCGTTTGGCGTTGGTTGGATTAGCTGGGCTTGTCTGTCTATTTATCGCTTTGAAGCTTGTGAGAGGTTTGTTTGTAAAAAGGTAGCCTTGGCGATCGATTCAGTGTCTCGATGTATCGAGCGACTGAACTGGCTGCAAAGGTATTGATTATTCTATGTTACGTCGCCTTTCCCGTTTTTTTGCCGCGCTTACAACCGCGGTTCTTGTGTTTGGACCGTTTGCAGGTGTATCGGCAGCGGTTCTCACAGGTCGTCGGGACATCATGTCTCGACAAACTCCAGGGCAAGCAGCTAATCATGAGATTCGATTTATCACCTCTACGGGCGTCGACGCTCCAAGTGATACGATTACGATCGATTATCCGACTGGTTTTGATTTATCGAGTGTCGGTTTTGGGGATATTGATCTCTATCACGGCGCCGTAACGGGTTTTGAAACAAATGAAACGATTGCGGCCGCTGCTGCCGCAGGAGTTTGGGGCGCTGTGGTTTCAGGTAATCAACTTACGCTGACAGCTCCGACGGATGCCGCTGGTGGAGAGATCTCAGCCAGCGATATCGTTCAGTTGCGCATCGGAACAAATACGGTCGGTGGTGTAAATCGTATTATCAACCCGACGACTACAAATAGCGGAACAAAGACCATTTCAATCGGAGGGACATTTGGTGATGTGGGTGGTATCGATATTTTTATCGGAGTTAATGAGACTATCGGTATCAGTGCAACGGTTCCAGCGCCGAGTAGCGGTGGTGGCGGAGGCGGAGGTGGTTCTAGTACGGATTTAACGCCGCCAACGATTTTGAATATTCAGGTTTTGAATATCACGACATCGACAGCCTTGGTGACTTGGGACACAAGTGAAAATGCGACAACGCAAATTGTGTGGGGAACAGATGTTTCTTATTCCTTAGGAAACTATTCAAATCCGAGCTATACAATTGGTCACTCGGTGCCACTGAGCAGTCTACCGCCGGGAACGGTTATTCACTTTAGAATTACTGCTGTTGATCCTGCGGGAAATACAACAAATAGCCCAGATCTTACCTTTACGACCATTGGGGTACCTGTCGCCCCGATTATTTCCAATGTTCAGATTATATCGATCACGGATACGAGTGCGGTTGTTACTTGGAATACAAATATTCCTGCGTCGAGCTTAGTTGAATTTGGATTAACAGGTGGATATGGGTCTTTTGCCTCCTCTCCGGGTGATGTTACTAGTCACGTTGTAAATTTGTTTGGTTTGTCACCGGCAACGCTTTATCACCTTCGCGCCCGTTCTACAGAGCCGGCCGGTTCGTTAGAAAGCATTTCCGGGGATTTTACATTTACGACAACAGGTGATGTTACGGCCCCATCAAATGTCTTTGGATTTACAGCAACAGCAGGGGATCAACGCAATCAATTAAATTGGTCTTTGCCGAGTGATCCTGATTTTGCTTTTGTTCGTATTCGCGCACGTACCGATGGATATCCAGCAGGACCTAATGATGGTCGCTTTGTGTATCAAGGTAGCGGTACTAGTTTTTTAGACACGGGATTGGTGAATGGTACGACATATTTTTACGCCAACTATGCGTTTGATGGTGCTGGTAATAATTCAAGCGGTGCTTTTGCTCAAGCGACACCGTTTGCGGATGTTTTGCCACCGACGAGTACACCACCAATTCTCCCTCCGGTTACACCTCCTGTAACTCCTCCGGTTACACCTCCTGTTGGAGGATCTACAACAACGCCGCCTGTTGTTTTACCGCCAACATCGACTCCACCGATTGTTTTGCCACCGACGAGCACGCCTGAAATTCCGGTTACTCCAGGTATTTCCATCACGCCTTCTTATTTTGCAGCTGGTGGAGCTATTCCGCTTGAGCCTGATGCGTCAGGTGCGGTTGGTACAGCGCCAGGAGCTCCTGTCTTAGTACGTGTTCCTGTTACGTCATTGCCTTCTGCGCCTGTGAGTGCGGTGATTAGAGTAGGAGGATCGGTTTACGCGTTAACGCCACTTCCGGGAGGAACGGAGTGGGGTGCTACGTTTATTCCTTCTCGTTCTGTTGAGCGTATTCCGGCGACTGTTCAATTTACTTTGTCTGATGGACGAGTTGTCAGTGCATCAACGATCATTGAGACGCGTGCTTCAGGACGCGTTCTTGAGCGACGTGGTATTACATCGGATTTAACAGCGTTACCGGGAGCTACCGTTATCTTGTATGAACGCGTGAATGGCGCGTGGGTTGAATGGAACGGCTTACGTTATGGACAAGCTAACCCGTTACAAACTCCAGATCAGGGTTTCTATGGATTTATCGTAAGGAATGGTGACTATCGAGTTGTTGTTGAAAAAGATGGTTATGTGACTCAAGAGAAAGAATTTCGAGTTACACGTAATTATGCGTCGATCGATATCGTGATGCCGGCACAAATTGAAATGCCATTCATCGGTCCGATTTTAGAGTTTTTGCAGTCGGAAACGGCAAGAAATGCAGCGAGTATTACCGTACCTATCTTGCTTGCTCTTGCAATCGCCAACTTAGCTACAGCGGCATCCCTATTTAGCTTGTTGAATTATATTTGGTTCCTGCTGACACAGCCGGCACTGCTTTTAGGGAAAAAACGTCGTGAGAAGTGGGGCGTTGTCTATAATTCATTATCCAAAGTAACGATTGAACTTGCTACTGTCCGTTTAATTCAGTCTGAGACGCGCAGAGTTTTGCAAACAAGAGTAACGGATTCAAAAGGTCGCTTTGCCTTCCGTGTTAAACTAGGTTCGTATCGCATTGAGGTAGTTAAACCAGGATTTACGTTTCCAACGGTCTATCTTAAGGATGAAAAAGAGGATACGGACTATCTTGATCTTTATCATGGGGAACCGATTGTCGTGAAGGAGGAGGCTAATGTCGCTGTAAATATTCCGCTCGATCCGAATGTTAAAGAGGATACGCCGCGTATTGTCTATTTTAAGCGATTTCTTCGACGATTTCAGTATTTCTTTAGCTTATTTAGCGTCTTCATTACGATTGGTGCATTCATCATCGCACCAAGCTGGTGGATTGCTGTCTTAATTGTTGTTCAGGTGCTGACATTTTTACTGTTTTTGCGACTAGCACAACCCAAAAAACCAAAAGAATGGGGTATTGTATATGATTTGGGTACCAGAAAGCCTCTTGGATCCACGATTGTACGTATTTTTGATAGTAAGTTTAATAAGCTTCTGGAAACGCAAATTACAAATCCTAAAGGTCAGTATGGATTCTTTGCCGGAAAGAATACCTATATCCTCACCGCGCAACGACCAGGGTTTAGCCAATATAAGTCAGATGACATAGATTTATCGAA
This sequence comes from uncultured Gammaproteobacteria bacterium, assembly GCA_964482085.1. GTDB lineage: Bacteria > Patescibacteriota > Patescibacteriia > 2-12-FULL-60-25 > 2-12-FULL-60-25 > CAIXDN01. Next base: position 169,282 of record CAYZVS010000001.1, read on the forward strand.
AAAGAAGGAAGCGATTATCGATCAGCACATTCCACTAAAGAAAATTTAACTACACAGTTTATCCACAGTGTTAGCAGTTACGGATATTTCTTAAAAAAGCCTATTCATACCAAATATATTGAGTAGGCTTTTTTGTTTCTATACTTCATACAAGGTTTAGTTGACGGGATTCTATTTTAGAATTTATCACTAAGCCGACTGTTTACGCATATACACAGGAGGGTTTCCTGCTCTCGATTGGGGAATTGAAAGCTATAGGAAAAATGGTCTGCTCTTCTGCGAGAACGCGTAAAGAAGTTTTGTCTTACGACTGAGGCTTTATGCCATCTGTCGATTCTAACGTGCATTTGCAACGTACCTTTATTGAAACCTTACTCGCATACACATGCGGGATATTTGCTTTCATTAAGCGATTTCTCGGCGCCCAAGATCAGGGACGCGGATTAATAGTCGCTTTCTCGATACTGGCGGTGACGCTGAGTTTGGGGGTATTTGTCGCTCCCGAAGCACATGCGGCTATTCCTCAGGTGATTAATTATCAATCACGTTTGAGAAATAGCACGTTATCTCCTATTACGGCATCAACGACGATTCAATTCACTCTTTATAACGACATTTCAGGTGGCACTTATACTGACCCAGCTTCAGCCGTAGGACCTGTTTTGTGGAAAGAGGTCCGTAATGGAGGTGCTTGTGCCAAAGTTTTGCCTGATGCTGATGGATATTTTGCTGTGCAGCTTGGGTCTTGTGTCAGTTTTCCGTCTTATATCGATTGGAATCAGCCCTTGTATCTTGGAGTCCGTATCGAAAGTGATGCAGAAGCAACGCCGCGTGTATTGTTAGGCGCTTTTCAGTACGCGTTGAACTCGGATGCTGTCGATACCTTCTCGGCTTCCTCAACGGCTGCTGCTAATACGTTGCTGGCGCTCGACTCTAACTTGAATTTTGATATTTTGACTGGCGGATTCCTTGGAGGTTACTTCAACATGAGCTCTTCAACGGCCAATAATACGATTGGAGGGAACTTATCGATTGCTGGGAACACAACAATTGGTGACTCGTCGTCTGATTTAGTAACAGTAAATGGTCGTTTTAATACAGACCTTGTTCCATCGGTTGATCTTGCATATGCGCTGGGCTCGTCTGCAAATCGATGGAATGCCAATTTTGGGAACGTTACAAGCGTGAACGTTACAAGTAGTAATTTTTACACGGATGTTTTGTCAGCGACTATTGGTAATTTTAGTTCGATTGGAGTCACGAATCTTGTATGGGTGAATGCGACGGGTACCAACACCACAAGTACGTTCTTTTTTGCGAATACGTCCACAATTATCAGTCTCAACTCAACCAATGGGACTGTTCAATCGTTGGTATTTAGCAATGCAACAGGAGGGACTTTGAATGCAACGACTGTTACAACGACCAACTTGTTTGTCGGTGGACGAGCCGTCTGTCTTGAAGATGGGACAAATTGTTTCACAGCTTCCGGGACGGACAGCTTGCTTACGGTTACAAATAGAGGAGCGGTTGCGACGGCCACGGTTACGCTTTATGGCGGTTTGGTTAGCGCAAATTTAATGGTTACGGGTACGACGGATTTGCAGGGAACGACAACATTTTTGAATGCATCAGGTTCAACCCTCCAAGCCAACAGCGCTACATTCGCCACGGCCACGGTCTCTGGCCAAGCGATTTGTTTGAGCAATGGCGTTGGTTGTCCGAGCGCCTCTGCCGAAGCCGATACACTTCAGACGGTATCGAATCGCGGAAGCTTTACGACCACGACGCTGTCGTTGTTTGGGGGACTGACCACTTCTAACCTCACGGCGACCGGTACGACCTCTCTTCAAAACACCACCATTACCAATGGCACCACGACCAACTTTGCTGTTACGAACTTCGTGAACAGCAACCTCGTGCCTGCGGCCGACCTCGCCTTCACCCTCGGCACAGCCACTAATCGTTGGAATGCGAGTCTTGGGAATGTGACGAGCACAAATGTCACAACCACGAATCTTTCCGCCACAAATGCCTTCATCAATACCCTGGGCGTTACCACCTTCAGCGCCTCTTCAGGCACCATCAGCAACTTCTTGTTTGCCAACGCTACCGGTACCAATTTGTTTGTTACCAATTTCCTTGCAGGAACAGGCACCATCAACAACTTCACATCGACGAGTGGTACCATCACCAATCTTTTCTCACCATCGGCTACCATCACCAGCTCCACGGTTACGAATCTGACCGCCACCACGGCTACCATCACCAACCTCGTGCTTGGTTCACCACTCAATCTCACGAATATCACTTGGGTGAATGCCACGGGTACCAACACGACCAGCACCAATCTCTTTGCCACCACCTTTGGTTTCACAAGTGCTACCGGCAACAGCCTCAATTCCAACATTGCGAACATCAACACACTCACCAGTGTGAATGGCTCGATTACGACCCTCACTTCCACGAGTGGCACGATCGCCACCTTCAACTTTGAGAACGCCACAGGCTCATCTCTCTACGCTTCTACGATTCAAGCGAACACGGTTTCTTCGACAGCCATGTTTGTGAATGGAATTGCGGTGTGTCTTGCGAGTGGCACCAACTGTCCGACGGGCACCACGTCTAATCTTCAGACCGTCACAAATGCCGGCAATACCACGACGAATGCCATCCAGTTTGCGGGCGGGACATCGACTGGAAACTTTGTCTTCAATACGAGTGCTACCGTGAACGGTGTCTTCACAGCGAATGGTGCGAGCAATCTTCAGAACACCACCTTCACGAATGCCACCGGTTCTTCCTTGTTTGTCACGCTTCTCACGGCAACCAATGGCACGATTAATACGCTGGTTTCGACCAATGGCACCATCACTTCCTTGAGCGCTGTCTCCGTTACGACCACCAATCTCC
>CAYZVS010000002.1:0-97462 GCA_964482085.1 uncultured Gammaproteobacteria bacterium
CCTTCTGCGAAGGGAGACTTTCCGATTCAGAACCCCTCCTTCGTAGAAGGGAGGGGTAGGGGTGGGTCATAGTTAGAACTGAATCCTTGCATTCAGGGCGATGATCGCTCCTAATTCCTCAGCTGTGGGTAAAGTTGGATCCAATTTACGTTTCTCCTCAACCAACTGAGCCACTGGTTTTGCCGTAGAAAAGCTTTCTGCAACAAGTCGTAGATATTGTTGTTGTAAGGGTGAGGATCTCCAAGCGGTAACACCATCTGTCCATCGTTCAAAAGACTCGCGCTTCAGCGTCTCGAGTTTCTGATAAATTTTTTCCGCAGCTTGATCAGGAGTCTTTGCCTGACGTCGAAATGTTTCGATATCCATCATTTTCAACTCATCGCCGAGGCCAGAAAGCCGTAGAGGTGCGACAACGTCAACCATGGATGGTCTTGAAGGTACTTGCGGCGTCTGATTTTGCGGCATTGGACTGCCCTGCATGACAGCGCGTAATTGCTCGACGGCGCCATCTCCTTTTGCACCGGCGACCTTGTTTTTATACCACTCGGCATGCTCCTCACTCTCACGTTGCTTTCGTTCATCGATCTTTTTTCTCTGATCTTCCTGTGTAGCTTCTATTAATTTCCTTTCCTCCTCCTCGATATTAGAGCGTTGACCCGTGTAGGTCGACTCTATCGCTGCCGCTACTTTATCAGCCACATCAGCCGTCAACCCAACTCCACCGATATGTGTTTCTCTTTCAAGCATGCCGCGAGCCTGCTGTGCATTACGAACATCACGCATTCTGGTTGAGACGACATTCCTGAGTCGCTTTGTCGTGTATTCATCTAGTCCAAGATCTCCGATCTTTTTCATGGCATCGTCAATGGCAGCTTCAAGAATTGGATCATTGTCCTTTCCCTTTGGCATTCCAGCTGTATTCACTTCATCCGAATCACTCGATTTCTTTGTTGCTCCCGCGATTTCTGCTTGCTCGGCATTCTCTTCTTGTTGAAAATTACGATACCATTCCGCATATTTCTGTTCCGACATGACCTGCGTTGATGCCAAGAACGTATCCATCTCACGCACAAACGCTTGCGCTTGCTGTAGAGCAAACCCTAATCCCCCTTCCGATGCAGAGCGTTGCAGAATCTCCAGCATTTGCTCGCTTGTTCTAACGCCGCTGATAAATGAAACCATTGCATCGCGCAGTTTACGCACGACTTCCTCGTTTAGAAGACTCAACTTGGCAAGCGAGGCGATTCTTCTGACAGCCGCACCATAGGAAACGGGTCGCAAAGAAATACGAATAGAGCTTTGGATCTCTCCCATCGGAACTCCGAGCTCGAGTAGTCTCGATTCCACATCCCATGCAACCATATCCGCCAAAGGCAGAATCACATTCAGCAAGACAGCTCTCTCCACATCTTCTGGCTTTCTATCAGAAGCGAGACCCTTAATTTTTACTGTGAACTCTTCCTTGGAAAGCTTCAAAAAGAGAACTTCCCAGACCACGTCCATGATGCGATCCCATGCATCGTTATCGTAAGCGAGTTTTGTTTGAGCCTTATCCTCGTTCGTACCGGAAATACCGCTCATCAAATACTCCTGGACGGCCTCCGGAGAATCTTTAAACCCTTGCAGCCATTCATCGCGATTCATATATTACGGTGCGCGAAGATCACGGTTCGGTCTATATGCATTAAGAATTCTACTGTTGATATTCTTAGTGTTGTCATCAACTTCTTTTGAAATAGCATCGGATAAAGCGACGACCTTCAGTTCTTCAGCTGATAATTTTCTGTTCGCTTGAATCAAGCTATCAGCTCTCTGTTTAGTTGTCACAACAAGATTAGTAAGTGCATTACGAATTTGTGGATGGAGCCGTTCTATGTTTCTGATAAAAGTTGCATCCACCGCACCACTTATAGGGCTAGCTAAGCCTGTGGCAGCAGCAGAAATTAAGGAGATCTGTTTCTTGTCAGGAACACCCTGTTGATCAAGCTGTAACAACGTTTGGCCAGAGAATTTCATGTCAGCATTAGCTTTTTGGGTATCTCCGCTATAAAGCGCAGCCATGCCTGTTGATAGCTCTTTTTCAAGTTCTCCCCCAACGGTGTCAACCATTAACGTATCGGTCGGAGAGGTATCACCTTTTGAAAAAAGATCTGCAACTGACCCGCCGTTGCCAACAAACCCTCTTGCAAGAGCGACCGGATCTCCCACTGGTCCTGCTGCTCCTGACTTACGAAACTCCCTATCCTGCAACAGCTGGCTATTCGCAGCAGCATAATTCTTTGTATGGACACGTGTACCTGACTGTAGTTTGCCTGAAGAATTATCGATCCAACCACCGTTCTTGCCCCTACTAACATCAAATGTTTGAATCATGTCATCTGCGGCATTTTTACGATGCTGCAATGATCCAGCTTCATCTGTCGTCAACCCCGGTGAATTAGTTACAAATAACTCATGGGCATCAAGTCCTTCAATGAGTGCTTTGTTTCCAGACTTCTCTACTGATTCTTTAAGTCGAGTATAGGCGGCTGTATCATCGATCTTTAGTTCGCTCGTTTCAGCATCCTTAACCCAGCCATTCTTCAACATAAAACCAGTAAGAAGATCACCGCTCATCGCGTCTTGCTTGTTAATATCCTTGTACTTTTCCGGATCGGTTGCCAGGTTTTCAATTTCTTTTGCTCGGTCGGCATCAGAGGCCATATACGGATTAACGCGGATGGCTTTCTGTAGATCTTCTATCTTATCTTTATCCCCTAAGCCCTTAGCCAACTGTAGTTGAGCCTGTATGAACTTCTGTTGGTCACTATAAGCATCCTTCTCAGCCAAGACTTTGCTACCATTTCTTGCTTCCTCTGGTGTCTTCCCAGATGCAATGAGTTGGTCAACATACTTGTTTTCATTTTTCTTTGCTTCACGATCACGAATCTTATCCGTACCCAAGATTTCATTTGCTTTCATCGCTCCAGACTTAGCGCCAAGCGTTCTAAAGGCACTCGTACTATTACTAAATGTTCCACCAACAAGCTTTTGGTCCTCGTCTGTACCAAACTTGGCGACATTACCCAAAACTGCTGCTTCTGCAGCTCCTTGTTTCTGTGCTTCCTCACGTCTTAGTGTAAGTCCCTTAGCCAAAGTTCCTCTGAGTGGAGTGCGTACAGAATCTGGTAATGGAATTTTGCCAATTGTTTTCAAACCGAGATCGGAAGCACGTCTTGTGACATCAAGACGTCGATCAACGGCACGCGCCCCAGCTCGTCCTGCGTAACCAGCGGCCAAGAATGGCGCCAATGCTCCTAATCTACCAAGTGAAGTCCCAGCACTCTTGGCTCGCGATGCAAAGTTGGTCAATACTGTGCTTCCAAGCGAGTTCGCTGTCTTCACGGCTTGGTCCAGACCCATCATTAATAAGGTAATACCAACAATGAAAGACGCAATCGATTGCGCATTTCCAATCTCGCTTAAAAAGACTTGCGTGCTACCTTCAACTTGAAAATCCAAAACTTGTGACAGTCCCTCTCCGGCAGATCCTGTGTTTGCCGACTGGACAATTGCCAGTGTTAACCACAGAAAAAACGCAATAATAGGTCCACCGCTCAAAAGACTGCCTAGTCGAGACCAATATTCTCCAGAGATTCCACCAAGACTCTTGGAAAGCCTCGCTGGAAGCGCGGTTACAAAGAATGCGAGCGGAGAAAGGATAAGCGCAATCCAAAGTCCAACAATACGGAAAATAAGAAATCCCGTCATGATAGAAACCACAGAAATCATGATTCCGAGCATGAAAATCGCCAACATGTAGGAAACGATCAGGTTTACACCCGTAGCTGATCCAGCAGGTGCATTCGCAGAAAGTTGCATGATCTCTGTTAAGCCCAGCGCATTTACAAAGTTTCCAGTAGCTGCTGACGCAAACGCATTTACAAAGGTCAACATCACGACCTGTGAAAAATCGATAGCAAGTTGAATGAGTGTCTTAGAAAAGTTGATCAAGACAGCCATCGCCAAAAGTTTTGGTAAAACCTTTGTGTAATGTAGATCACTTCCCGCTTGATCTATTATCGTTGCAAAAGCTGAAACCAAAAGCACGATGATAAAAAACATGTTGCACACGTCTCTTACAATCGGCCAGCCCACTTCAACCGGCGCTGCCCTCGCAAATCCGTTATATTTAGCAAAAGCTAACAGAATCGTAAGAATCAAAGTGACTAATTGCCCGAGCAACTGAACGATCATCCCAAGAACCAGGGTAATACCGCGACACAGAAATCCAAGAAATGGATTTTCACCACAAGCATCGCTCGTGCTCAAGACCTCCTCTCTACGTACTGCTCGTTCTTCACTTGTGCTAGCTAAATCGGTTGCAAAGGTGACTCCGCATTTAGCATCTATTAATCCGCCCAGTTCTCTACAAACACATGCGCCTGCCGTCGCACACGTATCACCGGTATTACAATCCGAATCCTGTGTACAGGCCTCGTTCAAACCAGCGGCATACGTTGTTTTTACGTCCACGGTCAAAAAGAATCCCGAAACGGCAATAAAAACTCCTGCGGCTATAAGCCCTGTCCGACGCAAAGAACCATAAGACATAACTTTGCGTCAGTATAGCACAAGACGATCTAAGAATGCATATAAAAATAACCATCCATCCACAGCTCGTTAGCCGATTGCCCGTAACAAAGAATCGTGCTAGTCTCAAAATTGATTTTTGATGCTACACGACATGTCGTCCGTGAATTTTTTGAACGTAGATCATGACGCCGTTGCCCGTCGCAAAACCCTCGCGCTGGCCGGCGTTTTTACGTTGCTCGTCGCTGTCATCGCATTCATGGGTGCTGCTGCTTCCTATCGTTCTGTAGAGCGCGGGACAAATGTCTTTACGGAGTTTGGCCGTCTTCCAGTTATTGGTGACATACACAATCTCGTCTTTGGCTCATCTCCTGACCTTGGCACATCGCTCAGCGGTCAAAAAGACGATGAGCCCAACTTGATGCGCATTCTCGTGCTTGGTATCGGTGGCGCAGGACATGACGGTTCACTGCTCACAGACACCATCATGCTTACGACGATCGACCTTGATAATAAAAAAGTTGGCATGGTGTCCATCCCTCGTGACACAGCCTATCCGCGTGGCGACGGAACCTTTGAAAAAATCAATTCCGTTCACGCTTGGGAAGAACAGGCGCATCCCGGTGAAGGCGCTGTAAAAACAGCGCGTAAATTCTCAGATTTTTTTGGTATTAATATCGATCATGTCGTCCGAATCGACTTCCGTGGCTTTGCCGCACTTGTCGATGCTCTCGGAGGTGTTGATATCGATGTTCAACGCGGATTTACTGATACCCAGTATCCAACGAGTGACGATTTGTGGCAGACCGTCTCTTTTAAGAAAGGAATGCGCCACATGGACGGTGCTACGGCACTTATCTTTGTCCGATCCCGTCACGGTAACGGAGGTGAAGGCTCTGACTTTGCGCGCGCGGCACGTCAGCAACTCGTCATGCTCGCTGTCCGTGAAAAGCTACTCTCCCTCAATACGCTCGCGGATCCGGGAAAACTTGCAAAGCTGTATCAGGCCGTAACCAATCACTTACAATCTGATCTTTCACCATGGGACGCCATCAAACTCGCACCTCTTATTGAAGATTTTCAGACAGATAAGCTAACCTCGCATGTTTTAAGCGATGCGCCAGACGGTGAGCTCGTTTCCGCAAACTTGAACAATAACTACCTGCTATTTCCACGCGGCAATGACTGGTCACGGATCAAAGGCCTCATTAAAGACCCTTTTGCTTCAGATAAAGAGCGTGAACAAAACGCCACAAATTTGTCTAAGATTGAAGTAAAAAACGGTACTTTGCACACAGGGTTAGCCTTTCAAGTGTCTAATAATCTCAATCTCGGCGGTTTTCAAGCTCAAAACATGGGCAATGCGAATAGACGCAGTTACGCAAGAACACTGTTGCTAGACTTGACAAATGGCCAAAAATCCGATGACCTAGCCAAATTGCGCCGCCAGTTAGACGCAGATATCTCCCTTTCAACGGTTACAACAACCACGGCCGCCGATGGCTCAAAGCACCGAGTCGTCTATGCAGCCGCATCGTCACAAGAGACGATCTACGATGGAGATACGGATTTTCTTGTCATTTTAGGCGAGAGTTCCTACGCGCTGGTATCCAATTCCTATGCGACACAAACAGGGCCGTAACATGCCGCGAGTCGCGCTCGTCGGACGTACAAATGTTGGAAAATCCACCCTTTGGAATCGTTTGACCGAGTCAGGCCGCGCCATCGTTAGTTCAAGCCTCCACACGACCCGAGATCGCAACTACGCCCCCGTCATCTGGAATGGCGCATCTTTTGAATTGGTCGACACGGGTGGAATGGACACAGAGAACGATTCCATCGGGCAAGGCATTCGTAAGCAAGCGGAAAAAGCTATTGAAGATGCTGATATTGTCCTCTTTGTGGTCGATGCCAAGACAGGCATCATGCCGCAGGATATTGAGCTCGCTCATGATGTACGTAAACTTCACAAAAATGTCTGGCTCGTTGTCAACAAGGTCGATACGGTGCGTGACATGTCAGAAGGTCATGCCAAGCACTGGCAGTCCCTTGGTTTTGGTTTACCGCATATTTTAAGTGCTGCAACTTCACTCGGTTCTGGTGATTTGCTCGATGAAATCTTTGTAGAACTTGAACGCATTGGTAAGTCACCAATCATTTTGCCAGACAATCGACCATTGAAGATCGTGCTCGTTGGTCGTCCCAACGTTGGCAAGTCTTCTCTCGTTAACGCGATTCTTGGTGAGGAACGTGTCATCGTATCCCCTATTCCGCACACAACCCGCGAGCCACAAGACACGTATATCAATTATCAGGGTCGCGATATCGTTATTGTCGACACCGCAGGTATGCGCAAACGCTCGCGCATTGAGAAAGGCATCGAGGAAGCTTCGATTGAACGTAATCGCATGTCTGTTGATAATGCTGATGTTGCCCTGCTTGTATTTGATGCAACACAAGATCCAACTTCTCAAGACCGTCACTTGGCCGGAATGCTTGAAGAGTCCAGCAAGGGTTTGATTCTTGTCGCCAATAAGTGGGATTTGGTAGAAAACAAAGAAACAAACACTTCCAGCGAGTATGAAGTATTGATTCGTCAGCTTTTCCCATTCCTCTCATGGGCTCCGATGGTGTTCGTGAGCGCAAAGGAAAATCAACGTGCCGATAAATTGATCGAGATGGCACTTAAGGTTCAGGAAGAGCGTCAGCGCCACATCGATTACAACGCCGTTAACCGCGTTCTCAAGTGGTGTATTCAGAAAATGAAGCCTCTCGCGAGCTACGGACCAAAATCTCCTCGCATCTACGATGTCGCCCAGATCCAGCAAGCTCCGCCAACCTTCCTCGTCACCGTTCACGGCGATAAAGATAACTTGCATCCAAACTGGTTAAAGTTTTTCCAAAAGCGTTTGCGCGAGAAGTTTGCCTTCACCGGAACCGCGATTCGCGTCAAAGTTCGCCACTTGCCGATGGCAAAGACAGAAAAGAAGCGCAACATTCAAGGACCAGGCATGGAAGCCGTTGTCGGAAAAGTTCGCCACAAGAAAAAGTTGGTCAACCAGACCATGCGCCGTCAAAAGCACGGTGGTCGACGTTACTAAGCAAAAATTCCCGCTCCGGCGGGAATTTTGCTACTCTATAATACATGAAACTCATCGTCGGTCTCGGAAATCACAGCAAGAAATACGATGGAACCCGCCACAACATTGGCTGGGACGCTGTTACGATGCTCGCTAAGCTTCTCAATGCTTCTGATTTCTCCAAAAAAACATCATTCAAGTCAGAAGTAGCTGAAGCGTCGGTCAACGATGAAAAAGTCCTGGTCGTTCATCCCCTCACCTACATGAATGCTTCAGGAGAAGCCGTCCAAGCATTCAAGAGCTATTTTAAGCTCAAGAATGAAGACATCCTGATCGTTCACGATGAGATGGACTATCCGCCCGGTAAATTTGCTTTCTCGATCGGTTCTGGTCCGGCTGGTCATAATGGCGTTGCATCGATTCAACAGATGCTCGCCACAAAAGAAATCGCACGGCTTCGTATTGGTATCGGTCGTCCAACAACACAAATCGCCAAAGAAGATTATGTACTCGAACACTTTTTAGATTACGAACGTAAGCTCATCAAACCTGTTCTCCAAGATTCTTGTGAGGCAATGCGTGACTGGCTAGATCAAGGCTTGACAAAAACAATGAATACGTGGAACGGAGTAGAGAGTGCTTCCCGATAACATTCAATACATCTCGCGCGATGACCCGCGCTATCCTCCGTTACTGCGGCAAGTTTCTGATCCGCCAAAAGGATTGTATGTGCGTGGAAATCTTCAGGATATTCCATGTATCTCGGTTGTTGGCACGCGACGTTGTACTTCTTATGGTCGACGTGCGACTTCTGAAATTGTCAGCGGACTAGTTGCAACCGGAATGGGAATTGTTTCCGGTATGGCACTTGGTATCGATGGTGAAGCGCACAAAGCTGCACTCATTGCAGGAGGCTACACGATCGCCGTGCTCGGAACTGGAATTGATGAAGCCAGTCTCTATCCGCGCGAGCATATTCGCCTCGCTCATGAGATACTGGATGCAGGCGGCGCGATTGTGAGTGAAAATCCACCGGGTTCTCCATCCTTCAAGTACGCATTCCCAAGACGGAATCGTATTATTGCCGGCTGGTCTCCCGCGACACTCGTGGTAGAAGCAAATGAAAATAGCGGTTCATTGATTACCGCGCGACTCGCGCTCGAGGATAATCGTGAAGTACTCGCTGTACCTGGATCCATCTGGTCCGATGTCTCCATGGGCTGTAACAAGCTTTTATCGCTCGGTGCAAAAGTATGCACAGGGGCACGCGATATACTGGATGCACTCGAGCTTGATCGACCAGAACTCATTTCACAAGTTCGTGCTAATTTACCGTTAACAGCAGAAGAGAGTACGCTACTCGGTCTGATAAGCGGTCAAATGCACGTCGACGACCTCGCTCTTAATTCCGGATTACCCTCCTCACATGTCAGCGCTCACCTCTCCCTTTTGGAGATGAAGGGATATGTGGCTCAACTTGGCGGACAAATGTGGTCGCGGACGGCTAGCCGTTTGCCCAAATGACAGTTCTCCTATATATCTATCAGCTATCGAATTATGCATCTCGTCATTGTAGAGTCGCCAACAAAAGCCAAGACCATCAGAAAGTTCTTGGGTAAAGACTATGAGGTTATCGCCTCCATGGGTCATGTTCGCGATCTTCCATCGTCACAAGACGAAGTTCCGGCTCAGTATAAAAAGACGGAATTTGGTCAGCTCGGTGTAAATGTCGAGAATAACTTTGAACCGCTCTACGTTATCAGTCCTAAAAAGGCAAAGACGGTTGCGGAAATTAAACGGCTTCTGAAAAATGCAGAAGACATCTATTTGGCAACTGACGAAGACCGTGAGGGAGAGAGCATCTCTTGGCATTTGCTTCAGATCTTGAAGCCTAAAGTTCCAGTGCATCGCATGGTCTTCCATGAAATCACGAAAGGCGCGATTGATGCCGCGCTTGCTCATCCGCGCAAGATCGATGAAAAATTAGTACATGCTCAAGAAACGCGTCGCATTCTTGATCGTCTTGTCGGTTATTCCGTTTCCCCACTTCTTTGGAAGAAGATTGCGTTTGGACTTTCTGCCGGACGTGTACAGTCCTCTACGTTAAAAGCAATCGTCGATCGCGAGCGTTTGCGCATGGCGTTCCGCAAAGGTGCCTACTGGGACGTTTTGGCAAAGCTAGAAAAAGACAAAACCGATTTTGAAGCCAAGCTTGTTCTTGTCGATGGAAAACGTATCGCTGGTGGCAAAGACTTTGATGAAAATACCGGCGGCTTAAAAGCCGATGCAAAGAATATTTTATTGTTGGATGAAGATGCGGCTAAAAAGATTGCTCTGGAATCCGCTAAGGCTGATTGGGAGGTTCAAGATGTGACAGAAAAAGAAACGCATCGTAAAGCTCCACCGCCATTTACAACGTCAACGCTCCAACAGGAATCCAACCGCAAAATCGGATTATCAGCTCGCGACACAATGCGCGTTGCCCAATCCTTGTATGAAAAAGGGTTCATAACCTACATGCGTACGGACTCGGTTAATCTTTCACAAGATGCTATTACCGGTATCAAGAAAGTTGTAACCTCGCGATTTGGCGCTGAATACATCGGCGAAGCCAAGCATTTTGCCGCCGCCGCAGGCGCTCAAGAAGCACACGAGGCCATTCGCCCAAGTTTAACGTTCACGGCTCCGCAAGAAACCGGTTTGAGTGGTAGCGAGCATGATCTGTATGAACTAATCTGGATGCGTACATTGGCTTCGCAAATGAAGGATGCAAAGCAATTGCAGATGTCGGTCCGTCTTGCCGTCGGAAAAAACGAGTATCAAGCAACCGGAATGAAAATTCTTTTCCCAGGTTTCTTGCGCGCTTATGTTGAAGGCGCCGACGATGTCGATCAAGCATTGGAAGATCGTGAAAAAGCCCTGCCTGAAATTAAGGTTGGCGATAAACCTGCATGCATTGAGGCTAATCCCCTTCCCCATGAAACAAAACCACCAGCGCGCTTCACGGAAGCTTCGCTTGTTCAGTTCATGGAAAAAGAAGGCATTGGTCGCCCAAGTACCTACGCCGCCACGATTTCCACCTTGCTGGACCGTGGCTACACCGTAAAACAAGGCAGTGCGCTTATTCCGAGCTTCACAGCTTTTGCCGTCACGCAGTTACTAGAAAAACATCTCTCAGATCTTGTTGATGTGAAATTTACATCGACCATGGAAAAGTCACTCGATAAAATCGCGGAAGGTAAAGAAGAGTGGTTGCCTTATCTCCAAAATTTCTTTCTTGGCGATAAAGGTTTGCGTAGTCGCTTGAAAGACGAGCTTGAACAAATCCATCCAGAAGAAGCCAAGATTATTCGTATGCCAAATTTGGATGGCTACGTGGTTAAAGTGGGAAAATTTGGTCCATACGTTGAGTCGACACTTCCCAACACAGGCGCACCGATCAAAGCCTCTCTTCCACCAAACATGTTCCCGGGTGAAGCAACCAAAGAATCAATCGACATTGTTTTAAAAGATGCGCAAAAAGGTCCAACCTCTCTTGGTATTGATCCAGAAACAGGGCTCGCGATATTCTTGCGCACGGGTTCTTACGGACCCTATCTCCAGCTCGGTGAAGAAGAAGAGGGCTCCAAAAAGAAACCAAAACGCGCCAGTATCCCAAAGACGATACCGCTTGAAACCCTGGACTTCGACAAAGCTCTGCAAATCCTTGCTTTACCTCGACTGCTCGGCACACACGCTGAATCCGGTAAGGAGATTCGCGCTGGACTAGGCCGTTTTGGCCCCTATATCGTCCATGACGGCGATTTCCGCTCAATTAAGGACCCTGATGACGTTCTGACGATTTCACTCGCTCGTGCCCTGGAAATGCTCGCCCAACCAAAAGGCTCACGTGGAGGCGGCGCCGGCAAAGAAATTGGCAAGCATCCGGACGATAATAAACCGATCACGCTTCACAGCGGAAAATACGGCACTTACGTAAAACATGGCAAAGTAAATGCAACAATTCCAAAGGACATGAAGCCAGAAGATGTGACGCTAGAGAAAGCCGTTGAATTGATCGCCGAGCGCTCATCTAAAGGCACAACAAAACCAAAAGCTAAACGCGCACCACGTAAAAAGAAAACACCCCCGACATAACGTCGGGGGTGTTTTCTTTATTTCTTTTCTCCGGTCATATATTTCCAGAACTTCAGACTTTCGATAAAAGAATTGCTTTTCTTTTTTGCGGGCGCTGCACCCATCGGCGATTCTGGTGTAGCCGTCATTGTCGGTCGACTCGCCTCTGGCGCTTCTGACCCAAAAACCGCTCCGGGATGAAATGCTTCATACTGCTTTGCTTCAAAGTCTTCATCCTCTTCATTTAATTTGAGCGCTGGCTTCTTTTCAACATCGACAGGTTGTTGCATGAAGCCGTCATACATCGCTTGATAAGCAGCTTCCGCTTTATCTGCCTCCTGCTTCATCGCAACTTGTTTTGACATGGTTTCAAATGACTTGTCACTTGTTTCATGAGCTTTTTTATCAAACTCAAGCGCGGAAATTCTGCTTTGTAATGCATCTAGATAGGCCTGTTCAAGTTTTGTATGCGCCGTTCCATGTGCTGCGCTAAATTCTTCAAGCGCTTTCTTTTCCGCATTTAACTCCGTATCAATTTTCTGAACGCCCGCTTCAAACTCACCGACACCGCGCGCGATATCTTCATCAAGTTGCGCCATCGAGTCATCCAACTTCACCTCCTCTTGTTCTTGAGGCGTAAGTTCACCGATCGTAATCTCGGGTTCATCCGATTCCATCGGAGTCTCTTTCACGACCTCTAACTTTTTTGCTTCCTCCGCTTCATGTTTCTCCAAATCCGCCGCCATCTCCTCCTCATTCAACGGCCCCTCTTGCATCGCTTTTTCCGCAACAGCCTCAAGCCGCGCATCATTTTCACGCGTAACATCCATCGCTGATTTTAACTTACCCAAAGCGCTTCCGGTTTTTTGCTGGAATTCCGCATCAGCTTGTTTCAAAGCGATGATTTGTGGTCCGGCGATGGCTGCCACACCAGGTTCCTCAACTTTGGAGATACCCAGCTCACGCGTCACTGTTTGATCGACTTCACCTTGAGCGATGCGATAAACGCCGGATACATCTCCGGATTCGATCGCGGTTTCCGCCGACTTTGCTGGTCGTTCAACTGCCTGTTCACCCGTTTTAACTGGGGTTTCAACAATCGTTGCACTTGTGTCACTCATATCGGCCCCATGTTACCCCTTCCGATACCGATGAGCAACGAATTGACGATCCGGAAAACTTGCTACAATGTGGGTAAACCTATGCACGGCCAGGCAACCAAGCCCCAAGACATCGAGACACTTATCAGTCTCGTTGTCTCTTATGATCCAAAAGCCAAGGCCGAGGATATCCGCCGAGCCTACGAATTTGCCAAAGATGCCCACAGCGATCAAAAGCGAGCATCAGGTGAACCCTATATCATTCACCCGCTTGCCACGGCCATAAATTTGGCAGAAATGCGCTTGCCTGCACCGATTATTATCGCCGGTATCCTGCATGACGTTCCAGAAGACACAGTACGGACCCTCGAGGAAATTCAAGCTGAATTTGGTGAAGACATCGCCGACATGGTTAGCGGAATTACCAAACTCGGTAAGATTAAGTATCGAGGCATCGAGCGCTACATTGAAAATCTCCGTAAAATGTTTTTAACAATGGCTGCGGATGTACGCGTCGTTTTTATCAAATTTGCGGATCGCCTACACAACCTTGAAACACTCGATAACATTCCGCCAAAAAAGCAGTATCGCATCGCACTTGAATCTCTAGAAATCTTTGCGCCAATCGCCAACCGTCTGGGTATGGGTGAGATGAAAGGACGTCTTGAAGACGCCGCTTTTAAACACGTCTACCCAAAAGAATACGAGTGGGTAAAAGAAGTCTCCCGTTCCGGACGAGAAGGCAAAGAAGAATATGTTGACCGCGTTATTGTTGAGACGGATAAAGTTTTAGCGGAAGCAGGTCTGCAGAATATTCTCGTTCAAGGACGCGCAAAGCATCTCTACTCGCTTTATCGAAAGCTCCTACGTAATGATCGCAACATCGCGCACATTTACGATTTGATCGCACTACGTATTGTTGTCGATACTATCGCTGATTGTTATGCGGCGCTCGGTATCATTCACAGCAAATGGACGCCACTTAAAGGAAGAATTAAAGATTATATCGCCCAGCCAAAACCAAACGGGTATCGCTCGCTTCACACAACCGTTTTCTGTGAAGACGGTGAAATTGTCGAGTTCCAAATCCGCACTAAGGAAATGCACGCGATGAACGAATACGGTATCGCAGCGCATTGGGCTTATGACGAGCATGGAAAAATCGAGCTCACCGGTAGTAAATCGCATACACCAGAATGGGTTCACGAGCTCGCCGACATTCAAAGAGAAATGGAAGATAAAAAACTATATCTCCAATCTTTGGAAGAATTAAAGATCGACGTATTCCGTGACCGTATCTTTGTCTTCACGCCCAAAGGCGACGTGATCGATCTTCCGGAAGACAGTACCTGTGTCGATTTTGCCTACGCGATTCACACCGACATCGGTAATACCTGCACGGCTGCAAAGGTAAATGAAGAAGTAGCACCGCTCGACAAGCGCCTCAAAAACGGTGACATGGTTGATATTATCGTCGATAAATCCCGCAAAGGACCAAATCCCGACTGGGCAAGCTTCGTAAAAACCCGTCAGGCAAAACAAAAAGTAAAACAGTATGCCAAATCCAGAATCTACTCTTGGGTCAAAGGCATGATGCCTGGCGGAAAGTAATTCCTACGACATCCGTTCCAGCAAATTTCCAAGTTCCTCATCCGATCCAAAGTGTACGCGAATCTCGCCAACGCCTTTTGCATTTCGTTTGATCGTAACCTTTGCCTGAAGTTTACTCCGCAATTTATTTTCTGCCGCAGAAATATTCGGGTCCAATATTCGAGGTAATTTACGAACACTTACACGTTCTTCTGTCTGACGTACGGTAAAATTTCCGTCGATCATTGCATGGAAAAGTTTTAAGCGCTCTACATCCGTAGGCAAAGAAAGCAAGGTGCGTCCATTTGAAGAAGATATTTTCTTTTCAACTAATGCCTGTTGAATCTCTGCAGGTAAGTTAAGTAAACGGACAATGTTTCCAACTTGTGGTCGACTCTTTCCCATTTTTTTCCCGACGTCATCCTGCGTCATTCCAAACTCATCGATCAAACGTTGATACGCTCTCGCCTCCTCTATCGGATTAAGATCTGCGCGCTGAACGTTCTCGATAATCGCTAGCTCGAGCTTTTGCAGCTCTGTCGCATCTCGTGCGATTGCCGGAATCGTTTTCAATCCAGCGATCGTTGATGCCCGCAGTCGTCGCTCACCAGCGATCAACTGATAGGTGCCATCTGTTTGTGGTGTGACGATAATTGGTTGCAAAACACCATGTTCTCGAATACTCGAGATCAAGTCTTCTAACTCGGCATGATCAAATGTGAGACGTGGTTGATGAGGATTACGAGAAACCTTATCAATCGGAACTTCCAAAATGCGCTGTCCAAGCGGTTCACTGGCTTCTAACCCATCTCTTGTGGGTGAAGGAGTAGAATTTTCATTGGAAGGTGTGGGTGCAACCGGCTTTGGTGGGATGAGCGCTCCAAGTCCTCGCCCAAGACCGCTTTGACGCTGTGGCATGATCATACGACGGGAATTTCAATTCCGATTGCTTCCCTTTCAATAATCTCCTGTGCAAGTCGTTCATAAGCTTTTGCGCCCTTGGAACCGGAGTCAAAGTGGACAATAGTTCTTCCAAAACTAGGTGCTTCCGCTAAACGGACATTACGAGGAATAACGGATCGGAAAATATTGTTCGGAAAATATTTATAAAGTTCGTGCAACACATCGTCTGAAAGCTTTGTGCGCGGATCATACATCGTGATCACGGCCCCCAGAACAACGATATCCGGTCGGATATTTTGCTTCACGAGTTGTACGGTCTCAAGCAGCTGTCCAAGACCTTCAAGAGCATAATACTCTGCTTGCACCGGAATAAGAATCTCGTCACCAGCAACAATACCGTTAAGCGTAATCAAACCGAGTGTTGGCGGGCAGTCGATCAAAATAAAATCGTAATCATTCCTAATCTCCAACATTGCGTCACGCAATTTGAATTCACGTTCCTCCATACCAACGAGTTCCACATTTAAACCTGCAAGAGCAGTCGTCGCAGGAGCAACGTGTAAACCCACATGAGCTGTGGGCTGAACGATGTCCTTGATCTTCACTTCTCCCAGAATAGCCTCATAAACACCCTTATCAAGCCCGCGGTGATCAATGCCGATACCAGATGTAGCATTTGCCTGTGGATCCAAATCGACAATCAAAACAAACTTTCCTTGGTCTGCAAGATAAGCGCCCAAATTAATGGCGGTAGTCGTCTTCCCTACCCCTCCTTTTTGGTTGACGATAGAAATAATCCGAGCCATAGAACGGGCTTATCTTACGCTCCGTTCACCTTGGCTGGCAAGCGCCCATCCGCCATCCCAATTCTAGCCTTAAGGTGCTTCAAATGCTTGTCCCTTTCAGCGGCAAATTCATCAATGTTCAAGCCGAATTTATCGAGTAAAAGCGTTGCATAGCTTCCTCCGAGGAAATGGGGCAGGATAACGTAATTTGCTGAATTTTTATAAAGCAGCAAAGCGGCTTCAGCCGATTGCGCCATCGTGATCACGATCGTCTCTTTATTTTTTTGACGAATCTTGTCCAAGATGAATAAGTTGGTTTCTACATCTGGCAATGTCGAGATGATAAGTTTTACGCGATGCAAATCAAGATCGTCTAAAAACTCATTATCATCAGCATCACCATAAATAGCAGGAATTCTTCTTCGACGTAGCTCCTCCACGATCGATGGATCAAAATCGACAACCAAATACTTCTTGTAACTCGATTTCAAAAGCGGAATAAAGTCGCTACCCATGCGATGACAACCAAAAAGAATCGCATCCACACGCTCAAGCTTCTTCTTTTCCTTCTTAGGATTCTTGCGTTCAAAAACCGCCAAAGCATTCCAAAAACGATTCGTTAACCAATCTGATCCCGCGAGCATGTAACTAGAAACAGCAAACGTGATCATCGCGACCAGCGTAATCAATAAAACAATCTCCTGATTAATCTGTCCGAGCTCAAAAGCTAATGCCATCAAAACCAAAGAGAACTCACTTATCTGCGCCATAGCCAAACCCGCTTTGAAAGAAACATTTCTTCCATAACCCAACCATCCCATAATCGCCGTCAAAATGAGCGGATTTCCGATCAGAACAAACAACGAGAATATAACCGCGGGAAAAATGAGATGTCCGGCTCCAGCAAAATGCAGCTCTGATCCCAGAACAATAAAAAAGATTGCAACAAAAAAGTCACGTAAAATTTTCATCTTTGATGAAATCTCAAAATGATATGCCGATGTTGAAAGCGCAACTCCTGCCGCGAGCGCACCGATTTCAATCGAGAAACCGGAATACTGAAATAATGCAGCCACACCGGTTCCCCATGCAACAGAAAAAAGTAACAAAAACTCTTGCGAGGAAGCAAAGATTTTTGTCAGCCAAGGCAGAACAACTTTTGAAACAATCGCGATCAACAAGCCGAGTAAAACAGCTTTCAGCAAAACAACGGCAAATGACTGAAGATCTGCAGCTCCCGCACTTACAGCCGTAATCAACACCAAAATGAACGTCGCCGCTACATCCTGTACCAACAAAATTCCTACGGAAATTTTGCCATAAATTGTTCCCAGTTCACGCCTGTCCTGAAGATGTTTTAAGGCGATGATCGTGCTACTAAACGTAAGGGCGATTGCAATATAAAGGGCTGGAACCCAAGCGTATCCAAAAAGAATAGCAATCAAAAGTCCAAAGATCGACGTAAAAAAAACTTGTCCAAGACCAGCGATCACGGAAACCGACCCAACCTCTCTTACAACTTTAGGCGACAAGCTCAGACCAACAATAAACAGAAGTGCCGTAATTCCAAGCTTTGATAAAAATGAAAGTGTCTCCTCAGAATGAATCAACCCAAGTACTTGTGGTCCAGCTAAGATACCGCTAATTAAGTACGCCAAAATAAGCGGTTGTTTCATTTTATATAAAACAAGTGAAACCGCAGACGTCAACGATAAAAGAATTGCAACCTCAAGGAACAGATTCATTTTCCCTAGTATAGCAAATCCCGCCCTTTTGGGGCGGGATACACTTGGTTGCGGGGGTGGGATTTGAACCCACGACCTCATGGTTATGAGCCATGCGAGCTGCCGGGCTGCTCTACCCCGCGATACAACTTGTGCGCGCATAATATGCCAGACTTGCGTCTCTGTCAAGAATTGGCTACATTACGGCCGCGTCAGCCGCGATGGCGGAATTGGTAGACGCACGGGACTCAAAATCCCGCGATCGCAAGGTCATGAGAGTTCGATTCTCTCTCGCGGCACCATGAAAAAACAGCCTCTGGCTGTTTTTTCTTGCTTCGATTTTAGACGATAAGACTCAAGAGACCCGCAAGAAATAAGACTTGCATCGCAAAACCTGATGCAAAAGTCATATCATGTTGCTCACTGACCATGTTGTGAAAAAAGAAATGCAAACGATGAAACCAGCCTAAACCGCGAATACGTGAAACCTCGTACACGCCAACAAGTAAGTCTGGAAGAATACCTCCGATAATACCCATTGTAATTGCCAGCTTCGCATCACCCAGACCAAGATTGAAAAGAAACAAAACAAACAAAGTTGTTAAAATACCATCAATGACAACATACGCAATCGATGATTTCACCCTTCTTCCGGAGAGATAATCCTTATAAAGATTGGTATCTCCATGCGGAATAATATCGCTTATAAAGTGCGATGCCATTCCAAGAATGAAGGCAGCTACTGGACTATTAGGTACCTGCTGGGCGATCAATGCCCCAAGCACCGCATGCGTCGTGATGAACATACATCAAACGAGACGATTCTATCATAAGGCTCAAAATAAGTAAAAATCGCGCTTGGTTGCGCGATTTTACTATGGTAGCGGGGGGCGGAGTTGAACCGCCGACCTCGGGCTTATGAGTCCCACGCTCTAACCAACTGAGCTACCCCGCCATACCGGAAAGCGCGAGCAGATTACCAATCCTCCACTATCTTGGCAAGTATCGTACGGGCGGTACATTCCCAAGAAAACCGTCCAGATTGTGCAATCCCTTTCCCTCCATCCATCTTGCCCTGAAAAGCATCAACAATCGCTCCTTGCCAGCTCTCTACATCAACGGCATCGATCAATCTTCCTGCCTCTCCAACGATCTCTGGCAAAGCGCCTCTATCACTCGCAATAACAGGTACGCCTAGTGACAATGCTTCCAAAGCGGTTCTGCCAAACCCCTCATGTAAAGATGGGATAAGCAACATCGATGCCGACGCAAGCAGCTTATCTCGCTCCGTATCATCAAAATCCATTACACGTTCTGCATGATGGATCTGCACATCGCCCCAGCCATTTCTTCCCGCCACAATCAATCTCGCATTTGGAACATGCTTTAAGATTTCCGGCCAAATCGCATCAACCATTTGAATATTTTTTCTTGGCTCTAGCGTACCCAAGATAAGCGCGTACGGTCCAGAGATTCTGCACTCATACGAACTCTTCTTTATGCCTTGATATGTCACGGAAACTTTTTCACTTGTAACATGCGCAATTCTCATCAGAGCTCGTTTTGTGTCCTCACTCACGGCAAATATGTGCTTTGCACGACCAAGTCCAAACAAAAATAGATTTGTCGTAAGCAATCGCTTCAAGCTCGATTGTGGAAACCATTCCGGATGTTCAAAAATCGCCAAATCATGCACCCAAGGATAAAAAGTTCCACTCAAAAATGGCGACACTGCTCCACTCGCCACAAAAATATGATTAATGCGATCTTTCTTTAAACGTTGTCGTAAATGAAATCCTGAGCCACGTCTTGTATAAGTAACTATTTCAATCTGAAAATCTTCCGCTTGCGCCTTTAATTCTTGTATCAACTCTCTTGATGCATGTGCGATTCCAGCCCCGAGCCCATCGTCAATTCCACGTGCATCAATCGCCAGCCGTTTCTTCATGTTAGTTTTCCTGAAGGACGCTACGTGCTTGTCGACCCCTCCATTCAAAATTTTGAAAACTCCAATACGTAAGGGCTTTTACATCCTGAAAGCGCGAGTAATGTGTATCTCCAGCAAGAATAACTGCGATGATTTCATGTCCATCTTGATCCCGCGTTGCCTGCGCCATACAGAAACCCGCTTCCGGCAATGTTCCTGTTTTTGCGGCGATTATATGATACGGCTTTTTATTCAAATCCGATGCGAGTAGCAAATTTGTTGTCTTGATTTGATATTTCCTCGTCGACGCTCTCCCTGCCAAGGTAACAGCCGGTTGTTCCGTTGTATCGCGCAATTCCGGATACTTGAGCGCGGCTCGCAATGCTAAAGCCACGTCTTTAGCGCTCGCTTTATTCCTCGAGTCCAGCCCCGATGGATCAAAGAAGATTGCATGCTCCATTCCGATATCTCTTGCCTTACGATTCATCGCATCAATAAAAGCATCGCGTCCACCACTTGTCCTCGCAAGAACATTCGCCGCCTCATTGACTGATCCGATAAGTAAAGCCTGCAGGACTTCACGTTTGTTCAGTTTTTCTCCTGTCGGGATAACAGTCTTTCCGGCACTAGCATCATCTTCTTGTAAGAATGTAACCGATTCATCCAAATTAGGTTTTCCATCCAAAAAAACCATTGCTGTAATAATCTTGGACAAGCTTGCTATCGAGTAAGCTGTATGTGAATCCTTCTCATAAAGAACTTGTCCACTCGCAACATCCATCACAACAGCCGCCTGAGCGTTAACATCAATCCCAAGCGTCGCCTGATTTCTCTTGAAAGGTGCCTCACTTGTAACCGCAACATACTTAGCAACGGGAAGTCCGTTCAAAGAACCCATCGGTGCATGTCGGGCCGCCTGTAATGCCAGACTACCAAAGAGAACGATCAATGTTTCAGCTGTCATATCAAATAGTTTGGCCCGTAAGATTCGGATCCTCCTTAGGCTCTAATTCTTCCAAAGCTTGCTGTACAGCCGAGTGCCCGCGCAACGCTTCATATTCTGGTAACTCCTCCGGCTTTGACATGCCAAGATGTTTATAGAAATCGATCGTGACAGAATAGGTCGGTTGGCCGAGTCGCATCTCTTCACCCATTTCAACCAGACCGCGTAGCATCAGATTACGCAAAATTAATGTTGATTGTACGCCTCGGATCTGCTCCACTTCCGGTCGAGTCATAGGACCTCGATACGCAAGAATAGCTAGCGCCTCCATCGACGGTTTTGAAAGCTCGCCTTGGGCGTCTGCTTTCAGTACGGAACGAACCGTCTCTGCCATTTCCGGACGCGTTACTAATTCCGCCTCACCGCCCTGAACAATCAGCATTAATCCCGAGCCACTCGTCTCTAATCGACCCTGCAAATCCGACAGAGCACCTTTTACATCTTCTTGTTTAGAATTCGTAATATCGGCGAGTCGTTTAACTCCCATGGGTTGCGCCGCGGCAAACAGGACCGCTTCAATCAATGCGGAAAGATCATTCATACATTTTTGGATTCAATTCGATGGAGACGGATATCATCAAACAAATTACCTTGTTCGACACGTACGATGCGCTGTTTGATCAATTCAAGCAAGGCTAAAAAACCCACAACCATTTCGCTCTTATCATGAGATTCTGCCAAGAAACGATGAAAAGAAACTTGCATCATCGATGCAACGCGCTTACGTAAATGCTCGATCTTTTCTTCAATGGTAATTGCTCGCTCAATAGCCGCTTTCGGCAAGATCAATATTGGCTCTAAGCGTTTTATCGCTTTTTCATAGAGCTCTTTCAACAATTCAGCGGTAACTCCTTGTGGAGGCATAAAAACGGGCTCCGTCTGCTTCACAACTCGCTGTGTTCTTGCGAACGCTTCCCTGCCTTCATTCCAACGCTCGCCAATCTGTTTGGCGGCACCAGCGAATGCCTTGTACATGCGTAATTGTGTTTCCAAATCCGGTCCTTCATCCAAGTCCTCGCTCAAATCGGGCAAAAGCGCCTTAGATTTTAAATAAACAAGTTTTGCGGCGACAACCAAAAAATCCGCTAATTCAATCGGCGGAATCTTGCCTTGATTCTCACGTATATATCGGACAAAAGGTTCTGTTACAGCAACAAGAGATATGGTTGTGATCTCCATCTCTTCCTTCTCGACAAGCTGCAAGAGCAGGTCCAAGGGACCTTCAAATTTTTCGATGCTTACGGAATAAGTCATGACGACTCACGGATTTTGATATGCGCTTCTTCCAATCGTTTTTCTTCAATCTCGCTTGGCGCACCCATAAGCAAATCTCGCGCATCACCCGTTTTTGGAAATGGTATAACTTCACGGATATTTGGCTCATTCGCCAAAATCATCACAACACGATCTAAACCGGAAGCGATACCTCCATGCGGCGGCGCACCAAACTCAAAGGCTTCAAGCATGTGCCCAAAGCGCGACTGGATGGTTTCTGCATCAAGACCAAGTAACTGGAAGACACGATTTTGCATCTCACGCGTGTGAATACGTATCGATCCGCCAAAAATCTCATAACCATTTAATACGAGGTCATACGCATTGGCCCGCACATCCAACGGGAACGACTCTAACTTATCCGCATCCTCGGGAAGTGGTGATGTGAACGGGTGGTGTACGGCTTGAACACCGCCTTCATCATCCTTTTCAAACATCGGAAAATCAACAATCCACTCAAAAGACAATTCGTTTGGATCATTCTTATCTTTTCTGAGATCCGGTTTGTCGCTGCCATATTTTTCCATTGAGTCAGCATACGAGATGCGCGGAAACGGAACTTGAAGAATATGTTTCTCTGGAGAAACCGTTTTCACCATCTCAACCATCATGTTCTCGACAAGTGTCAAAACATCTTCACGATCAACAAACGACAATTCCATATCGAGCTGCGTAAATTCAGGCTGTCGATCGCCACGCTGGTCTTCATCGCGGAAACAGCGTGCAATTTGGAAATATTTTTCAACGCCTCCAACCATAAGCAACTGCTTAAACTGTTGTGGTGATTGGGGTAACACGTAAAAATCACCAGCATGTAAGCGTGACGGTACAAGATACTCGCGTGACCCTTCCGGAGTTCCTTTTGTAAGACAAGGTGTCTCAACTTCAAGAAAATCCCGTTCATGCAAATAATCTCTAAAGAATCCAATCACCTTGTCTCGTAAAATAAGATTGCTCAACATGCGTTTTGATCGCAAGTCAAGATAGCGATACTTCAAACGCAATTCCTCGTTTATCTTGGATGTATCTTCCAATTCAAATGGCGGTGTTTTAGCTTCATTCAAAATAATGAGCTCTTTTGCCAGTACCTCAACGCCTCCTGTTGGTAAATCAGGATTAACCTGTTTATCTCCACGCTTATTCACGATACCTCGAACCTCGATACAAAATTCCGGCCTAAGTTCTTTCATCCGCTCCTTAGACGCGTCATCAAGTTCCGCTGGAACAAAAACGACTTGCGCAAGACCAGATCGATCACGCATGTCGATAAAAGCAAGCTTTCCCATGTCTCTGCGGACATGAACCCAGCCTTTAAGCGTCACTTCCTCGCCAACCTTGGCGACCGTGTCTAAAATCATCGTCCGTTTCATAGGCTGATATTCCAGCAGAAAAGCTATAATTACGCAAAAACCAACCGGCCAACCTACTGCAACAACCGAGATTCGGCCTGAATGTTCTGCAAAAGCAAGCCTTGTCCACCCTCACTTCTTAAGGCTTGCTCATAGAACACCCAAATCAAGCTCATATGACAATCATCGCGTCGTCCTGCTGCACATTCCTGATAACGCTGTACTTCTAGTTGGGCGTGATTTTTCATCGCTGCTGGTAAAAACAAACCAAGCAAAGTAACAACAAGACCGAGACTAATCCAGATACGGATCCAGCCGGTCGGAAGTGGACGTGTAGCAGTAGCCATAATTGCTCAAATTATAGCATACGTGCCGCCATGGGCGCGCCAGGCAATGTCTGAATCAGCTCCAAGGACAATGTCTCGAGATCCAAACGAAAGACACTTTCATCTTGAGCTAAAAGTAAGGAACTTGTATTAAGCCAGATTAAAGGCACGCCATTCCCAGTCCAGCGTTTTCCCTGTGAACTCGCAACCATGTCTCCGCCGTCAGTCCGATACGCGACCGCACCCTCAGGACCCGGCAATACACTCGTAATAACTTTTGTCTCTTGAGCGATCGCCTTCTGAATACCGGACAAAGAAACACGTATCAATCGTGAAGGCCCACTCGGCTCAGATTCAATCCCTTGTCCAGGCGTATAGGTAGCAAGCCACAAATGTCCATCCTCGCTAAACAAAGCATTTGCAAATTCCGGCATCTCAATCAGCGATCGGATTTCCCCTGTTCTCGAAACAATAAAGATTGATCGTATATTTGTCGTTGCAACAACAAAGGCATGCGTATCATCAATTTTTCCGATGACCTGCGGATCATGATAGGCTTCTCCATTGCCGCCTCGCAGAGAAACATTCCACCTCCCACCATCTGTCAAAATTGCCGCTTTACCATCAGGTGAGGGCGGGATCACTCGGAGATTTCCTGCGGATTTCCATTCATCGATACGCCATCCCTTCTCTACCGTCTCCTCTTTAATCATCTTACCGGGAAGCATGAGCTCAAATCGTTGATCATTCCCCGCTTTTGGATTCTGGATTCCAAGCTGAACAACAATGGACGCCTCTAGCTCTGTACTTACGATCGATGTCGACGTTGAACTTGTTCCTCCAAGTGAAAGCTGAGCACCCGTACCATTCTGAAATGAGTAGTACACCCCACCAAAAATCAAACCCAACACTCCCGCCCAAACCCAATGGGTGGCAGCTGGGGGACGTCCTTCTTCATGCTCCCGTTTGCGTCTTCGGGACATATAACGGTCTCATCTTACCCCAGATGACCCTTATGGCTCCAATCGATTCATCAAACGTGGAAACGGAATCGTTTCTCGTACGTGGTGAATACCACAGATCCAGGTCGTTAAACGCTCGAGTCCAAAACCAAAACCAGAATGAGGAACACTGCCGTATTTACGCAAATCAAGATACCACTGAAAATCTTTCTCCGGCAGATGATGTTCACGAATTCGTTCAAGTAACTTCTCGTAATTATCTTCACGTTGCGATCCTCCGATCACCTCTCCGTAACCCTCCGGTGCTAGCAAATCAGCATTGAGCACGCGCGACTCATCTTCCGGATCTCGCTTCATGTAAAACGCTTTAACCGCCGTCGGATATTTCTCCACAAAAATCGGCTTCTCATGCGCCTTGGTTAAAAGCGTTTCATCATCCGCTCCAAGATCATCCATGTCACCAATATCTGATCCATGCTCGCGCAACCACTTGATCGCTTCAGCATGTGTCATGCGAATAAATGGTGCCTGAACTTTTTTCAGAGGCTCTTGATCACGTTCTAAGATTTTGAGCTCAGGCTGACAGTTCTTCAAGACGCTCTCTACAATAAAACAAACTAAAGATTCCTGAATTTTCAAGTTGCCTTCATGATCTGTAAACGCGGCTTCTGCATCCATCATCCAAAACTCCGTTAAATGCCGTCGTGTCTTGGATTTTTCTGCACGGAAGACTGGTCCAAAATCAAAGCAGCGTCCAACACTCGCGATAGCCGCCTCCAGATACAATTGTCCAGATTGTGAGAGATACGCTTTTCGTTCTCCAAAATAATCAATTTCAAACAACTCGGTTGTTCCTTCACACGCGCTCGGCGTAAAAATTGGTGAATCGATTTTGGTATAATCGTTCTCCTTCATCCAAGCGTAAGTCGCATTGATGATTTCATTCCGAACACGTTGTATCGCCCACTGCGACGGCGTACGCAACCAAAGATGGCGCTGATCAAGTAAAAAATCAGGACCATGTTCTTTTTTACCAATTGGAAACTCCTCTGCTTTTTGAACCAGTTCCACCCTGCTCGCTTGAAGTTCATACACGCCTTCCTGCTTTGGATGCTTGGAAACCGTACCTGTGACAATCACCGATGATTCGATCGTCGCCTCAACAGCATCATTCCAGCTCTTTTCATCGATGCCATTCTTAGCAACAACGGCCTGAGTGAAACCGGAACCATCGCGCAACTGCAAAAACGCAATCGATCCGCTGGAACGGACATTATAAGCCCAGCCAGAAACCGTTGCTTCTTGCCCGACTAATCCTGAAAAATCTTTGATCAATGCCTTCATAGATAATGCGGAGAATAGCGAAACCCCCGTCATCTGTCGATAGACAACGGGGGTTCAGAGAATCAGCGATGCAGGGGCGCGGCAAAGATTGCCACGCGTTCACGTCTATGGGCCTGCACACGAAGGAACGTTGCCTCGCTGTAGAAAGCGATCACGAGATTCCTCTCCGGGTCGACGCGAGCGTAGTAGCGGTAGCCGCGAGTCGACACACCCTCGAGCAGCAAGGCGCCCTCGCGCTCATACTGCTGCAACTCCGGCTCACACGGCGTCATGTCCGCCAAGAGCTCGAGAAGCTGCATCTGGAGTCGACCTCGCTCGAGGTCGCGCCGGAGCTTCCGATCCAGGTAATCCTGCCGATTGTATCGGCCGACACCCAACCTACGGCGTTCCTGGGAGCGGATATAACCGGACAATCCACCATTACCTTCCAGATACACTCGCATGAAGTGACCAATCGCATGTTTGGTTGCGCGTTGCGGACTAATGCTCATGCCACCTTCCTATCGCTACATGGTAAAAGGAACATGACGATATAAGCAGGCGCGCTGCTATCAAGCAAGCAAGGCGTATATAGTGGCCGGCCCATGTACACGTGTAACCAATGGTGAACGCTCCACCACTGTCTCAACGATAGCGCTGGCCGCAACAAAAAGTGCGGAAGGAGCACTTACAGCCAACAGATCCTTCAGGGGCCTAATCCTCATAAATCTAAGCAATGTTTTAACTCCATCTGGTAACTCCGACAGAGCCTCTCTTTCAAAATCAGGCGCCTCTCCGAGCGCATCGAGTAAGCGCAATGAAGCGGCGGCCAAAATCAATCTTCCTCGCTCTGGTGTTGGAATCCTTCCTGCCGATTCCCAAACATCTGCTGTCTCTACAAGGAGGTGATAGATATCCTCATCGGCAACTCCAGGACGTGTCAGACATTCCACCAAATGCAAAAGTGGACCAAGCACAGCCAGCGCTCCTAAATCCTCACGAAGATCCGGTCGTAATGAAACGGTTCGCGCCACAGCTAACTTATCAAAAGCTTGTCCAACAGCCACCATCACATCCGCTTGTGAAAAAGGTTCCAAATGCCCCAAGTGCTTTGCACCCATGCGACGCACACCTCTCGCAACAGCGACAAGCTTCCCATGATTTTGACCATACATCGTAATCCGCGAGTCATGCTCGCGGTATGGCTCGCTCTTTAAAACAAAAACGCGATCACGTAGATAAGCCATCTAGGTAGAATTGCAAAATCGCCGCAGCAGCCAAATCATCTCGCTTTCCTTTTCCTCCCATCTCCCTCACTTGATCCGCAGCCACCTTACTTGTCAGCGTTTCATTCGTTTCAACTGTTTCTATCCCCGCCTTGGACAAGAGCTCAATAAAATCACGGATTTCTTTTGCTTGATCCGTTACTCGAGTCTGATCACTAAGCGGTCTTGGCACACCCACAACGAATCTTGTAACACCTTCAACTCTAGCGAGCTCCATCAATCGTTCAATGACATCTTCATCAGATTCATTCGCAATAATACGCCATGGACTCGCCACGCGCGTCTCACTGTCTCCTAGCGCAACACCGACGCGTGCAGAGCCATAATCAATCCCTAGTATTCGCATATCACGGACATTTTCTATATGATCTCCGCATGGTAGCTGTCCCAACCCCAACCTTCAAGTTGGAGCGCGAGTTGATCTCGCAGGGTTTTTCTTTAATCGCCGGTGTTGATGAAGCCGGATGCGGCTGCTGGGCAGGTCCGGTTTACGCCGCCGCCGTCATTCTCCCTCTCGATTCTCGCATCAGCCTCATACGCGACTCAAAACGGTTAAGCCTCGCACAGCGTGAACGTGTGATCGTCGATATAAAATCCAAAGCCACAGCATGGGCGATAGGAACAGCGTCAGCACAAGAAATTGATGAACTGAATATTCGCCAAGCATCTTTCCTGGCGATGCGCCGCGCTCTTGCAAATCTTTCGATACAGCCTCAAACCGTTCTCTCCGATGGTTTTAAAATCCCTGAACTTCAGCTCCCCTGCCGACGCATTATCGGTGGCGATCGACTCGTAAAATCAATTGCCGCCGCCTCTATTATCGCAAAAGTAGAACGTGATTTGGAAATGCATCGACTTGATCAACTCTATCCTGGTTATGGTTTTTCCCAACACAAAGGCTATGGAACAGCTCTACACAAACAATCACTGGAAGAATTAGGCCCGTCTATATTACACAGAATGAGTTACAAGCCTATACAGAACATTCAAAAATAGTGACGTACATCATGACATAATACAAAAACATTCCGCCTTTTTGCGGAATGTTTTGTTGGTGACCCGTGGGGGATTCGAACCCCCATTCTTACCGTGAGAGGGTAATGTCCTAGCCCTTAGACGAACGGGCCTCTCTATTTTCTTTGCCAAACAGCGCCTTGTCTCACAAGCAGCGCTTCTGCTTGCATCGGCTCTGCCATCAACTCCTTGATAATGCGTTCCATGCGAACACCTTTGGTTTTGATTGTCCCTTCCGAAGCTTTTGCGAGAATCACGTCACCTGGCTTGATCCAGCGCTGGAGAAATAAACCTGCTTCAGGCGTATCCTCTATAACATGGACCTGTTCCGGCTTCATGCCATTGGCAAATGCTCCTTCTGCGACGGCGTGCGCAAAGATACCACAAGCGACCAAAAGATCAAGCCCTAAACGTGCCGCTTCTGCGCCGATCATCCGATGAAGTGACACAGCTTTTTCACCCAATTCTCGCATCTCTCCAATACACGCTACTTTACGCTGGCCAGGATCTAAGGTGATCTCTGCCAAATCTCTTAATGAAGACAATACAGATGAGGGCGAAGCGTTATACGTATCATCAAGCAACATCGTATGCTTGATCCCAGCGATAAGGCGCGCTCTACCCGGCATCGGTGTAAAAGCTGAGCCTAAATCTGCCATCTGCTCTTCAGGGATATCCATCGCCTGTCCTACGGAGATAGCCGCGGCTAGAGCATAGGCAACAGATTTCCCATAAACACCTGGGATGAACAAGTCATAGGTTCTTTGATAACTTTCTAAAGAAACCTCTAAACCGCTTGGAAGCAATCCATAATCATTCTTCTCAACACGAACTCGCGTCTTTGTAATTCTCACATCACTCCCATCCGCCTCACCAAATGTAAGAACATGTTCATGCGTCAGATGACGCATGCCAAAAACGCGTTTGTCATCAGCATTCAAAATAGCGGTTCCCCCACTCCTCAAATTACGTACAATCTGCGACTTCTCTTCCACTAATGCTTCAATGCTCGGATAGTTTGATGCATGTACAGGAACGCCGCTGGTAGACTCTGGCGTAATTGCACTTACAACAGAAATATCCGGTGGAGCGATGGAGGTGAGATAAGAAATATCACCAACTTTATCTGCACCCATTTCAAGTACAAGCACACGCAAATTTGACCGCCAGATTCCAGCTCGTGCTAAAAAGCCTAAACCAAGTAAATGCAACCAAGCGATCAGATTTCTACCAGGAGCTTCTTGTTTAAATATCGTTAATGGAACGCCTAACTCATTATTATAGTTCTTATCTGTCACTCGAACTCGATGTTCCGGCAAATCGGAACGAAGCACGGCGGCAATTGCCTGCTTCGTAGTGGATTTTCCGATTGATCCAGTTACGCCGACAACAAAGAGATGCTCACGTTTAATAACGCTTTTGGCCGCTCGACCAAGGAAACGTTCAAATGAGGCTTGTAGTCGCATAGGATTCCATAAGAACACTAGAGGTAAAAAGGTGCAAGCTTAACGGGTAGTTGAAGTCACAGCCGTGCTACTTGTCGAAATCGGCGGCAGAGGCGCTTTAGGGGCTTCCAAGATCGGACGCTCTGGTGGAACCTGCAATGTTGAAAGAATAAACTTTGCCATCTCTCCAAAAACTGGAGCCGCAGAAGCCTCCGCATAAGTTACGGTCCTAGGCTTCTCCACGGTAACCAACATTACGAACCGCGGGTTATCGGATGGTGCGAATCCCACAAAAGAACCCATAGTCGCATCAGCTAAGTATCCCGCACCATTTGGATTTGGAATTTGAGCTGTACCTGTCTTACCCGCTACATAGTAGCCAGGTACAGCGGCTTTCTTACCATGACCAGCTTCAACCACGGTTACCATCATACCGCCTACCAATCTTGCTGTACGTCTACTAATCACTTCACGTACGACACGAGGCTCGGTTACCGTGCGACTTCCGTCTGGACGAACTAATTCCTTAACAAGAAATGGCTGCATCAATTTTCCGCCATTGGCCAACGCACCAAAGGCTGTGATCATTTGTACTTGATTAACACTGATACCCTGGCCATACGAAGCCGTTGCCGCAAAAATAGCACCCTTCCTATCAAGAGGTCGTATATCTCCCTCTGCTTCTGGATTGATACCAATACCTGTTTTCTCTCCAAATCCAAAGGCATGAACATATGAACGAAACGTTTCTTTGCCGAGCAAACGTTGAACAAAAATTGTACCCGTATTAAGTGATTTCTGAAGAACCTCCGTCATGGTCTGTATTCCATGAGCTAGCTTGTCAGAGTTACGAACCGTGAAGTCGTCGATCCTTTCCTCACCCGGATCGTTATACGTTGTATTGGGACTAATCTTCCCCTCCTCGATACCGGCAGCCATTGTCAAAGGTTTAAAAATAGAACCCGGCTCAAACTGATTAAACGTTGGAGGATTGTTAAGAACTGAGATCGAGTCAATCTTTCCATAGTTTGCTGGATCAAAGTCCGGTGCCGAGCACATCGCCCAAATAGCTCCCGTCTCCGGATCCATTACAACGATTGAGACCGTATCAGCCTGAAATTCAATTACAGCATTCCTTGCTTGCCGACATGCCTCGTACTGCATGGATCGATCGAGCGTTAAAATCAAATCGGTACCGTCCTTTGCGTGTTGCAACTCCGTCGTTCCGATCGACATCCTTCTTCCGGCAGCGTCTTTCTCGATCAAAAGCGAACCATAGGTCCCCGCAAGCTCCGTATCATAAGATGCCTCCAGACCATAACGTCCTACACGTTTATTACTGTCATCCGTTCCGACAAAACCAAATACCTGCCCACCCAAGCCTTGCTCTGGATAAAACCTCGTCGGCCCCTTACTTGTTCCAATGCCAGGATATCGTTCGTTACGGATTTGTTCGGCTTTTTCCATTGGCACATCTTTAGACAAGACTTGATAAGAACTGGTCGCATACAACATCTGAAATAAAACCTGTTCAGCCGGAATATCTAGAAGGGGGGCAATTGCAATCGCAGTTGATGTTGCATCTTTAATTTCCCTTCTCACCGAGTACACCTGCCTAGTATCTCGATCTTTTGCAACAGGGTGAAGACTTCCATCAAGACGATCCCGCAAAAAAATCGTTCCGCGCTTTGGAACAAGCTGTGCCTGAAACTCGTGTTGATCCGACGCAAGAAGCTTATAAGCGGAGTATTCCAGCACTTGGAGCTGAAAAAGTCTCACGACCAATGCCGTAAGCGCAATAACAAGCGTAATAGCAACAAACCAAATCCTCCAACCGGAAGCTGAATCCCGTCGGCTCTTGTTGCTGTACCGGTTCTTCCCTTGCACTCATTCAGTATATCAACTACGTGGCCTATTCTTCCAATAGAGCCTATCTTGAAGCCGTTCAGGTAAATATGTCTGATCCACCAGTCCATCAAAATCAGGATTGTACTTATATCCTTTTCCATAACCAAGATTTTTCATTAACTTGGTTGGCGCATTACGAATATGAAGTGGTACCGGTTCATTTGGAAGTTCTCGAATATCTTTAGCGACTTCATGATAAGCGCTATAAAGCTCATTTGATTTTGGAGCTTCCGATAAATACACAGCGCATTGCGCCAAAATCACGTTACATTCAGGCATCCCGATAGCATGACTCGCCTGATAAGCCGTCATCGCTTGGACAAGTGCTTG
Organism: uncultured Gammaproteobacteria bacterium; assembly: GCA_964482085.1. Classification (GTDB taxonomy): domain Bacteria; phylum Patescibacteriota; class Patescibacteriia; order 2-12-FULL-60-25; family 2-12-FULL-60-25; genus CAIXDN01. The sequence continues at coordinate 32,019 of CAYZVS010000002.1, forward strand.
AGGGTCTGCCATTCCGATATCCTCGGAAGCAAACCGCACGAAACGTCTCGCAACATACAAAGGGTCTTCACCGGCTTCAAGCATGCGTCCGAGCCAATACAATGCGGCATTAGCATCCGATCCACGCATCGACTTATGCAAAGCCGATATAATATTATAATGCTCCTCGCCGTTCTTATCATATAATAAATGACTACGTTGCAAGGCCTCCTGAATCATCATGAGTGTCACAATCGGCTTCTTACCAGGTTCTATCTTGATCGATTTCACCGCTAATTCTAAAGCATTCAATGCATGTCTCGCATCTCCATCTGCCATCCCGGCTAAAGCAGGCAAAACCCCTTCCGCCGCTTCTGCCCTTCCGCCTAGCCCGCGCTCGTCAACCAACGCCTCAATCAATATTGACTCAATATCATCGGCGTCGAGTTTATTCAGGACAAAAACTCTTGTTCGTGAAAGCAAAGCGGAGATAACTTCAAAACTCGGATTCTCGGTGGTCGCTCCAATAAGAGTAATCGTTCCATTTTCAACATACGGCAACAATGAATCTTGCTGCGCTTTATTAAAACGATGTATTTCATCAATAAAAAGAATCGTTTTCTGATTGCGATACTTCCAATTAGCTTCCGCTTCTCTGACGGCTTGCCTAATATCATTCACTCCGCTCATAACTGCCGACAATTCAATAAAAACGGATTTTGTTTTATGAGCCATCAATTTAGCGAGGGTTGTCTTCCCGCTCCCGGGTGGACCCCAAAAAATCATCGATGGAACTTCATCGGACTCGATCAAGTATCGCAAAGGCTTGCCTGCACCAACTAAATGCGTTTGTCCCGCGAGTTCATCAAGAGAGCGCGGTCGCATCCTGTCAGCGAGCGGCTGTAACAAGGAACGTCGCTTTTCTGCAGCGGCATCAAACAAATCTGTCATGATGACAGATTATCGAACAGAAACAGAACGGTCAAACCTTCTGCCGATCATCCCAGACAATACGAGCGACCTCATCGATATGATCAACCAAGGCACGCCCCTCATCAGATGCCGCAACCAAGCTTTCAAGTCGTGCATAGGATTCCTCCGAAACAGGTGTTAAACTTGCTTCTTCTTCTAGCTTCCACTTTAAAGAAGCCCCCGTTCTGTCAGAATCGCGTATCGCGTTAACAACAGTCAGTTCAACTTTTTTATCGATAACACGCTTCCCTTCTTGCATCGCATACTGTTTTGCGCGATTTCCAAATTCCGTATCTTCTCCACTCTTCCAATCCGGAAAACCTTGCCAAGCGGCGGCATCAGCACTTCTCGCTAAAATGTGCTGCCCTACAAAAGCATCGCTTGGCATAAGTCTTGTCGCTTCTCCTTGTCTGAATCGCTCTAAAAATTGATAACGTCTTCGTCGTAAAAAACGTTCAACCAGAGCATCGAGTCGTAAACGTTCTGTCTCATCGCGCGTGTCGGGATCAAATACAAGCTTCACGCCGCCACTTACAGCCACAATCTCTTTATCTTGCTCAAACAATCGCAGGGCTTGTGAAAGATAGTTTGGGTCATCAATAACGACGTCCGCATCTAAAAAAATCACAAGCCCATTTTTTCCTTGACGATCAAACCGCACAGCTGCTTCCGCCAAACCACGATTTCTTGCCTCACCAACCGTACCAGTTGCTAACTCGGGCTCATTGATTGCATACACCGGAAAAACAGATCGAACTTCCGAGCAAGCTTCCAAGACCTCCGTAGGAAAACGGAGATGACTCCCAAAACCATCGCTATTACGCCACAATGGCAAATCCATGACCAAAGCATTGGACTGTTTTACTGCTTTCCACGCATTCGTACCGTCATCAGGACCATTGTTTACGACGCACAAAACCTCGATATCACCCTCTGAAAGAACCTGCTGTCTCGCCAATGAGACAAGGAGATTCACCACGCGATGAACAGGCTCACGATAGATCGGAACAACAACGCAAACACGACAATGCTTATGCATCGGCGTCTCAATGAGCGAGACGTCTTGCAGTCGTTTACGTACAAAAGCAGAAGCGCGAGTATCAAGCACGGACGTATTCTATCATGTTAAATAACCTTCTTGAGAAAACGTCAGAATCAACCACGGAAAACGACATACACGAGATACGCAATGTACATCAAAACAAAAATGGCACCTTGCCAGCGATCCAATCGATGCTTTTTCCCAAAAAACATACTAAGAAAAAGTAAAAGCGTCGCTAGACTCGCTACAAATCCATCAAACATTAACGAAGCATCCACATGTAACGGCCTAACCAATGCGGCAACGCCCAGAATCAAAAAGACATTAAAGATATTAGAACCGACGATATTCCCCACGGCGATATCCGCTTTCTTCTTCCTCGCGGCCTGTACGGATGTAGCAAGCTCCGGAAGAGACGTACCAATCGCAACAATCGTAAGCCCGATTAACTTCTGACTAATACCAAACCATGTAGCAATTGTTACAGCTCCATCAACAGTCATCTTTCCACCAAGCGTCAAACCAATCAGTCCGCCAACAATCCAGATCAGCGTCTTACGTAAATGCATTTCCGTGCCCTTCGGCAAACCCTCCACCTCATCTTTTGGCGCGTGCTTTGCCATCCCGTAAACGTAATAGAGAAAGAAAAGGAAAAGCGCCAAAAGAATTAATGCGTCAGATCGGCTAATAACAGAGTCTGGAAAACCATTTAAACCAAAACTATTAACCATGGGTCCCAAAACCAGGATCGCTAATAAAGCAAAGGGGATCTCCCTCCAAATCGTCGACTTGGTAACTTTAAGTGGATAGATGATCGATGCAACACCCAAAATCAAAAGAATATTGGTGATGTTTGAACCAATGACATTCGCAATCGAAATATCTGCATTGCCTTGTATTGCTGATACAACACTCACGATCAATTCCGGAGCCGATGTTCCAAAAGAAACAATTGTCAGTCCAATCACTAAATCCGAAACATGAAACCTTTTTGCGAGTGCTGATGCTCCTTCCACTAACCAGTCAGATGCTAGAGTTAAAACGATAAGTCCGGCAACAACGGCCAAGACAGCCAAAAAAAGTGTCATGAGCCTATTTTATCACAAATAACCCCTGTTGCGCTTAAGAAACGCCGTGTATCCTACACCCATGCCTAAACGCATTTCCCTCATATCCTGGAATGTCAACGGAATCCGCGCCGCCGAGCGTAAAGGATTTCTTGATTGGTTTCATAAAGCAAAACACGACATTGTGTGTTTACAGGAAACAAAAGCCCATGTCGGTCAACTGTCGGATAAACTCGTACATCCGGATGGTTACGAATCCTACTGGAGCAGCGCGATCCGCAAAGGATATAGCGGTACAGTTATCTATTCAAAAATCTCCCCGATCTTTGCAGAAACATCTTTTGGCGATCCCTTTCTGGATGGTGAGGGGCGCATCGTTCTTCTTGAATACGAAAAATTCTTTTTGTTCAACGTATATTTTCCAAATGGCGGCTCCGGTCCAGAGCGTCTCAAATTTAAATTAGAATTCTACAAGCGCTTTCTTTCACTCGCTGAGTCCTATCGCAAAAAGAAACCCATTATCATCACGGGCGATGTAAACACTGCTCACACAGAAATCGACCTCGCTCGCCCCAAAGAAAACGCCAACACGAGCGGCTTCATGCCAATTGAGCGAGAATGGGTCGATAAACTCATCAAAGCCGGATACATCGATACCTTTCGTATGTTTGAACAAGAAGGCGGACATTATTCTTGGTGGGATATGAAAACGAACAGTCGTTCAAGAAATGTTGGCTGGAGAATCGATTATTTCTTTGTCAGCAAAGAACTACAGAAACATGTGAAAAAAGCCTGGATCGCTAATAATATTCTCGGTTCTGATCATTGCCCAGTCGGTCTCGAGCTTTCGTTCTAATAACCCCTCTAAATCTCCCCTTCTGCGAAGGGAGACTTTCGATCAGAACCCCTCCTTCGGAGAAGGGGGGGGTAGGGGTGGGTTACGCTCCAAAAAACACGTCGTAAAAATGTTTGTAGCTCACGGCAATCTGATCAATCGCCTGTTCTTTTGTAATACGTTCTTCCTTTAAACCGATCAACGCTTCCCAAAAAATGGTTCTTCCAATCGCAAAACCACAAACACCGTCAACATCCTTACCAGCCACCAACCATCGCTCGACATGATCAACTTCCTCCGCACGGCCAAGTACAACAACACCAACATGTGCACGATTCTCTGCTCTCGCCGTCTTCGATACGAGCTCGTAATCCTCACGCGTTTCCATACCTTCGATCTTCCAAATATCCGGCTCCACACCCGCAACATGAAATTGTCGTATCATTTCAACCGTAAGTCTTGGACGCATCGTGCGATCAAATCGTTCTTGGCCGTAACGTTTTTTTTCATCCTCGGTCGGTGAAACGAGCGGTTCAATCAAAAAACCCATCTGATTCTCATGACACCAATCACTCAATTCTTTCAGTCGAGATAATTGCCGTTGATTAAGCTCCGCATCACCATCCGCTCGATAACGCACGAGCGCTTTGGCATACGCGGGACGCAACTTTTCCAAATGAATACCAAAATCATCGCCATATTCAAATTGGTATTCCTCTTGCCCGCTTTTTTCCGTCGTTAAGATCCGAGTAATTCCTCGTACTTGCGCATCTTTATGCAACGCTTCCCCAAAATACTCGTCCACCAACATCGCGGCATTGGATAGCGGGACTCCTCTTTCAATCGCTAAAACCAAACCATCATAAATGATTTTCTTATATTCACGAATCTCATCCTCATTCTTTGTGAGGTTTTTCTGAAAAAACGACCGATGATCAAACGCGAGAATCGCGAGTCTCGGAAGGAACGGATTGCGCATGCCTACATGATACCAAACTCTCTCTATAACGTATCCTTATATACCTCGTAACCACCCTCCATGCTCTTCACATTTGTGTATCCCATCTTCTCCAAGATATCGGCTGCTACGGCGCTACGGCGTCCGCGGGCGCAATACAAAACAACCTCGCGTTGCTTGTTGGGTATAAGTTCAACTGCTTTTTCGTTAATCTGATCCATCGGTAAATGAATAGAACCCTCGATAAAACCGCCCTCCAATTCCTCGGCATCTCGGACATCAACAATAATAGGCGCGATCATACCTTCGATACGAGACTTCAATTCTTCCGCAGTAATAAGAGCTTTCATAGTTATTTCCTTAATAGATACATCTTCCGCTCCTTTTCGTCGAGTTTTTCAATCGCATACCGTAACATCGTCCTTGGCATAATCATGGCATTCTCATCAAGAAAACGCTTCAACGCAACCTCATTTCTCTTCCCTGCCTCACGCAACATCCAGCCAGTAGCCTTGTGTAGAAGGTCATGCGGATGCTCAAGCAGTATTTCCGCGATCTCAAAAGTGTCATTCAATTGTCCTTTTCTGATAAAAGCAAAGGTCGATACGATCGCAACTCGTGCCGTCCATAGATGTTTCGATTTTGCCATATTCCGTAAAATTTTTCGATCTTTATCGATCAAAAATTCACCAACGATTTGATATGCGGATGAATCGACCAAGTCCCAATTATTTACCCAATTCAAATGAGCTAAATAAAACAGATAAATCTTTTTTCTGATTGATACATCACCTCTTTTGAATTGATCAACCAAGACGAATAGAGCACACAACCTGACTTCATGTCTCGTATCTTTTAAAAGTCGTTCAATCTCATTCAAAGAAAGATCTGCATACCTCTTTGCAACCAATCTCATCAACGGAACGGTTACCCCGATAAAAACATCCCCTTCACCATATTCTCCCTTTCCCGTTTTAAAAAAATTCGGTAAAAAAGCGGCTTTCTTTTTATCAGCTACCCGTAACAAATCTTGCACCAAAGAATGCTCCATATTGCAAATACACTAGCACGATCATTGACAAAAAGCCCCAATTTCACTAACCTCCGCGAGCTCATACGAGCAGGAGGCAACGTGAAAATTCGGGCGCCATATAACCTTTCATACGTTACGCGCACCGTTTACACCCTGTACTGGGACGAGATTCTCGCCGTACAAGATGATCACTGGAAATCCAGACCGCACGATCTCTTCATGAAGTCGTACGAACGCTCCCAGATCGACATGCATACGCCCTTTCTCGACCTGTGGCGTGAGTGGAGCGGTTGCGGCATCCGTCGTCGCGCTTTCCTATTTGGATATCCGACGGCCGGCGCCACGGAAGCACTCGACATCGTCATGCGTCGCTACCAACGCATTCACACGTTCAAGGGCGATTATGAAGGGTATCGCCAACTCGCCGATGCCGACAATCGCGAAATCTACTCGCATCACAGAAGTAAAAAAGCACCGGACAATGATCCACGGCGCTTTGACAAGTACGGCGGTGACGCTTTCATCGTCTCCCACCCGTCAGCGATCGATGGTGAACCCTGGAACGATCTTGAGCCATGGCTCGAGAACATGCACTCAAAGCATCCAAAGGTACATATCATACTTGATCTCGCATATCTTGGTTGTACCAAAAGCAAATTCACGCTCGAGCTTCACAGGCACCCCAACGTAGAAGCAGTCGTGTTCAGCTTCTCCAAACCGTTTGGTGCCGCTTTCCATCGCATCGGCGGAATCTTCTGTCGACACGGAAACGCTCGCCTCGAGTACAATCGCTACTTCAAGAACGTGCCTGGTATCGCGCTCGGTATGGAGCTCATGAAGAAGCATGCGGTCGACTACATCCCCAACCGATATGCCATCCTCCAGCAAGCCGCTCTCGATGCGGCCAAGGAAGCGGGAGAGATTCCAGAGAGCGCCATCTGCTCCGATGTGATCATGCTTGCTCATAGTCCAACCGGACAAAAAGAATTTGAGCGCGCACCTGAACAATTCCGCTTCTGTCTCACCAAAGCGATGGATCAAATCCACCACGGACAAGTCCTCGCTCGACATCCCTAAACGTCAACGCCCCCGACCAGTCTGGTCGGGGGCGTATCTGTTTCAGAGAAAAAACTCGCGATGAATCGCACGGATCGCATTGTCGCAATCATCCTCCGCCACTCCAACGATGATGTTGAGCTCGCTTGAGCCCTGATTGATCATCCGGATATTGATGGAGTTCTTGCCAAGCGCACCCATGAGTCTCGCGGCCACACCGGGCTTACTCCACATCCCATGTCCGACGGTAGCGATCAGGGCGAGACCATGATCGATCGTAACGTCGTCCGTGCCACAGTAATGCTCGATCTCATCCATAATCTCGTCTTCACGATCACGGACGCTCTCGCTAGGCACAATGATCGATAATGCGTCGATGCCACCGGGCATGTGCTCAAAGCTGATGTCCTTGTCTGCGAGGACGGTTAGCACCTTACGCGCAAAACCAATCTCCTCGTTCATCAGAGTCTTACGCACCTGAATGGTGCTATATCCCTTTCGACCTGCGACACCGACCACCAATGGGTGGTGGCCACGATGCGCTTCGTGCATGACTTGCGTTCCCTTAGCCTCCGGCTCTTGCGTATTCCGAATATGAATTCGCATCTCCGCGATCTTAGCCGGAACCACCGCCTCCTCGTGGAAGACGCTTGCCCCCATGTAGGCGAGCTCGCGCAACTCACGATACGTCACCTCCTCGATCGGCTTAGCCTCTGGAACAATGCGCGGATCCGCGTTCATGAGTCCGGATACATCAGTCCAGTTCTCGTACACAGCAGAACCTGTTGCTCGTGCGATGATGGCGCCAGTCAAATCCGAGCCGCCACGACTGAAGGTTTTAATATCCCCTTCCGGACGCGAACCGTAGAAACCTGGAATCACCGCGCGCGGGTACTTCTTAAGCTCCTCTGACGCGAGACGTTGCGTCAAATCGGCCGCAAACAACCCCTGTGAAGTAAACCGCACAATGTCCTTGGAATCCACAAACGGCCAGTCGAGGTAGAGAGCGAGCAACCTCGCCATCAGATACTCGCCGCGACTTGCGACAAAGTCTGCAGAAACATCCTCATCGTGAACAATACGTTCCTGCTCATGAGTAATGGCGGAAAAATCCGGCCAGATATGCGGCCTCCCGGAACTCTCACTCAAGTACAGAGCGATGTTCTCGAGAGGGCGTTCCGCTTGATCATAGGCCTCACGAAACTCCAGCCCGAGCCGCTTATTCTCGTACGCTGCATAGAGCAAGTCCGTCACCTTGTGATCTTGCGGCTTGAGTCTCCCGGGTGCGGAGACGACCACATATCTGCGACGTGGATCGCTCCGGATCAGTTCCGCCACCTTGGCCACGCGCGCTCCGTCGGCAAGTGAAGAACCACCAAACTTACACGTATAGACAACGAGATCTTCGCTCATGTTTCCTCCTGAAAAGAACTGCGTCGAGACTACGCCAAAATAACAAAAAAGCAAACCGGCCCTGTCCAGAACGGACGGGCCGGTAACGTTACGGTAGTGCCTCTTGAAGAACATCCGGCGACATCTCACGCTCGACAAGGAACAACACGAGCAGAAGATCGATGCGATGCTCAGGCAAGCGAACCATCTTCAGATGGTGTCGCGCGATCTGGACCTTGCCCATCTCCGCGTGGCTCATCCCAATGAGCATTGTGATGCGATCTCGGTCGCTCGAATCATCGCCAGCGAGCTTCATCGCTTTGGCGACTGCATCCGAGTCTCCATAGCGGATACGCAAGCAGTACTCGTTGAAGAGTCCAATGTGCGGCCCGTGGGCAAACTTAGGCAAGCGCTTGGATGAACGATACATCAAGAACGTTCTACGACCTTCATCAAGCAACCACCGCTCGGGTCGTGAGAAGTTTCCGTCAGCGAGGTTGTTGTCGACACGCGCAAGCTGATCTCGCTCATCATCGCCATCCGATTCCCCGGTCTCGACGATGTTCGTGATGAGAGCCAGAACGCGCGCTCGATCGTCCTTACGACCATACGCCGCGTACAACTCGATCGTGACGCGATAGCGATGCCAAATGCTCGAGATGAGCAGAAGCAAACTTCGCACCGACGACTCGTCCAAATGGACCAATACTTCCGCGATGATGCATCGCTTTGCATCCCGATCCTCCAAGGCTTCGAGCGTATCTACCAACTCCATCGCTTCCAGAACCATAGGGTGTTCACCTGAATATCTTGTCACACGCACCTCCTTTAAAGAGCAGGTGCAAGAATACGCCAAAATACAGATCTGTCAATCCATGCAATGCTATGGCATCATCCACTCCGTATGACAAATGATGAACTACGCTCATCTCTCCTCGCCCTGCATAAGGCACTCCTCGATGAAGCGACAAAAACATACGAACTCCTGCACGGCACCATTGGCGGGCCAACCGCCTTATTCAAATTGTTATTGGAGGAAAAATCATTCCAATGGCTACGCCCGCTCTCAGAAACAATCGTATCTATAGATGAAGCTTTAGAAACAGAGCCTCCCGCCACCAACGCCTCACTACTCGCTATGACAAAAGGAAGACTTTTTCCAGAAAAGCCAACAGAATTTTCAGTGAACTTGGCAGAGGCGATGCAAAAATCGGAATCAATCCGCCAAATCGCGGAACCACTTCAAAAAATCTGATCCATGCGCATCCCCCAACGCAAATCGCAAATCAATCGTATTCGCGATGTAGAGAGCTTGAGCCGGGAACTAACTCCCGAGGCTTTAACGCGTTTAAAAAGTACGCTTCAACGATTAGAAAAAGTGGAACGGCCAAAGATCGTCGTTGACTTGAGTCACGCGCTGACACTCGGTGACTTTTCTGAAAACGCAGAATATCAAGATGCAAAACATCGCCTCTCTAAAATCGACGGTCGCATTTTTGGTATAAAAGATCGTATCCGTCTGGCGATCGTCATTGATCAAGGACCATCCGCATCCGGCTCCGTCGCCATCGGTTCAACGGTTACCGTACGTTCTGGTGAAAAAGAATCCACTTGGCGTATTCTCGGATCTCAAGAATCAAATCCGTTACGCGGCCAAATATCCTATCTTTCTCCGATCGGTTCAGCGCTCCTGCGTCACAAGCCAGGAGAATCCGTAGAAGTCACAACACCACGCGGTGTCACGATTTACGAAATCATTTCTGTAAAATAATCCCATGAACATTCGTGAACTCGTTCTTCTTGGCTCGCTCGTCATTCTCATCGTCATTGTTATTGAAACAATCCAAACACGCCGACTGATCGCAATCGGTATCGGACTGGCAAATGATGCTGAGGCTTTTCAAAAATCAGGATCAGAAAAACGAATTCTCGTTATCGGTGATAGCACGGCTGTCGGAACAGGCGCATCTTCATCATCGACTTCACTTGCAGGACTCTTGTCATTACATTTTCCAAAAGCTGTCATTGAAAATCGTGGGATCAACGGCGCAAGAACAGCGGAGTTGATCCCGCGTCTACAAAACTTACAGAACAATTCTTTTGATCTCGTCATGATCCACATCGGCGGAAATGACACAGTTCATTTCACAAATCTTTCTCAACTTTCCAACGATATCCGTAACGTTATCGACCTCACGAAGAACCTCTCTAACAATGTTGTTCTCGTTTCCACGGGAAATGTTGGCACCGCCCGCCTCTTGCCATTTGGTACCCGCTGGCTTTTTGCCGCACGTACAAGAAAAGTACGCGATAGATTTATACAAGCTTCTCAAGAAAAAAACATTCAATACGTAGATCTGTATCGCGCGCCCGCCATCGATCCATTTGCGATTGATCCGGATACCTATTACGCAAAGGATCAATTCCACCCCAGTGATGCGGGCTACGCCGACTGGTTCAGCTTGATCAAAAAACAACTTCCGACTCTATGAAGAAATTACAACCAAAGACCTTAAATCTGATGGTGGCGATTCCGATTCTCCTTGTCGACGCTCTTCATAATTTCAATCCTCAAACTAGAGAAGCGGATCTCACACCGACAGTCTTGCTCAAAAGAAGCAAAAAGTCCTGACAGATGTCAGGACTTTTTAGTTTGTGGAGCTTTTCAGCTCTTCGCGACAGGAATACTCTGCTTTTGCAGCTCCGCAAGAATGCTTTGCGGAGAACTCTTGAGCTCATGATACTCCGCCGCCAGAGTAAGAGCGTCCGTAACAGAATTGCTGAAACGCAAGGATCCACCCGTACCGTTTGTCAGCATCCGAGTCACGTTTGACATGACGCTGGATGCAAGAAAGCCATTCAACAGTATCACATAATGGATCGAACGGTGATACTGACGCATCTGCGGATGCAGAGCCATCATTCGATTAAACACGGTAACGCTCGGCCTCTTCATCACCGGTCCTAGAATATTGATGCCACTGACCGGTCCAGACTCTTTAGCGAGACGACTAGCGAGTGCAAACACTTGCTCGATATCCTGCACGGTGAGCTCATCAAACCAATGCGAGACCAGAACATTTCCTTGCGCGATACTTTTGACTCCCATGTCAACCTCCTGATCAAAATATTATTTTACGAATGACCAATACAAAAGCTCATCATATTTATCAAATTATTTAATTTTTGTCAATAGAAAAATGCCCTCATATGAGGGCATTTTTTTCTAAACGAGATTAGTCGTTCAATGAGTGAATAATCGCGTCCAGCTTATCGTTGATATCCTTTAGCTGCTGCGAGATATTGCCTTCACCCGGGGCAGAATACGTCGGGCGTTCCGAGCGCATCGGACGGTCGCCACCAAAATCGCGACCTCCTTCAGAAGGACCTTCCTTCTTAAAGCAATTGCTACACAAAACCGGTTTGCGACCATTTGGTTTAAATGGAACTTCACAACTCGTGCCGCAAGTTGCGCACGTTGCTGGAAACATCGGCTTATCAAAGCCACCGCGAGCTCCGTCGCGTTTCCAACCCCCACGGTCACCGCCGGCGCCGCCACCATAAGATGGGCGATCGCCTCCACGGCTTCCGTAACTCTTTTTCTTGAAATCATTGTACATAACTGCCGGAGTATACGCGTTTTTATAATAAAGTCAATCCCCGAACCTCAAAGCTCGTTATTCATTGGCCTTTTTGAGATATTTCCTTACTTCTTTACGATTTTCTTAACACGAGCAGCTGAACGCTTTTTTGCCTTTCCGATCATGCGTTCATAAACACGCAAATATCCCTCAGTCATCTTGTCCTGGCTAAAATACACTTCTGCACGACGTCGAGCCGCCTGTCGGCTAATCTTATCGATAGATTTGATCGCCTTCACCATCTCATCAACCGATTCCACGATATAACCAGAAACCCCATCCTTCACAACCTCTGGTACAGAACCGTTCCTCCACCCAATGACAGGCGTACCACAAGACATTGCCTCAATCATCACAAGTCCAAATGTTTCATCGTATTGTGTTGGAAATAGCAAAGCTCTCGCTCCTTGTAACAACTCGATCTTTTGAGCTTCATTAGCCACTCCAACATACCGAATCGATTTTCCATTAATCTCCGGCTCGATATTCTTATGCCAATATCCTTCCGCTGGATAACTCCCACCAGCGATAATCAAAGGGACGCCCGCTGCTTTAGAGGCTTCGATTGCGTAATGCACGCCTTTTTCTTCTGTGACTCGACCAAGATAAAGGAAATAATCCTTTGGAAACGGGTGAAAGGCAAAGCGTTTTGTATCGATTCCATGATAAATGTTTGCAACCCAGTTAAGCTCTGGCATTTGCTTACGCTGCGCATGCGAGAAGGAAACATAAGATAGATGTCGATACTTCTGCAAAAAGACCCTAATCTCGTCTCGAATCGGACTATGCACAGAGATCAATGTTGGCGTCTTCACCAAGTCAGCGTAAAAAGAACTCAAAAGAGAAAAGTGGCTATGAACGATATCGTAGTCTCCTGCATGCTGATAACAATCGGAGATCAGCATACTCGTATAATGCCGCTGAATATCCGCTGGCATTGTTTTCTGCATGTCAGAGGCTCCGGAAATAGAATGGAGCGTACCAGAAGTCTTTGAGTCACTCGCCGCGTAGAGATGAGCCTCATGTCCCTCCTGAACAATCGCATCCGTCAAAAGAGCGACGTGTGAGCAAATAGCTTTCGTCGATTCACTAGAAACGGGATTTAAAATGGAGACGAGTTGAGCGATGCGCATATATTCAAATGACAGAATTGATGAGCTTTAAGTACGTTGCAAATACCTTGGCTGGATTATGCTTGTTACGAACTTGGTTCCGGAATCTGGAAGGGAGCGGTTTCTTGAGAAGCTTCTTAATTCTCCTTACGACGTTTTCTGCATCAGAAAAATCCACAACCCAATCTTTCATGCCGCAAGCATTATACTCCGACACCCAACCAACGTTAGGTGAAATAAGCGTTGCTTTTTTCTGAAGCGCCGCCTCCATAACAACTGTTGGAGAAACATCAAAATTGGAAGGTAGGACCAATAGATCAACAGAATTATAGAAATTGATCAAGTCCTTTGGCTGCATCGGCGCTACAACCTCAATCAAGCTTCGATACGCTTTCTTTAATCGCAAATGAACTGAGGATTCAGGGATCCTCGTTACGGATCTAAAATACCAATCTAAACCCTGCTTCTTAGCCTCTTCAGCAATCCTTACAAGAGCTCCATGATTCTTAATGCGATCCCATCGAGCCACACATCCGATAATAACCTTGCTCGAGGAAGCGCGCTCGATCTTCTTTGAAGAAACCACTCTTGTAAACAACTTCTGATAAGGTAAAGGAATGATGACCGCTTGCTTTACAGGCACTTGTCTTACACGTTCACAGAATGCATCTCTGCTAAACGCATTCAGAAAAACCTGCTTAGATGCGGCATCAACAATATCCCGCTCCATTTCCAACACCGACATCCGAGCGGCCTTAGTGTAAAGATGTTTATATTGTTCAAACTCGACTTGCGAGATACCCGCATGCTGAATCACGATCGGTAACTTCTCCAATCTTGCAGCCTCCAAAAGCTGCCACGCAAATACGGAAAATCCATTCAAAAAAAGCGCATCCGGTTTTACGCGCCTGATGAGCAACTGAAGACTCTTGATTTGTGGCCCAAACCAGACGCGAGGGTCAATCCGTTTTTTAGAATTCATGAAAGAGCTTCGGTGCAAATGCGGATAAGAAAAAAGATAGAACGTTTTACGTCCTGCATGATCCTTCTTCAAGACACTTGTTTTACCCGTGTGATTCCCCTGATGAATGACACCGATCCATTCATGCTTCTGCTTGATAATAAAATCGGAAAAGGCATGAGCAAAATGTGCCGGCCCTCCAGGCGCAACTCGGAAATCTTTAGGTAAATTAGCGAGGTACTCGTTACTTAGTATTTTCATCTTGAACATCTGATTACTTCTTAAACGTAAGGTGCAATTTTATTTTAAAGCAAACTAGGTGTACTACAGATTTTCAAGTTTGTAAACACTTACAAGCAACAAAAAGCCCTCAAGCAACGTCTATTCTGATCAAAAAAAGCTGAAAAAAGACAGGCACTTGACATAATCTCATAAATCCGCTATTATAATATGACAAATTTTTGTCTTTCATGAAACGTCGTCGAGCTTCTGAGGCTATGAAATTTGCAATTTATTAGTAGCAGAAAACTCTATGAACGGTATTATCAAGAAACTCACCGACCGCGGCTTCGGCTTCATCGGTGCAGAAGGCCAAGAGAAGGATCTTTTCTTCCACAGCCGATCCTTGGTCGGCGCTGAGTTCGATAACCTTCGCGAAGGCGATGCGGTTACATTCGAAATCGAGCAGTCCGAAAAAGGCCCAAACGCTGTCAACGTACAGCCAGTCGCTTAATCGCGATGTTAAAACACCCCGCCTCGGCGGGGTGTTTTTTTATAGAATAGAAAACGACCAGTTCAATAACTGGTCGTTTTTCATGGCTCCGAGGGTGGGATTCGAACCCACGACCAATGGATTAACAGTCCACTGCTCTACCGCTGAGCTACCTCGGAACGCGCGGCGAATAATACCAATCCATGCGAATCCATGCAAGGCCAGCCAAATCCTTGCCAAATGCATGGAATCTGTTATATTAGAGCCCTTTTTAGCCTATGGACCATGGAAACGTCATTCTCCGCTTCGGAAATGTAAGCTACGCCTACGATGAAGACCATCCAATCTTGGACGAGGTCAATTTTTCCGTACGTGAAAATGCCAAAATCACGCTCATGGGACAAAACGGTGCTGGCAAAAGCTCCATCTTCAAATTGCTCACCGGCGTCATGAAACCGCAGGAAGGAGAAGTTCATATCCAAAAAGGCGCCAAGGTTGCCATCGGCTTACAGGTCATGCAACGCGATCGCATGGAAGACACTATTACAGAGTTCTTTGCTCGCGCCTTTGAAGAACCTCCGTACAACCTCGATAAACTCATTAAAGACGTTTTGGAAACGGTTAATCTAAAAACCCCCCTCGATAAAAAAATCCGCGAGTTTTCTGGTGGCCAGCAAGCGCGTCTCCTGCTCGCTTACGCCCTTATCCAGAACCCGGATATTCTTTTGCTCGATGAACCAACAAACAACCTCGACAAAGATGGTATCGAGCATCTCACCGGCTTCTTGATGATGTATCCTAAAACCGTCCTCGTTATTTCTCACGATGCCGATTTCTTGAATGCGTTTACGGAAGGCGTGCTTCACCTCGACGTGTACACGCATAAGGTCGATCAATACGTCGGCAACTACTTTAACGTGGTCGAGGAAATCGCCGCTCGTGTAGAACGCGACCGCATGCAAAACGCGCGCATGCTCAAAGAAATTCAGGACCGTAAAGACAAAATCAACTTCTTTGCCAACAAAGGTGGAAAGATGCGTAAACTCGCAAGCAAGCTCCGCGATCAAGTTGAGGAAGCAGAAGAAAACAAAGTTGACGTTAAACGCGATGATAAAACAATTCGTAGCTTTACGATTGAAGCGCAGGAATATACTGAGCCCGTTGTTATCCTGAATGAAATAAAAATCATCCGTGACGGAGAACCAAAACGTATTGAATTAGGCATGTCCTTGCGCCGTCGTCGCAAACTCTTGATTTCTGGTCCAAACGGTATCGGCAAAAGCACACTCCTGCGTGCCATCGCAGATAAAACGGATGAAGGCATCAAAATCGGTGAAGGAGTAAAGATCGGTTATTATCGCCAAGATTTTTCTGGTCTCGATTTCGACCAAACCGCTTATCAGTCTCTTGAATCCGTCATGGAGATCCCAGATAACGAGGTATTGCGCGCTTGCGCTTCTGAATTCTTGCTAACATCCGATTTACTGAGGAATAAAGTCGGATCGCTTTCCGAAGGTCAAAAAGGCTTATTGTGTTTTGCACGATTCGTTCTGCAAAAACCCGCACTCCTCATCCTCGATGAACCGACCAACCACATCAACTTCCGCCACCTTCCAATCATCGCTGACGCGGTTCAAGCCTATCAAGGCACCGTTATCATGGTGAGTCACGCTCCTGAATTTGTAGAAAAAATCGAGTTCAACGAGTTCCTAGATCTCGGAAGACTATAAAAAACATCGCCTCATTAAGGGCGATGTTTTTTATTAAGCGATATGTGAACCGGCTAGTCTCCCAGTAGCCCATGAAGCCTGTAAATTATAGCCACCTGTATAGCCATCCACATCAAGCACTTCGCCTCCAAAATATAAACCCGAGCAAATCTTTGATTCCATCGTCTGTGAATCCACTTCATCAAGATTCACCCCACCAGCGGTCACAAATTCATCACCCGCTCCCCTGCCGACCACTTCAAGCGGAATCCCTTTCAGCCACTCAACAACTCGTAAAAAGTTTTTTCTACCGATTTCAACCGCATGCAAACTTCCATCGATATCGAGCCGGCTTAAAGCGATCTCTGCTAAAGATTTTGGTATAACCATTCCCAAGATATTCAAAAAACTTTTCTTGCCTCCATTCACAACCGCTTTTTCAATTCTAGAAAACAAAACTTCTTTTGACTCATCCGGAAACAAATCAATCTCAATCTTAAGCGGCGTATTCACGTCATACGTCTCAAATGCAATCTGTGCCGAAAGTGCAAAAACCGCTGGTCCACTCACACCTTTATGCGTAAACAAAAATGGCCCCGTAAAGGAGTAACCCACCCCTACCCCTCCCTTCTCCGAAGGAGGGGTTTCCCCATCCGAAGTCTCCCTTCGCAGAAGGGGAGATTTAGAGGGGTTACGGCCCCTTGCACGAATCTCAGCTTTCTCAAATGAGAGGCCAGAAACATCCGCAGGCCATGTCTCACGTGTAAAAAACGCGTTCAAACTAGGTACAAGCTTCGTAATAGTATGTCCAAGTGCGATCGCAAACGCATATCCGTCCCCTGTCGATCCTGTATGCCGATATGCCTGCCCACCTGTCGTGATAACCAATGTATCGACAAACAACGTTTCATTATTCTTAAAATGAATCTGAAATCCTTCTAAATTTTTCTCTACCTTCTCCACTGAATGCTTCAATAAAACCTTTACATTCGACCTAGCAAAAATTCTTTCAAAGACACCAACAACATCACGTCCATTATCCGATTGCGGAAACACACGCAAATCTTCTTCTGTCTTCAACGGCACGCCATGCGCTTCAAACCAAGCAAAAACATCTGCTGGAGGGAAATGGTACATCGCCTTTGATAAAAACTTTCCACCGCGCGGATACTTGGTCAAGACTGTACGCACATCTTGAATACCTGTCGTGACATTACAACGTCCTCCACCAGAAATGATAACCTTCTTACCCAAACCGTCATTACGATCAACAAGAAACAGCTCCGCTTCCGGAGCTGTTTCCAATATCGTCGCGGCCGCCATGAGCCCTGCCGCTCCCGCACCAACAATACCTACACGCATTTTAGTAATCCGCCAAACGTTTAATCAACGGATGTTGCTGAATCTTTTCAAGTGCCTTGGCTTCAATCTGGCGGATACGTTCACGAGTAACGTCGAATTCCTTACCCACTTCTTCCAACGTATGTGAGACACCATCAGTCAAACCAAAACGCATTTCCAGAATCTTTTGTTCACGCGGATTAAGATCCTTCACAATCTCTCCAACGTAATCCTTCAAAAGTTGAAGTGCTGCTGCACGATCTGGTGTGACATTCTTAACATCCTCAATAAAGTCTTCAAGCGTCGAGTCTTCATCATCATCACCAACCGATGTTTCAAGTGAAACCGTATCTTGCGAAATCTTGATAATGTGACGCACCTTTTCCAAATCCTGTCCCATTTCCGCGGCAATTTCTTCCGGTAGAGGTTCACGACCAAGTTCCTGAATCAACTCGCGCTCAATCTGTTGGAACTTATTGATCGTTTCCACCATGTGAACCGGAATACGAATCGTGCGGCTTTGGTCTGCCAGCGCACGCGTAATCGCCTGACGAATCCACCAAGTCGCGTAAGTTGAGAACTTAAAACCTTTGCGATACTCAAACTTCTTAACCGCACGAAATAATCCGATATTTCCTTCCTGAATCAAATCAAGAAGTGAAAGCGACTTACCCGTAAACTTTTTAGCGATGGAAACCACCAGACGCAAGTTCGCCTCAATCAAAGCTTTCTCTGCTTCTTTATCAAGCTTCTCTTTGCGTTTTGCGAGAGCAACTTCCTGCTCACCCGTCAAAAGAGGAATCTTACCGATCTCGCGCAAATACATCTGAATCGAATCAGCTGTCAAAAGTTCAGACGCATCAATACGACCACGACGTTCATCGCCCGCACTATGCAACGTCTGCATGATCTCTTGCCGTTCTTTGCCTCGACCAAGAATGCCTTCCTTCTGCTCAACCATTCCAATACCCGCCGCATCAAGTCGATCAATAAACGCTTCGTACAAATCGACGTAGTCTTCTACTTCTGGAAACGCATACAAAACTTCATTCTCTGTCAAAAACGCACGAGCACGTGCTTTATCAAACAATTTGTCGATAACTTCTTGTGGCGGTGGCGGTGCTTTTTGATAAGCAACCGCTTTTTTTGGAGCAACTTTTGCAACGGCTTTCTTTCCACCCTTGGCTTGAACTTTCGGAGACTTCTTAGCCACAACCTTCTTTTTTGGAGAAGGCTTGGTCGGATGGAACTTCTTTTTCATTTTGGATCCAGAACTTGACTTAGTGGGCATACTGGAAATTAATTCAACGCCGTGAAGCGCTTTAGGAGGGTCAGGATACGCTCTTGGTCACCAAGTCGCTCCGCCTCTCGCATCTCTTGTTCCAACTGCAGTCGCTCCTTTTTCTTGCGATGCAAGTGGAGCGTTCCGGCAGCTGTCTTCAGTTCACGCTTGAGTTCTTCAAGCGATTGCCCCTGGTACTCGCGCTCCGCCAAGAAGGCTAAAGCATCGAAGTTCTTCATCTCATCCGGCGTCAGGGTAGCCGGAGGACGGATTGTTTGGTTGGCCGCAGCCAAATCCGCTTGTACGGATATGTCTGGATCATACGCGGAAACAAGACTTCCGTAAAGAGAAGAGAGGTTTACGTCAGAAAAATGCTCTGGAAGCAATTTTACGCTCTCCTTAGCCTCTTTCCAGAGATCCGGACGATAGATACACATCGCAATCAATCTCCGCTCAAAAACCCCTTCAGACTGCACAGGTCGCTCTTTAGGCCTATCAATTGCAGC
Organism: uncultured Gammaproteobacteria bacterium; assembly: GCA_964482085.1. GTDB lineage: Bacteria > Patescibacteriota > Patescibacteriia > 2-12-FULL-60-25 > 2-12-FULL-60-25 > CAIXDN01. The sequence goes on from CAYZVS010000002.1 coordinate 51,617, forward strand.
GAGGGTTGCGGTCATTCCTTCAGACTGAGGAATTTTTATCGGAATCACCGCCTTCTTCACCAACACAAGCGCATCCCTCAGTGCTTGCTCTCCCACATCAATATCTTTTGCGAGCTTCTTAATCCAATGATCGCGCTCAACAGGGCTCGCAATGCGCTTAACCTCTAAAAGAATATCTCGCGCAATCAATTTCTTATCTTCTGGATTTGATGTCGATCGATCACGGAAGGCATTCCGATAAATCCACTCCATGATTCCAACCGCATCTTTAATCGCTTGTTTCCAAAGCTCAGGATTTTTCCGTACCGCATCATCCGGATCTTTTCCGGCTTCTGGCGGAAGCGTAATCACCTTAATATTAAAATCTTGCGCTCTGGCCAAATCCAATCCACGCAGCGTTGCGGCATTGCCAGCATTGTCCTGATCAAATGCAATCGCGAGATTTGTCGTAAAACGTTTCAACAATCCAAGTTGTTCCGATGTAAGCGCCGTTCCACTCGATGCAACAACTTGCGTCACACCAAATTGATGTGAACCAACCACATCCATATTACCTTCTACAATCACCACCAAATCTTCACGACGAATCTCCCCTTTGGCTTTATCCAATCCATACAAAACCGCACTCTTGCGATAAATCGATGTCTCCGGTGTATTGACATACTTCGCTTCCTCTTTTGAATCAACAAGAATACGACCGGTAAAGCCAACAATATTTCCATGCACATCTGCAATTGGAAACATGAGCCGATTTCTGAATCGATCATAAACTCCCGTCCCCTTTTCACGCTTACCAACAACTCCGGCAAGGATCATCTCTTCTTCTGACACTTCTTTTGCGGCGAGCGCGATAGAAAGCGCGTCCCAAGAATCCGGCGCATAACCAATCTGAAAAAGATCAGCCGTTAAATCATCAACGCCACGTTTCGCGAGATACGTTCTCGCATGTTCCGCTTGCGGCGAGTTCTGGAGAGAGGCGCGGAAAAATCGCATCGTTAAATCGTTCACATCCTGCAAACGTTTTCGCTGCGATGCTTTCTCTCCATCAAACTTTGGCAAAACCACTCCCGTCTTTTGCGCAAGAAACTCCAACGCTTCACGAAACTCCATTCCCTCCATTCGCATAACAAAGGAAATCGAGTCGCCGCCCTGATCACAGCCAAAACAGTGCCAGCTCTGTCGAGGCCGTGAAACATAAAAGGACGGAGTTCTCTCATTATGAAACGGACAATTTGCCTTAAATGCTCCAGAACCCCCTGGTTTTAAAGGGATATATTCACTAACAACATCGACAATGTCGAGTCGTCCCTTGATATCCTGCACGGCGTCCATGCACGTATCTAAGCGCATTCGTAGCCGATTGTCATTTCCTATCATTCCCGCGGAGGCGGGAATCCAGTACCATCAAAATCATGCATATTCGCACCGCAAAAGGTATCGATAAAAACTGGTTCACCGTCACCCGTACCAATGGAACGCTACTCTCTTGGCATTGGCCGATTGAAGGCACTCTGCTTCCTCACGACTTATGTCACTTCGTGATGGAACAAACCTTTGGTCTCAAACGCGCCGTGTGGGGCCTGATCGCCAAAGGCGTTGACTGGCGAGAATTCCACGGCTCCGGAATGCTGCAACGCGCCGATGAATTTGCGCATTCCAAAATCGGTGGCGATGCGTCCGAACTCATCCAAGCAGAAACGCTCGCCAACTCTTTACGACAGCAATCCATGGTTGGTGATCTTGATGTCGAGGCATTCATCAAACTTGTAAACGAAAATCTCGCTTCAACAAAATGGCCCGTACCGGAAAATCTGAATGTAGAAACCGTGCGCAAAGCTTTCAACGAATACAAACAGCTCAAAAAACTCTGGGATGGTTTGGAAGAACGTGAATATCTAGATCTAGAATGGAAAGATTGACGCTGAATCGACTCACGACTAATCTCCGCCTAGGAGGTCACGAATGTTCGCGGATGTCAGCATTCTCTGCATCATCGCGCGCTTGCTCATGAGCGATAACCCTCCTCCGCTCTTCAACGCCCTGCCACACTTTCTGATCATCCTTGGGACCACCTTCACCAAGACCCAGTTCATCCGGATGTGCTGGCTCACATGGAGAACCGAGATCCTGAAGGAAAAGCTCAAGAAGTAACTGAAAAGGCCTCCCGCTTCTAGGGAGGCCTTTCTCGTTATTCAGCGTTCAAATCCACCGCGTGAATTCCAAACGTATTTCCTTCTGTGTCGATGAAATACCCCTGCCAAGCCATTCCTGGCAAAGCAAATTTTGGCATAGCTTCCATTCCACCATTTTCAAGAATCTTCTTGGCGATCTCATCGTAATTATCCACGATCATCGTTCCGCAATAACCATTCATCACCGACATTGGCGGAGCCTTCACACCCCCACGCTTCACAAAGCCACCATTAATTCCACCAGCTTCTTCACGCGGCCCCGTCTCAATCGCCCAATACGGTTCACCCGGCATGTCGTATTTAATAATCTTCCAATCAAAGACTTTCGTATAAAAATCTTTAGCGCGTTCAATGTCATCGCAATGAATCTCAAAGTGTCCGAGTCTGTTTGGCATAAATAGTATGTTTAAGAGTTACATTTCGATTATTTACCGTGTACGTCCATGTCTCAACTTCTTCTCCACCTTCCTCTGCTCCTTCTCCGGCAACGCCGACTTCCTCGATCTTTTCCGAATCTCTTTCTCCAACTGCATCACCTCATCGCGTAAAATCGCAGCCAACTCAAATTCCAAATTCTTGGCAGCTTCTTTCATTTCTTTTTCTTTGTTCTTCAACACAACCTCCAAATCTCGTGATTCACCGGAGAGTTCCAATTTCAAAATCTCTTTCACATCCTTTTCCGTCACCGTCAAACCAAGCATGATACGCAAATCCTCTTGCGCCTTAATAATCGTCTTAGGTGTAATCCCATGCAATTTGTTATACGCCAACTGCTTCACACGACGGCGTTCCGTCTCTTTCATCGCACGCTCCATTGAGCCGGTCATATTGTCCGCGTACAGCAATACAGCGCCTCTCACGTTACGCGCCGCACGACCAATTGTCTGAATAAGCGACGTCTCCGATCGCAAGAACCCTTCCTTATCCGCATCCATAATCGCGACCAATGAAACTTCCGGCAAATCCAAACCTTCACGCAATAAGTTCACTCCAATAATCACATCATACGTTCCCTTGCGGAACTCGGACAAAATCTCCAAACGTTCAATCGTTTCAATATCGCTGTGAATATAGCGAACCTTGAACTTCTTTTCCTTCATGTACTCGCTCAAATCTTCCGCCATCTTCTTTGTTAAGGTCGTCACAAGAACGCGTTCTTTACGCGCAATAACTTCTGGCATGCGATTTGAAATCAAATCCTCCACCTGACCCGGATAGCCTTTTTTATCCGGCGTAATTGGCATCACGATAATCTCAGGATCAACAAGACCCGTCGGACGAATAATCTGCTCGACAATTTGCGCGCTATGCGTGAGCTCATATTTCCCAGGCGTCGCTGATACAAAGATCACTTCCTTCATCTTCTTTTCCAATTCTGTGAATCGAAGTGGTCGATTGTCCGCCGCACTCGGCAAACGGAATCCGTGCTCAATCAATGTCGCTTTACGCGACTTATCACCTTCCGACATTCCACCAAATTGCGGAATCGTTACATGCGATTCATCCACAACTAACAAAAAGTCCTTTGGGAAATAGGAAAACAACGTATCCGGAGCCTCCCCTGGCGGGCGTCCAGACAGCGGCTGCGAATAGTTTTCTACACCGTTACAGTATCCGAGCGTTTCAAGCAATTCCAAATCGTAATTTGTCTTGCGTTCTAATCGTTCCGCCTCCAACAACAATCCTTTTTTCTCAAAGTACGCTAGGCGCTCTTTCAACTCTTTACGAATAACCTCGATCGCACGTATGCGTTCTGGACCCATCGTAATAAAATGTTTTGCCGGAAAAATCCAAACATCTTCTTGTTCGCGTTTCACCTTACGCGTCACCGGATCAATATTCTCGATACGTGTCACAACTCCACGTGGCGCCTCGATACGATAAATCGTTTCCTCATTTGCCGGCATAATCTCCAACACTTCTCCACGCGATCGAAACGATCCCCGCACCAAATCCGATGGAGTACGCGTAAACTGCATTTCAATCAATCGATTCAACGCCCCTTCACGTGAAACGTCATCTCCAATCTTCAATCGTAAAACAACTTTTTCATACGCTTCTGGCGCACCAAGACCATAAATACAAGAGACAGTCGCAACAATCAAAACATCTTTACGAGTAATCAAGGCCTGCGTCGCGTTATGACGCAAACGATCAATCTCTTGGTTAATCATCGCCTCCTTCTCAATATACGTATCACTCTTGGCGATATAAGCTTCCGGCTGATAGTAATCGTAATAAGAAACAAAATATTCTACGGCATTATCCGGAAAGAAATGTCGGAACTCATTACACAACTGTGCGGCAAGAGTTTTGTTATGTGCGATAACAAGCGTCGGCTTCTGAACATTCTGAACAACGTTTGCTATCGTAAACGTCTTACCCGTACCCGTCGCTCCCAAAAGCGTCTGATATCGATACTTCTTCTCTAAGCCCTCCGTCAAAAGCCGAATAGCCTCCGGTTGATCACCGGAGGGCTGGTAGTTAGACTTTAAGATGAACTTGTCGGGCATACCCTTGAAAAATCTGTATTTCCTGCTAATATAGGCCAAATGTTGGATTGGAAGCAACTCCCGCGTCCCATCGTCGCCCTGGCACCCATGGCTGACATGAGCGACCTTCCCTTCTGTCTCGTCTGTAAAGATGAAGGCACGCCTTTGATGTTCCGTGAAATGGTGAGCTCGGAAGCCATCGTACGTCTTAATCCCAAGACGCTCAAGATGGCCAGTTTTGACGAGCGTGAGCGTCCACTCGTGCAACAGATCTTTGGCGCTAACGCCGACACCATGGCCGAGGCCGCTCGCATCATCTACGACCGCTTCAAACCCGACGCCCTCGACATCAACATGGGTTGTCCCGTCTACAACCTTGTATCGAACTTTAACGGCGCCGCTCTTATCAAAGAACCAGAACGTGCCGCAGAAATCGTCCGCAAAATGAAAGCCGCCGTGCCGATCCCTGTGTCCGTCAAAACCCGCCTTGGCTGGAATCAAGACACTGACTGCTTAGAATTTGTAAAAGTAATCGCTGACGCTGGCGCAGATCTGATCTCCATGCATGGCCGCACACGCGAGCAAGGTTATTCGGGAAAAGCTAACTGGCATCGCATTGGTGAAGCGCGCAAAAACGTCGCGCATCTTCCTTTTCTTGTGAACGGCGATATCGTTACAGCAGAACTCGCTCGTGAAGCCATGGACATCGCAGGAGCCGACGGCGTCCTCATCGGTCGCGGTGGCCTTGGCAATCCTTGGTTTTTCAAACAAGTAGAGCATTATCTCAAAACCGGAGAAAAACTTCCTGATATCACAATGGAGGAGCGTATCGCTGCCGTCCGTAAACACGCAAATCTTCAAGTTGAACATTACGGCGAGCGTGGCCTTGTAAAACTCCGCAAACATCTTCCGTGGTACTTCAAAGGGTTGAATACCGGCGATCTAAAATCCAAACTCGTACGTATCAGCACCCTCACGGATCTCGACGAAGCCCTAAACTCAATTGAAGTAGCAGCGATTGACACCCACCTCGCACACTCGCTAGCCTAATCATGCACCTTTGTTGGAGGCACAAGTCATGTCGGAAAAAGATAAAGAATTCCGCGCCTTCCACACCGCCAAGATCAACCCGGATCCAGAGAAACGTCGTACGGCCTTTAACAAGGTCAGCAGACGCGGCCTCTTGCTCCGACTCGTTGCAGAAAGCGAGTATCGCGACTCAAGGCTCTATGCCCTGAACAAACTCGCGCAGCATCGCCCCAAGAACCTGACCTTACAAGAGCAAGAGCATGCGCTCTATCTAAAGCTGGCTCAGAACGATCGCGATCCGGAAATACGCGCTATCGTCATGCGTCGTGTCTCGATAGAGGATAGAAACAAACTCATCAGCTCTGCACACCCAGACGTACGCTTCCATCTGGCGCAGACAACGACGTGGCGTGAAGGGCTGTTGCAGCTTCTCTTGGACGAGGACAAGAATGTCCGCCGTGAAGCTGAGAAATCACTCAAGAAAAAAACCCTCCTCCCTGCGAGACCATACACACTGAACTGAACAAAGAACCCCGCTCTCTAGCGGGGTTCATTCGTTATTAAAGACTTGGTAAAAATTGAGTCGGGTTAACGGGAATACCATTCTGTCTTACTTCAAAGTGCAAGTGTGGACCCGTAGAAAGCCCAGCGCCTGCATCACCAGGTCTTCCACCCGAATATCCGATAATATCGCCACGTTCAACATAGGTATCAACTTTTGCCCCAAACTTTGTTAAGTGAGCATACACGGTTGCAATACCACCCGGATGAATCACCATCACATAATTTCCATATTGCTTTCCTGTGCGATTAAACGCGACATATCCACCCGCCGCCGATCGTACCGGCGTTCCAACCGGTGTCGGCAAATCGATACCCGGATGTTCAAATAATTTGCGGAACGGATAACTCACATCATGAAATATCGCAGAAACTCGCGTCACATTGATTGGCCAGTTCAACAAAATATCTCCTCGCGCTAACGCTTTGTCGATAGAATCAAGTTTATCCTTCAAACGATTCTCAATCTCTGCCGCATCATCAGCTTCTGTCTGCTTCTGCTGTCTAAGCTCAAACAAGATCCGTTGAAACTCGGTCTCCTGATCCTGTGTTTCTGATAGCAACGATGACTTTGCAGCTTGATCCTGCTCAAGCGACTGCTGTTCATCTTGCAATGCCGTCTGCTGATCCTGCAAAGAAGCACGGTATTGTTCCGTCTCCTTTTGTTTTTGTTCCAAACCAGCCTTTAAGTCGCGCACAGCCTCCGTCGCATTTGTTAAATCACCTTCAACACGATTTAATTCATCCAATTGAGTAAAAAATTCTGAAAGCGATTGTCTCGCCACAAACGACTCAAGAAGACCAACGCTTTGCGCATCCTGCAATTCCGCGATCACACCTCCAAGAGCATCCCGTCTCCGTTGCAAACGCTGTTCCTCCGATGTGATTTGTACTTTTAATCGTTGCAGTTCAAGCGATGCTAAATCAATCTGACTTCGTGTACGCTCAATCGCCAATTGTTTTTCTAAAACACGATTCTCAAGCAAAGCAAGTTGATTCTGCAAAGAGGATCGCGCGGCATTCTGCTCATCGATACGAGAACGATACTTTCCAATCACGCCATTAATCTCCTTAATGCGCTGTTCCTTCTGCTTAACCTGTGAGTTCAGCGCATCGATCTCTTGCTTTGCAGCACCATCTTCTTGCGCCAATACCAAATTCGGGACGATCATCGTCGCCACCAAAAGAACCGCAAGCAATCTATGTCTAAACATCCGTCCTATTATGCCATTTTTTTCAATGCCGCGTCGACCCTGACCAGCGCTAAGTCCTTTCCTGTTACATACATTAGCTCAAATGGGCTTGGCGACTTCTCTTTTCCGGATAAAGTAACACGCAAAGGCCACAAGGTATCGCCATTTCCCCAACCCTTTTCCACGATCCAGGCAAGCGTCTCTTTCTCCATTCCAGAAATATTTCCAAACCACGACTCATCTTTAGCCACAAGATACTCCTGCAATTTCTCCAACCGTATTTTAGCTTCTGCCAAAGTCGATTTTTTCCATGCAAGAACACTCGCTTCATATGGTAAGCATTCCATCGTCTCACGAATTGCTTCCGGAGCGTCAGACAGTTTGACTAAACGTTCTTGCGCGACATGAGCCGCACGCTCTGCCGTGATACCTTCCGGCAAGAATCTGCCTTTACGCAAACGAATAATGAATTCATCGATGGGTAAAGCTTTAATATACTGTGCATTCAACCAATCCAGTTTTTCGGTATTAAAGACCGCGCCGCCTTTATTGACGCGCGTAATATCAAAAAGCGTTGCGAGCTCTTCTTTATCAAAGACTTCTCGATCCGCCGTTGGATTCCAACCAAGAAGCGCGACAAAATTAATCAACGCTTCAGGCAAATATCCTTTTGCTAGATAATCCTCAACCGCAACATCACCTTGTCTTTTGGATAATTTGGATCGATCCGCATTCAACAAAAGCGGAAGATGCGCATATTCCGGCGCTTTCCATCCAAACGATTGAAAAATAAACAAATGCTTTGGCAAGCTCGACAACCACTCTTCACCACGAATCACCTGCGTGATCTCCATATCATGATCATCACATGTTGCGGCAAGATGATACGTCGGAAAACCATCAGATTTAATAATCACCTGGTCATCGACTTGCGCCCAAGGAATCTCGACATCACCACGAATCAAATCATTCATCACAATCGATCCTTCCGTTGGCACTTTCAAACGAATCACATGCTCATCACCAACAGCCGCTCGATTCTCCGCTTCCAATTTGGAAAGACTTCGGCAGTGCCGATCATACATAATTGGTTGCTTAAGAAGTTGCTGTTGTTTTCTTGCCTCATCCAAACGCTCGGAAGTACAAAAACAATAATACGCCGCATCTTTTTCAATGAGCTCATAAGCGTATTGCAAATGCTTTTCTTTTCTCGCCGACTGTAAATAGGGTCCAAATTTTCCTTGATCAACAATCGTCTCATCCTCAATCGCAACTCCTTCATCCGGCGTAAGTCCGCAAGCGACAAGTGATCGATACAAGCTCTCAATCGCACCTTCAACATATCGTGATCGATCTGTGTCTTCTACACGCAAAATAAACGTTCCACCATGTCGACGAGCGTACAGCCAGTTATAAAGCGCCGAGCGTAATCCACCGATATGGAGATAGCCGGTCGGGCTTGGGGCAAATCGGACGCGTACAGGAGTATCCATAGATTTGCTAATCCTAGCCCAGCTTCCGTATTTTGTCGACGATCAAAAGAATCGGAAAAACAACCACCGCATTAACGATCCTCTTCCAGCGATACGGCTCCAAAACCAATCTCCAAAGCCACTCAAATCCAAACGAACGGAAAATGTGTGGCGCGCGCTTTGTCCGCCCTGACCAAAAATCAAACGTTCCACCAACTCCGACCACCACGCGCAGTTCCGGAAAATCTTTTCTATGTTGCGCAATCCACGCTTCTTGTCGTGGGTGCCCCATCGCCGCTAGCAAAACCTGCGGAGAAAAGAGCATCATGCGTCCCCGAGCCTCTTCCGTTGCATCATCCTCCTCACCTGTCGATGAAACACGCCCTCCCTGCTCGGCACGAATATCCAACTTGGGATACGCGCGACGAATATCAACAATCGCCTCCTCGGCCGCGCCATTCTCTCCACCAAATAATCCAACACGCCAATTCATATCATGCGCGTGCTGGATTAATCGTTCCGCAAACTCAACACCCGTCACGCGTTTTGTCTGACAAAACGTTGCAAGCCATAAACCAAATCCATCTACCAAGCGTAAATCCGCCTCACGCAATACATTCGCGTAGGCGTTGTCTCTATGTGACTCAAGTAAAATCTCCGGATTTGCCGTTACAAACCATAACGGTTTTGTTGAGGCATCTATACGTTCTACAGCTTCCGCCATCCCAATACCCTCGATAGGGATACCAAAAATCTCCCGCATACTATTTCCATTTCTTCACCAGCTTTTTAAATTGTTCACCTCGATCAAATTCATTCTTGAACAAACCAAAACTCGTACAACCAGGAGACAGTAATACAATATCCCCTTTCTCCGTCCATAACTTTAACTCGTTGAATACTTGTTCAAGATCCTGTACATCCAAATAACAAATATCTGCTTTCTTAAATGCCGTTTCGATCTTTTGATGTGCAGTTCCTGCTAACAAATATACGCCCACATCCTTACGCCGCTTAAGATAAGCAGCGATCTCAACGAAATCCAACTCTTTGTCGGCACCACCAAAAATCAAATGAATAGAATGTTTTGAGGGTTTAAAGGATTTAAGCGCAGCCAATGTTCCATCGGGCGTTGTCGCCGTTGTGTCATTGATAAATGTGAGCGCTCCTTTGACCGCGATCGTCTCAATACGATTAGACAAACCTTTAAACGATTTCAACGCTATCTTGATTTTGCTCGCAGGAACCCCCAGCTTACTCGCCATCGCCGCGGCAAAACTCGCATTCATCTGATTATGCTCGCCAGGAACCGCGAGATTAAATTTCCCTTGCTTTACACGCACAACATTCCCCGCCGCTTCCTTAGCATATTCATCAAACGATTTGTCAGCTGGAAAAAAGACAAAATCATCGGCATCCTGATGTCGGAAAATTTGCGCCTTCGCTTCCGCATATTCGTTCATCGATGGATACGCGTTCAAATGATCACGCATCAAATTGGTCCACACGGCATACTGCGGAGAAATACCCGCATCTCCTGTCCCTTCAAGCTGAAAGCTACTCATCTCCAAAACAACGATGTCATTTTTCTTTACTTGAGAAAGAAATGTGAGTGGCGATACAAGAATATTTCCACCAAGCCAAACCTTTCGCCACTTTTTAGAGAATGACAAAATTTCATAGATCATCGAGGTTGTCGTACTCTTTCCTCGCGTACCCGTCACACCGACAATCGGACAGGGACACGACTCCATAAACAAAGCCAAATCCGATGTTACGGCTTTCCCAAGCTTTCTTGCCAACTTCATCTCCTTGGAATCGCTACGCACGCTTGGTCCACGGACAATCAAATCCGCCCAATCAACATCTTTCGCCTCATGCTTTCCTAATCGAAATTTTACATTCTTGTATTCAGAAAGCTGTTTCACATTCTCTTTGAGTTGATCACGAGTTTTCAAATCCGTAGCCAAAACATCGTCACCGGCCTTAGCAAAATGCAAGGCCGCGGAAACACCACTCCCTTTGGGATATTGACCCAAACCTAGTATCAAAACATTCATGCCAGGAGATCCTTATACAATTTCTCGGTTTTGTCGACGACCCTTGCCCAAGAATATTCTTTTTTGACCATCTCTCGCGCCCGTTTGCCTCGTTCCTCAACCATCGCCTCATCCGCCAGAACAAAGTCGATCGCCTTAGCTAAATCCTCTCGATCATCCGTTTTAAAGGCGATTCCACTATGGTCAATCAATTCCAAATTCTCGGCGATATCCGACATAACAACCACTTTTCCTGCTGCCATCGCCTCAATAATCGTTACAGACAAACCCTCCGCTCTCGATGGATGAACAAATGCATAACAATTGGCAAACAACTGCCGCAACGTGACACCACTCTGATACCCAACCAAACGCACACGCGGATCACGTTCAACCAATGCTCGCAGCTTATGATCGTACTCCGTTGAATAGAATGCCTCTCCAACAATCACGAGAGGATAATCCGTCTTTACATGGTGATAAGCTTCAATCGCAACATCGTAAGCTTTGTTTGGAACAAGACGACCAACACCTAATAAATATTTATTAGGTTGAAGTCCAAACGGCGCAAGCTCAGACATTCCTTGCGGACCAAGTAATTCTGCGCCATTGGGAATATAGTCCGTATGTCGTTTCCATTTATTTCTGCACCACACCTGCAACGTATGCGAGATGACAATCGTGCGATGAGGAAAATGAACCGTAGCCCATTCGCCAAATTTTAAATAACTTCTGGCGAACCAACTCCACTTGGAATCAAACCAATCACGACTATGAAATGTGCAAACAACTTTTGTGCCCGGTTTAAATACGCGAGGAATCCATGCCATCGTCGATGGACCAACACCGTGATAATGGATGATGTCCGTTTCTTGAAACAGGACATGCAAGGTCGATAAAAAAACATGTGTGATCGTATCAAGGTTCTTGCTACGAATGGAGGGAATCCTGATCAACCGCACTCCATTCCACGTATGTTTATGATAATCGGCATAACTACGAACATACACAGATACACGATGTCCATGATCTGCAAGCCGCGTAGCGATTTGTTCTACGTGTCGCTCAACTCCACCTGCTCCCGGTACGGAATCAGAGGGAATCGCCTTGGCGCCAATAATATGAATACGCATGAATGACGCTAGTATAAAGAAAAAACACCCGCTTAGCGAGTGCTTTTTTATGGTGGGACCGGCGGGGATTGAACCCGCGACCATTGGCTTAAAAGGCCACTGCTCTACCAACTGAGCTACAGTCCCGGAAAAGTGACAGAATAATACTAAATCCTAGCCAAAAATCAAGAGGGATAACGAAAGGGCCGGTCGACAGATGTCGACCGGCCCTTCAGAGAGTCGAGAGAGGTCAGGAGCAGACGAAGGTCTGCTCACGCACCGCACGCTTGATCTTCACACCGTCGAAGTCGACGAGCTGCTCGATCGTCCCCTTCTTGTTGGGCTTGCCGGCCGGCCACTTGATAGCCGTCTGACTGCAACGCTCCATCGCGAAGGTGACGGCGCGGATCTTGTAGCGAAGGTTCGACAGCTCGCGCCGCGTCTCCATCATCATCGTGTTGGCCGCGTCCCAGTCGAGCTTAGAGGTATCGAAGCTCTTGGGCTTGTGACCCATGAGCCGATACTCGACCGTGGTGACCGTGTACGTGTCGGTCTCGCGCTCCTCGTCCTTCTGAGCCTTGCCGTAGTAGATGTCGCTCTCCTCGTGCTCCTTGCTCTGGCCCTGTGCCTTACGCTCCTTGAGCCGCGAGTTCAGCGCCGACTGTTTCTCCTCGAGATCGCTCTCGAGGCACAGCATGGGCGCGAGCTTCATCTGACCGGGCTTGGCCCAGGCCGGACTGATCATCTTGAGCGAGCGCAGGTCGAGCGTGTACGTCTTGCCCGACTTGAACTCGGTACCGGTCTTGAGAACGCCGGCCTCGAGCAGAAGCTTGAACGTCTCCTCAGAGACGCTCGCCTCGATCTCGTTCATGACGAGGTTGCCGTCACGCACGATGTTGTACGTGCGATACTGCTTCATATCCTCGGGACGACCCTTGCCGTCCTCCGGCAGGACCTTGATGTCCTTGAGCGTCCGGAACGAGAAATTGAAGCGCTCGTTGTGGCTGATGATGTCGAGCACCTGCAGCGAGCGATCGCCCGTGCCCTCGAGCACGCGCGGATCGACCACCAGCTCCCCACCGCGCTTGTAGGCGCCCTTGGGGATGTAGATGACCGACTGCGGATCCTCGATCAGCTGACGCACGACGTTCAGCACCGAGTGGTTGGGACCGACGGGCTTGAGGCCCGTGCCGATGAAGCGCTTCCCGCTCGTGAAGATGCCGCGGAAGCGGTCCTCCGCCTCGCGAGCTTCGCGATCCGTGAAGGCGTTGCCGACCTGCTCGGCCAGCCCGTCTTCACCGATCATCTCGAGGTACTCGGCGGCGGTCGAGCGATTGCCCGAGAGCACCGCCTGCGCCGCGTACGCGCGGATGAAGGCCAACTTGTCGTTGTCATTCATCGGCTTCAGCGTGGCGCTCTCCTTGAACGCCTTGCCGTTGACGCGGCCCTCGACCATGACGCTCTTGGCGTCCTTGCTGGTCTCGATGAACAGCATCGCCTTGCCCTCGTAGAAGGCCGTGCTCTGGAACTGCGTACCGACCGTCTCGCTCACCTGCGGGGTGACGCGGATGAAGCGCGAGATCGAGCCAGCGCTCGGCTTGAGCGTGACGTCGACAGAACCGCGCACGGTCTTCTCGAAGGTCTCGCGGATGCCGTTGACGGCGCCCGTGAAGTCCTCGATCTCGCTGATGTGGCGATAGAGGCCGTTACCTCCGCTCTCACGCATCAGACGGGCGAGGAACGCGGCGTTGTACCAGTTCCCGTACCCAATGACGGAGAGACCAGCGCCGGTATCGGCGATAGCCTTGGCCGCCTTGGCGGCCTTGTTCTCCTCCTCCTTGACGCTCCACTTGTTGGGAACGGCACAGCCGTCGGTGAGCAGGATGCCTATGTTGGCGCATCCGTCGGTGATCTTCTGCACCGTCTTGAGCGCGAGCTCGAGCGGTTCGCTGAAGACCGTCGTGTCCATGATCTGGACGCTCTCGTCGATCGCCTTGTGCAGGGTCTCACGACCCTTCTTGTCGCAGCGTGTCGGACCCGCGATCAGCTTGGCGCGGTTATGGCCGCTGAAGATGATGAGCGAGACAAAATCACGCTCGACGAGTTCCGCGACGAACTTCTTGCAGTCGTTGCGGACGTTGCCGATGACGCTCGACATCGAGCCGGAGCAGTCGATGATCTTGATCCAGTGATGATCTTCGACCTTCTTGACGCCTCCGATGTCGACCTCGAGCAGGATGCCATGTGCATTGATCTGGGGAATGTGACCGGAACGAGCACTCACGATGTCCATGTAGGACCTCTCTCTTCAATTGTGCAGGAACATATCTTCCGTCCATCAGTGGATAGAAGACCCTCTGTGATCAGAGGGGGCTATTAATAACAAAGATTATAATATAATATACGTCAAGACAGCGCAGAATCACCCGTGGTACTGGCATGAAGCAAATTAGACGAGTATAACAGTAGTATTCAAATGAAAGCCAAAACACTACTTCGCCTAGCTCGACCGCGCTTTTGGATCTATCTCCTCGGTCCATTTTTGGTCGGCTTAGCAGCCAATGGTCTTTTCGGTACATCTCAAGATATCAAGGCCATTCTTCTCGTATTGATCTCCGCCCTCTACTTTACACTCCCTGCCAACCTACTCATCTACGGCATCAACGACATATTTGATTATCAAAGCGATATCTTGAACAAGAAAAAAGCCTCATATGAAACACTTGTAAAACCAGAGGACCGTTCATCCCTATGGACCGCAATCGCCTTAACGAATATCCCATTCCTCATTCCCTTTATATTGGTAGCAGAGCAATCACCTTACTCGATAGTCGCGATAGTCGGTTTCTTATTTTTTGGAATATTTTATTCATCTCCTCCCATACGCGCTAAAGCTCGACCTTACCTCGACAGCCTATTCAATATTCTCTATGTATTTCCTGGATTATACGGTTTTCTCATTTACAACAATACGGTCTTAGCAATTGATTGGCGCTTGATAATCGCCGCCTCACTTTGGTGCATCGCGATGCACGCCTACTCTGCCGTCCCCGATATCCAAGCCGACCATGGCGCCAATCTACGCACGATCGCGACCTCACTCGGACGTTCCAAAACGCTTTGGCTTTGTCTCTACCTCTATGCTGCTGCCGCATTGCTTTCCATCGAAAAACTCAACTGGCTCGCCTATACACTCGGCGTTGTGTACGTAGGTCTCATGGCTCTTTCTTTGCGCACAAAAACCGATGAAGCACTTTTTCACTACTACACATGGTTCCCAAAAATCAATGCACTATCCGGTTTTGCCTTATTTCTCTTTATCATTTTCAATGGTCGATAAAGGTCCGTCGCTCACATCCCCGATGATGCGCTTGTAAGCTAACTCGGCCGACACAAGACAAATCGGCATACCAATCCCCGGATTTGTCCCCGCACCAACGTACAAAAGATTTTTAACGTTGGCATTGATATTATTTGGTCGGAAAATAGCCGTCTGTCCTATCGTGTGTGCCAATCCGAGAGCCGATCCGCCCAAACTGTTATAGCGTTCTGAAAAATCTTTCACGCTAAATATTTTTTTATATTCAATACGTTTGCGTAAATCTGGAATATGCATCACTTTTTCCATTCCAGCTAAAATCTTATCAGCATACAGATCAAGATCAGAATCCTCATACGCAAGTCCCGCCGCAACGGGAACCAGAACAAACAAATTTTCTTTTCCTGGTGGCGCTACGCTTGGATCTGTTACCGACGGAGCGCAGACATATAGCGACGGATCATCGGGCCATGTCGGACGATCAAATATCTCTGAAAAATTCTTTTCCCAGTTCTCAGAAAAAAGAAGATTGTGATGCGTCAATTCCGGAATACGTCCGTCTATACCCAAATATAAAATAAACGCCGATGGTGCGAGTACGCGCTTTTCCCAATAGGAAACGTCATGCAGACGATATTGCTCCGGAGTAAGAGCGATATCTGTATGCGCGATATCCGCATTTGAGATCACAATATCTGCTTCGAGAATAGACCCATCGGTAAGCTCAACACCTGTCGCTTTACCATCACAAATTAAAATCTTCTTCACTTCTGCATTTACTTGAATCTTCGCCCCATTCTTTTGAGCGATCGCTACCAATGCTTCTACCAGCTTATAGATACCTCCCTGCGGATAAAAGACTCCCATCGAGAAATCAATGTGACTCATGATGTTATACAGCGCAGGAGTGTTGTATGGAGAGCTCCCCAGAAACACGAGTGTGTATTGCATGATTTTTTGCAAAGCCGAGCTCTTAAAAAAGCGCTTCACATATCGATCCATCTTTGAAAAAACGGAGAGTCGACTCCCCTCAATCATCGTTTTAAGATTAAGGAAATCAAAAATCGAATTATAGTTTTTAAAAAGAAAATGATTCTTCGCGATCTGGTACTGCTGACCAGAACGAGCAAGATATTCCCGTACGTTGGGAGTGCATCCCGGTTCCAATGCCTCGAGTGTCGGTAGGTCTTTTTCAAGATCTGAGTAAATATCGACAACACGATCCTCTCCTTTGAAAAAGATTCTATAGGATGGCTGGAGTTTTTTTAAATCAAGATAATTCTCCACCCGCTCACCCAGTAAAGTAAAAAAATGTTCAAAAATATCCGGCATCAAGTACCAAGACGGACCCATATCAAACGTATAGCCCTGATCAGAGAAAACCGAAGCTCTCCCGCCTGGCTGCTCATTCTTTTCAAGCACGGTCACGGCATAGCCTGCCTTCGCTAATAAGCACGCTGTACCCAAACCACCAAATCCAGAACCAATGATAATCACTCGTTTCATATACGGAAGCGTGAACAGCCAACGATTAAAATTTTATCAAAACGACTCGTCGATGCACGACGTTGAAAAACATCGTAGTGTTGATTCTCGATCTTACGCAAAATCGCCCGATATAAATCACTTGCGGCTCGAACAGCAAATCGGCCGCGTGGTTTTAATAAATGGATTCCCTTGTTTGCCTCTTCATACAACGTATCTGCTCTTTTGATCTGAAATTTCATCAATTCAATAAAGTCCGATGATACATTCCCTTGAGCCAAATCTGTTTCCAATACGGAAAATCGCGTTAATTCCTCCTGCGGTAGGTAAATACGTCCACGCTGTTGATAATCTTCTTTGATATCCCTTAGAAAATTCGTTAGTTGCATCGCATAACCAAGCTTCTCCGCGTATGCTAAAGCCCCCACATCAAAACCAATAACATGAGACATCATCAATCCAACAACGGCCGCCGATCCATACATGTACTCCTCGAGCTCGCCATACGTACGGTATCGATCCTTCCATGTGTCCTGAATCATCGCATCAAGAAAAGACTCGGAATATTCAAAGGGAATATGAAACCGCTCAAAGGTATCCTTAGCTGCTACTAATACAGGGTGAGCGCTCCTCCCAGAACGCCAATCCTCCCGGAACTGCTCCAATTCCTTCCTTGGATCACTCGTCTTAGGATTATCAACGATCTCATCAGGCAAACGAAAAAATGCATAAAGAGCAAATGTTGCCCGTCTTAAATCCTCTGGGAGAAAACGTGTTGCAAAATAATAACTTTTTCCATGTTGTTCATGGATTCGCCTCGAAGCTTCATACGCTTCCTCAAGTGACGTATTACGCGGCACGGGCTTGGACATACTCGATGAGATCCTGGAAAGGCTTTGCCTGTTTTGGAGAAAATCTTGCGGCATCAATCGCTTCTGCAGCCTCTTCAAAGTACCCTTCAACCATCATCAATCCATGTTCCATCGCCCCTGACTCTGTAAATAACCTCATGACTCTGGGTCGATCACGTTCTTTTAAAGGAGTATTGATCATCGCTTCAAGTTCACGCTTCTGCTCGCGCGTACCCCGCGTCCGTATGAACTGGGTAAAAACCGTGTGCTGACCAGAGCGTAAGTCGGAAAAAGAAGTCTTACCGCTCTTTGTTGAAGGGGTAGCAATATCTAGCCAGTCGTCTTGTATCTGAAATGCCATTCCAAGCGGCAAACCATACGCTTCACAAAAACGTCGCATCTTACCATTCGCTCCGGCCATGGTTGCACCAATCTGCATAGGCCGAATAAACGTATAGCTCGCGGTTTTGAGTCGCATCTTATCAGCCAAGACTTCATCCTCTACGGATCGACGTGTCATGACATCAACATCAATCATCTGTCCGACCATTACCTCATCGATCATGTCTATGAAGATATCCCAGCTTTTGGTTGGAGCGATCTGACGTACAGCCCACGCAAATAAAAGATCGCCCATCAAAATAGCTTGAGCCTCACCCAGATGTGGCAAATCACCTTGCCGCTCCAACCGTTTCAACTGTTCTGCAATGTAAACATGGGCCGTCTGAATACCATGGCGCTCCAGACCATGATCCATAATGTCGTCATGCACCAATGCAAACATATGAAAGAGCTCGAGGCCGGTAAACACTTCAAAAGCCCTTTTATCATTCTTTCCTCCAGCGGCCTTATACATGAGCCAAGCCATGTAGGGACGAACACGCTTTCCGCCTGTCATGAGTAGCTCCCGGCTATAATCAACCGTTTCTAAGATAAATGGATCCTTTGTGAGGCGCCTATATGAAACCAAAATCTCTTTGAGCAGTCGCTCCAAAACAGGATCAAACCGCTTCTTAAAAGCCTCTATTTTCATACGTATAATGCATCGCATGATACAGAACGATTGACAACTTGGCCAATTTCTGATTCGATGCCCAAGCTCGTTCCAACAAAGGAGATCCATCAGATGCTGAAACACCTCCGTTCATTCGTTCAGGAAGAAATCACTGGTCGGTATCGAGAGATGACCCTGCTCCGATCGGATAGCTATCTCTATCTCATGTCGACGACCACCACGAACGTCGAAGGCCTCTGGCTCGGCGAGATCGGCCTTTGCGAGAAGCCCTCACTCATCAAGCTCTTCAAGGCTCTGCAGGGACGCATGCAAGACCTGCCGATGAAGCCCTTCCACTTTGAGGCTCCCATCTCACATGGCGGAACCGTAGAGCGCATCAGCGCCAACGGACAGCTCCGCAAGGAGATCTGCTCGGACATCGAGAGTGTGACGCTCTACTTCCACGGGCATCACATGCTCGGTAGCTTCCTACATGACCTCGAGAGCGCCCTCCCATGGGCGGCATAGCACCACGCGCTCAAGACTGGACTCGGAGCTACGAGATCAAGATCGACGATTGGCATCAAAAGATCGATGCCACCGTCGGAACCAACCGGCGCTCCGTCGTAATCATGAGTGTGCTCCATCGCTTACGTGATGACCTCCACAAGAACCATCCGTTCCACAAACTCATCGGAACTAAGATCTGCGATCTTGATTCGGTCGACCTCGGACAAGCCATCGCCGAGGTCGACCGCGTGATCAAACCATCACGCCACTGGATCTTCTGGAAAAGTTACCAGCCAACGATCCGTTCTATTTTTCCGGGTTACTCGCGCCGCGCCCATGAACTCGGCTTCGTGATCGCAAATCCCGTAGAACAGAAAAAACTTCTTACCTTCTTCCGCGATGCACTCATCGTCGTCGACAGCCTAGACTAAAATGCCCCCGATACACCAACTGGCGTATCGGGGGCATCTTTGTTATTGAACTTGTCATCCCCGCGAAGACGGGAATCCAGATGAACGAAGAACAATTGCCGCCAGCTCTTCTCCATCGTCCGTCTTAAAAAATGCATGTGCCTCTTTCCCCATACGCTGCATCTCAACACGATCCGACAAAACATGTTTCGCGAGTTTTACAAGCACACCAGAAAAATCTTCCTGATCCTGTTTTACATACAATCCTGCTTTAGCGCGATGAAATGCCTTTGCATTTTCTTCTTGTTGATTTCCCGGAATCGGTACGATCAGTGCGGGTTTTGATAACGCTGCAATCTCCGAAAGCGATCCAATACCTGCACGAGTCACAATCAAATCCGCACAGCTATACATATTCACCATTCCGTCGGCATCCAAAAACTCTGTCTGAAAATAACCATCGGTCTGCTTTTTCACGCTCTGCAACTTCCCGTTTCCAACAACATGCAGAACCTGCGCAAACGTTAACCATTCAGCGAGTCGCTCATCAAGCGCCTGATTCAACGCCATTGCACCCGTTCCTCCACCTACAATCGCCACGATAGGTTTACTTGATTCAAAACCAAAATGTGCGAGTGCGTCTTCTCGTCGACACAAATCTTCTTGGGAAAAACGGACAGGTGTCGCAATACTTGTCGACACCGCTCCAAACGGAGGCTTCTCATAGGTAAATGATGTTGTGACCGATGCGCACTGTTTGGCGACCGCACGATTTGAAAGCCCAGGCACCAAATCCAGCTGATGCATCACACAGGGAATTCCAAGCTTACTCGCTTCTTTTACGACAGGAACACCCGTAAACCCTCCAGCCGTAACCACGACAGAGGCCTTGAAGGATGTAAGAGCTTCTCTGGCTTCCTTCTGCGCTTTCATTGAATCAAACGGAAACGTAAACCAACGGATATCAAAATGACGAGGCAACTTAGCAACGGTGATCGGAATAAATCTAAATCCTTCTTTCTCGACCACCAACCGTTCAGGACCGTCGGGAGTTCCAAGCCAGACAAACTCAACATCATCATTACGAGGGCTCCGCGACAGAGCAATCTTGATTTGCTTCGCCACAGCCAAAAGCGGCGTCACCGGCCCAAGCGTCCCCCCACCAGCAAAAACAATCGTCATAGATCAAGCTTTATCTGTACGAGAAATTCCTGCAACTAGCCCTGCTCCCGCGAGCAAAATCGTGAGCGAGGTTCCTCCATGTGAAATAAACGGCAATGTCACTCCCGTGATCGGCATAAGACCGATCATGGAAGCAATATTCATCCAAGCTTGAATACCGATCCAACACCCAAATCCTGCGGCCAACATCGATCCAAATCGATCCGGGGTGCGCTTTGCAATAACAAAACATCGCCACACAAGCGCAACAAACAACGCCATCACAACCATCGTCAGAAAAAAGCCAAGCTCTTCTGCCATCACGGCAAAAATCGAATCAGCTTCAACTTCCGGCAAATACAAATATTTTTGTCGCGACTTACCAAAACCCAATCCTAAAAATCCTCCAGAACCGACAGCTAAGATCGCTTGATTAATGTGATAACCGATTCCTTGTGGATCAAGCTCCGGATGGAGGAATGTCATGAAGCGAGCTGCTCGATAAGGGGAAATCTTGATCAATAAAAAAACCGTCGCCGCTCCGATTCCAGACATCAGCAAAAACCAAACCATTGGCGCTCCAGAAAACACATATAAAAAGAGTGATGTACCGGCAATAACCGCCGTCGTTCCTGTATCCGGTTGCCCGATAAGCATCGCGCAAACAAGCGCCAAAGATCCGACAAAAGGCACGAGCTCATGCCAATCTCGCATGCGTTCCGGAGTTCTAGAAGCAAACCACGCAGCGATATAAACCAAGAATGTCAGCTTCACAACTTCCGAAGGCTGGAATCGAAGTGGTCCAAAAGCCGCCCAGCTATGCGATCCACCGACCTCAACTCCAATACCGGGGATGTAAGGCAGAAGTAATAAAATAATACTCACAACAAATGCCGGAAATGCTAATCGCTTCCACAGTCGATAATCGATAAGAGCAAACAAAAGAAATAATGTCGTACCCGGCAAAATTCCTTGCAACAGCTGTCGTTTTACAAAAAACAGGCTGTCACCATAACGCTGAAACGCAACCGGCCCCGTCGCACTCATGAGCACCGCAAGCCCAAGCACGCTCAACCCCAAAGCCAATCCAGTGATAACCGGATCGAGTGATAGCAATCGTTGACGTAACGTAAGGCGCATTGGTTTTAAATCTTGTCGATAAGCGCAAGAACAACACCAAATCCGGCCAAAACAAACGAGATCAACCAAAAACGCATAACAATACGCGGCTCACTCCAACCAATTGCTTCCAAATGATGATGAATCGGCGCAGAAAGAAAAACTTTTTTTCCACGTAACTTTTTACTTGTGACCTGAATGATCACCGACAAGCTCTCAATCACAAACGGTAGACCAATCACCAAAAGCAAAAGCGGTTGATTCGTCATCAGAGCAACAACCGCAAGAACGGTTCCAAGAGACATTGCTCCCGTATCACCCATAAACACTTCCGCTGGATTGATGTTAAACCACAGGAACCCGATAAGAGCGCCAATAATCGCCGCGCACATGGTCGCAAGATCGAATCGCCCTTGTGACCAAGCGATCACGGCATACGCGCCAAATGAGGCAAAAAGCGTTCCACCCGCAAGTCCATCAAGTCCATCGATCTCATTAACGGAAAATGAAGTTGAAACAACGACCAAAATAAAAAACGGTACATACCATAGACCGATATTGTATGTTCCGTAAAAAGGTACATGTAATTGATCCCAACCCAGACGTGTATAAAACCACCAAGCGCCCAACACGGCCACAAGCGCATAAGACAAAAGTCGATAGCGCATGCGCAAACCGCCACCCTTTCCCCCTCCCAAACGACGAACATTCAAATAATCATCCACCAATCCGACAATCGCAGCCGCAGCCATCAAACCAAGCGGCAACCATGTTTGACCACGTGAAAGAAAATTAGCCTGACATAGCCATGAGCCAGGAAATAAAGCACATCCGCCAGTAAAAACACCAACTAAAACTAAAACCGCTGCCCAAATAACAATTCCACCCATGGTCGGTGTCCCAGCTTTAGCCTGATGCTTAGCCGCCATCACAGGCGCTGAGGCCGCATCACGTATCGATTTGCCCATCTTGAAATACTTGAGCAAACGGATCAGCCACGGCATCGATAAAGCTGAAAGCAAAAAAGCCAAGGCCAAGACGCCCAGCGGACGTGCAACGTGTAATAAGTCAGCCGTCATAGGTTAAACAAAGAAAGATAGAAGAGTGCGCCTGCCCAAGGTAATCCCCAAGCAACAGCAAAAGAAACGAGTGCGACTGAAAGATGCGAGTCATTGCGATACATACCGTAAGCTACGACAACATCCGCGAGTGTCAGGGTAAACCATGTCAGTGGTAGTGCGAGCACCCACCACCAAGTACGAACGTCATCGATACCAAGATAAATATTATAGTGGTAAACGAGGTTTCCCCGACTTTGTGCCGCGGGCAAGACCTGAAACAGGAATGTCCCACCAACCAAAATCGGAAGAAGGAGCGCGACGAGCGTCATCCAACGCATCCATGCCTTACCCCAGGCAAGTTTTGCGGAAAAAAGCCAGACGCTGAACAACATGGTAGCACTTAAGCAACCTGCTCGACCTCTTTTACGTCAGGCACCATTTCAAGCAAGGTTTCCTCGATTCCAGCTCTAAACGTCATCTCCGACATGGGACATCCAACGCAAGCACCTTGAAAACGGACTTGAACCTTCCCAGACTCCGGATCCGCATCAATTAATTCCACATTGCCGCCATGCATCGCAAGACTGCCACGGATCACGTTTAAGACCTGTTCTACCTCTGCTTTCAATTCTTCTCGATTTTTGCCCATATAAAGCAGAATTTAGCTTATTTACGATTGCTTGACAAGTCATAAGGAATCCCGTAACCTAGCGCCCATCTCCCATTTTCCCTTATGGCACATAAAAAGGCTGGCGGTTCTACTAGTTACGGCCGCGATTCCCAGGGTCAGCGCCTGGGTGTAAAGAAATACGCCGGTGAATACGTCAAAACCGGTAATATTATCGTTCGCCAACGTGGGAGCGTAATCCGTGCCGGAGACAATGTTCTCATGGGTAAGGACGACACTTTGTTTGCCGGAGCGCCTGGTATCGTGAAATTTACCAACAAGCGCCTCCGCCGCTACACTGGCCACTTCAAACTCGCAAAGTTTGCCAACGTGATTCCAGTCGTCGCCAAAGCCGCAGCCAAATAAAAAAAACATCCCGCCTCGGCGGGATGTTTTTTCATCTCTTGCAAGCCGCCTTCACAAATCCCAGAAACAACGGATGCGGTTTAAACGGCCGTGACAAGAATTCCGGATGCGATTGAATCCCCATAAAAAAAGGATGTTTCTTGAGCTCGACGATTTCCGCCAATGTACCGTCTGGTGATTCTCCACTAATCATCATCCCTTTATCTTCAAACGACTTTCGATAATCAGAATTAAACTCATATCGGTGACGATGCCGCTCCTCAATTGCAGACTCTCCATAAAGCTTGTGCGCCATTGATCCGGACTTTAATCGACACAGATACGAGCCTAAACGCATAGAACCTCCATACGCCTTATTCTTCATCTTCTCTTCCTGTTCATTCATCAGATGAATAACCGGATGTGTTGTGAGCGGATCGATCTCGGTCGTATTGGCGGCTTTACGATGCAAAACGTGTCGCGCAAACTCAACACAAGCAAGCTGCATCCCATAACACAATCCAAGATATGGAATCTTGTGTTCACGTGCATATTGCGCCGCATAAATCTTCCCCTCCACTCCCCGACTCCCAAATCCACCTGGAACAAGAATACCGTCTAGTTTGGCAAGTACTTTTGTCCCCGCAATCTTCCGCTTCCCATTTTCCAAATCTCCCGCATCGATCCAAACAATTTCTGGTTTACGACCAATCGACCAGCAGGCATGTTTCACGGATTCCAAAACGGAAATGTATGCATCACTCAAATTAAACTCACCGCTCGCCGCGTACTTACCAACAATCCCAATCTTCACCGGTTTCTGAGAACTCTCAATACTTGAAACAAGCTTCTTCCAATATCGTAGATCTAACTTTTTCGCACGTAATTTTAATTTCTTTACGACCTGTACACCCAAACCCTCTTTCTCCAGCACAAGTGGCACCTCATAAACCGATCGCACATCCTGTGCGCTAAAAATATCTTCCGGAGCAACGGAACATTGTACTGCAAGCTTCCGTTTCCGCGGCTCATCAATCTGATGTGTGGATCGACCAATGATGAAATCCGGCCTAATACCAGCAGAATTGAGCGTTCGTACCGCGTACTGCGTCGGCTTGGTCTTCATCTCACCAAGTGCACCAGGCACGGGAAAATAGCTCACAAGCCCTACCAAAACGTCCTGAGGCGTCGCAATCTGCATCATGCGAGCCGCCTCCAGAAACAACACGTTCTGATATTCACCAACAGTTCCTCCGATCTCAATAATCGTCACATCAGCATCATGATGTTTTGCCGCCGCTTGAATTCGACTAATAACCTCTTGCGGTACATGTGGAACTACCTCAACGGTTTTTCCTCCATAGCCAAGTGCTCGTTCACGTTGAATAACAGAAAGGTATACACGACCCGTGGTCATGTAATTCACTTTCAAAATATCCTCATCAAGAAAACGCTCGTAATTCCCGATATCCTGATCCGTCTCATCACCATCACGCGTTACAAACACTTCACCGTGCTCAACCGGATTCATCGTTCCTGCATCGACGTTGATATACGGATCGATTTTAACCGCCGTCACCTTTAAACCTCTGGCTTTTAAAATCGCGCCAAGCGATGCTGACGCGACTCCTTTACCGACACCGGACATAACACCTCCGGCAATGAAAACAAATGTGCGACGTTTTGCCATATATTTTTCCAAGGATACTCCTTGATCGCCGATGGCAAAAGAGAGGTCAAGCCCCGTATCTCCGTTGTCTCGAATTGTATTCTTCCATAACCGCATCAATATCGCTTTCTTCAACAGAAGGCCAATTCTTTTTTAACCAGAAGAACTCGCTATAAGCCGCTTGCCACAAAAGAAATCCGGATAAACGCTCTTCCCCACTCGTTCGTACAACCATGTCCGGATCGGGCATGTCAGGCCAATACAAACGCTTTGCAACTGTTCCTTCGTCGATCGCTTCTACTGGTATCCCCTCCGCAACGATGTCTTTTATCGTATCGACCAATTCCGCACGTCCACCATAATTTAAACAAATAGCAAAAGTCATCGCATCAAAATCCTTGGTAGCCTCTTGAGCACGGTCAATCAATTCAAGAATGCGCGGCTTGAATCCTTCCCGCCGACCAAGGATCCGCAATCGAATTTTTCTGGAAATAAAATAATCTATTTCTTTGTCGAGCGCGTGTTCAAGTAGTGTCATTAAAAATCCGACTTCCGTCTCACTACGCTTCCAGTTTTCTGTAGAAAAAGCATACACCGTCAACGTTTCCATACCTTTCGCCAAGCACCAATCACCAACCTTTTTCATCGTCTCGTAACCAGCACGATGCCCCTCGATACTTGGTAATCTCTTATCTTTAGCCCAACGGCGGTTGCCGTCCATAATCATCGCCAGGTGCTTGAGCCCGCTTGAAGACATAATGGCTTAGGATAAGGCAAAAGACGATGATGAGTCAACTTGTGGATCGACACCGCTTCTGCCAATGTGTTCACGTCAAGGAGGAGACCATGTCCTGTCCCCCTGTCAATCGGGCCCGTGACGGCTTTCCGCTCCTAGAACAGAAAGCCATGAACTTTTACTGGCAACTCCCGACAGATACCTGCATCTCCGTATCTGAGCGCTACACCTTTTGGCCCGCAACAATACCGATCCTATCGCGTCGAGTAAGTCGGATCCTACAACAATTCCCGGAAGCATCCCGCCAAATCGGACCGTTTATAGCGCGCAAAACCAATCTCCTCGTTCATCAGCGCCCCTTCAGAGGGCTTTGCCCCGCTCGTTGCTCGCACACTCGCCCCCTAAAGTCTTTCCCCGCCTCCTACTCGACGAGGCGGGGAATTTCGTTTATCCTGCGCCGCATGCATCTGATCGATGGCCAGGCTCTTGCCGCCAATATTCGCAAAGAAACCACTCAAGACGTAGCAGCCCTAGGCCGACGTCCACGTTTAAACGTGCTCCTGGTCGGGAATGACGCCGCATCTCGTCTATACGTCGGCTTAAAAGAAAAAGCGGGTCAAGAAGTCGGTATTGATGTAACCGTAAGTCATCACCCGGCAACCGCTTCACAGACAGAATTAGAAACGATCATCGATACGTGGAATGAAAATCCATCCGTCGATGCTATTTTAATACAACTTCCCCTTCCTCCCGGTTTTGATACGGACGCACTCATTCAACGTATCGACATGAAAAAAGACGCCGATGGATTTCATCCAGAAAATCCGAATCTCGTCTCACCTTTACATGAAGGCATTCTACGCTTGATCGCGTCGACACCTCTCAAGTTACCCGGAACGCAAGCAGTGATCGTTGCAAATTCCAACACCTTTGCTTTGCCACTTGAAAAACTTTTACAAACGGGAGGCGCTTCTGTCGAAATCATGCTTCCTGACGATCTGGTACTCTCGCGTCTTTCGGACGCCGACCTCGTGATCGCCGCCATTGGTCGCCCCCACTTTCTTCATGCAGCGATGCTCAAAAGTGATGCGATTCTCATCGATGTTGGTACAACGCGCGAAAACGGAAAAACACTTGGCGACTTTGATATCGACTCGATTCGTGAAACCGATTGCTGGCTTACGCCTGTACCGGGGGGAGTTGGCCCGATGACGGTGGCGCTCCTTCTGAAGAACGTGTTTCGTCTGGCCTCAATTGACTAATCTCTTTTTGTTGCTTACTACGAACTCGCCAAGCCGCCAAGAATGTTCCGACAACATACACAACTAATATCGCCAAACTATGCCAGTTGTAGCTGGTTGCTGCTTGAGAAAAATCCGCACCCGTTCTCCAAACCGCGATCGCAATTTCCAACCCTGTTCCAATAACGATATTCACTGCACTCACAACTACCGCGTCAATATAGGACGGAATATGTCTACCAAACGTCCAACGCGAAAAGACGTAGGTAATAACAAAATGCAAGACATAGGCCACCGGAATATAACTCCACTCCGGAAACGGGCTCCACTCAACCCAAGTTAACGCATACAAAAATGTCGTGATGACAAGCACGCGTGGAATGAGAAAAAACAATGATCGGAAAAAAATATGCTTGTTCATAGAGATTCACGTAATAGAATACGCTCAAAAAGTCCAAACAGATAGATGCCAGAAAGCATAACAATCACAAACAAGCCAAGGAGCTTGGTCGACGCTCTCCGCTCTTTTTCAAATGCTTTAAACGCCATCGCGCAAATCATCAACCCATTGATCCCCACAAAAACGGAACCGATAAACCCGATCGTACCTAAAAAATCACGAGAAAAGGTTATCAACATCAATAGAGGAAGTCCCAAAGCAACGGCGATTGCTTGTTGAGCATTTAAACGGAAATCCAAATCAAGCGTTTCCTTAAGGTCTTCGGCAATATTCAAATAAGCCGTCATAACGGCAAGCAAACCAAGAACCGGAACGAGCAAAGCCCATCCGGAAGGTAACACGGAAACAATTTCCGGAACGGTACGTATCGGAAAGCCTCGAGCCGCCAAGTAAAGCGTAACCCCAAACATCCAAGAAAGAAGCGCCGACACAAAACTTCCAATTCCGACAGCCCAATACGCTTCACGTTTATTTTTTCTTGTTAACTCAACAACTTCACCAACAGAAGAAAGTCCTGAAAGAGAGTACAGGAAGATACCAAACGGTAAAAACCACTGAACCGATCTTGGTGATGTCACCACAGCCAAATCAACCAATGGCCACGCGACAACAACCGCCAATAAAACCGTCACCATTTTTGCGCTTGTCGCAAAGCTATTGACCTTTGCGACAGCTTTCATCCCAAATAAAATCGTTACGCCTCCACCGATCCAAAAAATGACTTGCCAAAGTCCTACCGGCGCCTGAATACCAAGCGCATGCGCAATAATCGAGAAAAACTCTCCACCTAAAATAAGATAGGCAAAGATCGATGCAACAAGTTGGAGTGGGTACGTTAAGCTAGCTACAACGTGAAAAAATGGATCAAGGTGACGCGAGACAAGCCCAGTCAAGCGCATGCGCTTGTTCTCGTGCATGAGCAGTCCAGCAAACAACAAATGTGTGAGCAGTACCGCCGTCGCTAGTAGCCAAAACAATATCGTCCCCGGCCAAAAACCAACCGCAGAAAAAGCCGCAGGCAAACCAAAAATTCCGGCCCCAATAATAGTCCCGACCAAACCTAGGCTGGCGTAAAGAACAGAACGTGCACGCACTTTCATTCCTTGCATTATAGCAGAGGCCGAAAAACCCCTTAACTTGCGTCGTAAAACACCCAAAAATGCGCCATATTTTACTTACCTTGCAAGCCGACATTCCTCGCCGTAAGGTAGCCCCGATATGTCTGAGCTTGAGCGCCTGACACCGCAAAACCTAGAAGCGGAACAATCATTTTTAGGTTCCTTGCTTTTAGACAAAGACGCCATCATTAAGGTGGCGGACATGTTGCAGCCAGAAGATTTTTATCACGATAAACATCGCCGCATCTTTGATGCGATGATCGATCTCTACCGCAAATCAGATCCGATCGATCTGTTATCGCTCGGTAATCGCCTCCAAGAAAAATCCGAACTTGAGCATATCGGTGGTCGCGCAGAACTCATCAGTCTCGCCAACGCCGTTCCTACAGCAAGTCACGTTGTTCATTATGCAGAGATCATTCAGAAGAAAGCGACCATGCGTCGCTTACTTCAAGCGGCCGGAGAAATCACCGCCCTCGGCTATGAAGCCGCCGAGGATGTGGCCGTTCTCCTGGATCAAGCAGAGAGCAAACTTTTTAACGTCTCCCAAAAATTTCTCAAGCGCTCGTTCACGCCCATCCGCGACGTCCTTGCCGATGCCTTTGATCGTATTGATGAATTGCATCGTGAAAAAGGCAAACTTCGCGGAGTCTCTTCCGGATATACCGATCTCGACAGCATGCTTGGTGGTTTCCAAAAATCCGACTTAATCGTCCTCGCCGCTCGTCCGTCTTGCGGAAAAACCTCGCTCGCCTTGGACGTCGCACGTTTTGCCGCGGTCAAACAAAAAATTCCTACAGGAATCTTCTCATTGGAAATGAGCAAAGAACAGCTTGTGGACCGTATGATTTGTGCGGAAGCCAATGTTGACTTGTGGCGTATGCGTACCGGAAAACTCCACGACAGTGGTGAAAACGACGAATTTCCGCGCATCGGTCATGCCCTCGGCGTCCTGTCAGAAGCACCTATCTTCATCGATGACTCTGCTTCAGCAAACATCATGGAAATCCGTACAAAGGCCCGCCGACTTCAAATGGAACATGGCCTCGGTATGCTGGTCATCGACTACTTACAGCTCATGGAGGGACGCAGCAAAAACACAGACAACCGTGTGCAAGAAGTGGCAGAAATCACGCGTGGTCTCAAATCCATTGCACGTGAATTAAACGTACCAGTGATCGCTCTCTCCCAGCTCTCACGTTCTGTCGAATTACAAAAACCCGCCATTCCGCGTCTCGCCCACTTGCGTGAATCAGGTTCCATTGAGCAAGATGCTGACGTCGTTCTCTTTATTTATCGTAAAGCGCAAGATAAAAACTTCCGGCCAGAAGATCTTTCACCTGAAGAACAAAACACGGCAGAGATTCATATCGCTAAGCATCGTAACGGTCCAACGGGCGTCGTGAAGCTGTTCTTTGACGCCGCCCGAGCCAGTTTCCGTAACCTATCCAAACATGACATGA
Organism: uncultured Gammaproteobacteria bacterium; assembly: GCA_964482085.1. GTDB lineage: Bacteria > Patescibacteriota > Patescibacteriia > 2-12-FULL-60-25 > 2-12-FULL-60-25 > CAIXDN01. Next base: position 82,316 of record CAYZVS010000002.1, read on the forward strand.
TGGGAGGCCGCCCCCTACCTCCCGGTCCAACAGGTACGCCACTTGCGTCAGCTCCATCCGGAGGAAACCTCCCTCCCGGTTCACCCATGGTCGGTTCCGGCGTTCCGTTCTAAACTATCCAAACGAATATGTTCAACAAACTCAAACAGTTCAAAGATCTCAAGGACAAAGCTAAACAAATCCAAACCGTTCTTGCGCAAGAAACCGCAGAAGGTGAAGCCGCTTGGGGTAAAGTAAAAGTAAAAATGAATGGCAATCAACAAGTCTTAAATGTCACAATCGATCCATCCGTAATGGATAATCGTGAAAAACTCCAAGACCATGTCCGCGATGCCATCAACGACGCCGTCAAAAAGATCCAAACCGTCATGGCCAAGAAACTCAAAGAAACCGGCGGTCTCGACCTCGCAAATGAAATGGGCGATCTCATGAAGTAAAATGGCAAACCTCCCCGACCCAATTCAGAATGCCGCCTCGGCTTTCGACGGCCTCCCTGGCGTCGGACCCCGGGCGGCTTTGCGATACGCCTATTTCCTTGTCACGCAACCAAAAGAAGTCGTAGAACGTTTTGCACGCGCGCTGCAATCGTTGGCAGAAAAAGTACAAACCTGTGAAGTCTGCGGCCAATGGTCGGACCGATCCCCGTGCTCCATCTGTTCCGATCCAGCCCGTGACACCTCTATTCTTTGCGTTGTTGCCACCTCCCCCGATGTCCGCTCTGTAGAAGAAACCAGCGTCTTCAAAGGTCGATATCACGTCCTAGGCGGTACCATCGACCCGATTGAAGGACGGACACCAGATACACTCACCATTACAAAATTACTTTCCAAAATCCGTCTCCCCGACTCCGGTATTAAAGAAGTCATCCTCGCCCTAGACGCAGATGTACCCGGTGACGTCACCACGCTTTATATTCGTAAACAACTGGAATCCCTGCCTGTAAAAGTAACTCGACTCGCACGCGGCCTTCCAACCGGCGCAGCCCTCGAATACGCCGACGCACACACACTTGCCGACGCCCTCAAAAATCGTCGCGAATAATAAAAAAGCTCTCCATGTAGGAGAGCTTTTTTATTACGCGATCTTGGTAATCTTTACCTTGGTGAAATGCTGACGGTGTCCGGTACGGCGCGTGTAACGGCTCTTAGCCTTATACTTCACGACACTGATTTTGGCATCGCGACCATGCGCGACAATCTCTCCGGAAACTTTGCCAGAAATAAACGGCGTTCCGAGATCCATTTTATCACCCTCAAAGGTGAGCAACGTTTCAAAAGAAACAGTCTCGCCCTGCTGAGCTTCCAACTTCTCGATGGACAAAACATCGCCCACTTTGACGAGGTATTGCTTGCCACCGGTTTTAATTACAGCATTCATATATATAGTGAGAATGGGCGTAGCTTAGCGGAACCGTCCGAGTCTGTCAACCCAAGGACTCTTCCATTTTTTGGCTAAAAACCGAGCTCATCCCCCACCTTAAGCCCATATCGCTCAACCCCTCCAGCCGTTAATTCCAACACCTCATCCGCCAAAGCTTTAGGCGTATAGGTCTTTGGAATCCCGGCCGTTTCACTCGGCGGAGGCATATTTCTGGCGATCTCCACAATCACTCCATCTCTAAGCCAAATCATGTCCAGCGCAAAATTCATGTGATACATCCAAAAGGTATGTATATCGACATTAGGCATGACAAATAAGAGTCCTTGGTCATCCGCCATACGCGGTCGATCCGATAAACCCTGCTGAATACCCGCATTATCGCTTACAGTCTCGAGTCTAAGAATCTGCCCCTTCACATCGACCTCTCGCAAAACAGAAACCTTGTTGCCTTCTTCACTGTTATATCGAAAATTCCAAGTGACCGTATCACCCGTATATTCCTGAACTGTCTCTTGTATCGATGACCAAATACCGGGACCTGCAAGTGTCAGTCCAAAACCAACGAGACACAGAAGAATAAGAAAAGCTTTCCAAGCGCTAAATGAAAATCCCATATTAATTTTGTTTTGCACGGGCGTATTTTCCCGCAATAAATGAAAGCCCTGCCGTAGCCACAAACAAAAAACCAAGCACCGCAACTTTACCGCGCGTCTGTAACGATAAGGCCAAGAGTCCGCATAGCAACGAAAGTCCCCACATCACCATCACAACTTGTCTTTGTGATAATCCTGCATCGAGCAATTTAAAATGAAGATGCGTCTTATCACCTCTAAACGGCGAGACTCCACGCAACATTCTTCCCGTAATCACTAGTGATGCATCCATCAATGGAAGTCCAAGAGCCATAAGCCCAGTCGCGAGCTTTGCGCTGCCCACGATCGAGAGAAATCCTAAACAAAATCCCGCAATCGTACTCCCCGACTCTCCCAAGAAATGTTTAGCTGGAAAAAAGTTCGATGGCAAAAATCCCAAGTATGCTCCACCAACAATCGCCGCGAGTAACGCCACATCAGGTTGAAAAAACTTTCCAAGCGCTAAAGCGATAATCAAAAAACTTCCGATAACCGTTTGGCCAGTAACGAGACCATCAACACCATCCATTAACTTTGTTGCATAGGTAACAGCCAGCATCCAAAGAATAGTTGGTAAAACCGTCCAAGGCAAAAAATACGGACTCCCATCACCCCAATTAGTAATATGTGTTATCCGTGTTCCAGTCACAGCGACGATAATCGCTGCAGCAATTGGAAAAAGGATCTGTACACCAGGCGGAAGATCAAATCGATCATCCAACAAACCTCCAAACAACAAGACCAAAATTCCTACAATAAACCCTCCAAGCTGAAGAGTGATCGGCATGGCGATGAGGATCGAGATAATGATCGTCACGGCGATACCAAGACCTCCCCATAATGCAACCGGTCGGTCATGAATCTTTCTTCCACCTTTTGGTTGATCAACTGCGCCAACCTTGAACGCCAATCGCCGAATATAAAAAGACGCAAAAAGACTAGCTGCCGCCACGCATAAAAAGATAAAAATTTGCTCAAGATAAGCCATTAACTGCCATGATTTCACGTCTCCAGACGATTGACAAATGCATGTGATAATGATCTAGTCTTTATTGGAGGACGCCATGGACAATAGCAACGAGGAACGCTCAACCGTCCCGCCTCCGCCGGATGGTCCACTCTTCACGGTGCAACTCTTTTATCCCAACAACATTCCTCTCGCCAAGCAAGTTGCGCTCTACCTGAAAGCACAGGTTCACGTAGAAAACTACATGCTACACACGATCGAGCTGGAACAGCTATCCAGTGGAATGCACAACGTCAATGCCAACCTCATCATCGTGGCTATCGACGAATTCTGTGACCTGAGAGAAATCTTCTTCGGAGTACAACGCTACTTCCGTAAAACCGCACCCATCATCGTCCATCTCGCCGCTCCGGTAGAAATGGATGAGTCCGTTCTGGAGAACTATCCCGTGATCGGCACCTTTGCCCAGTACGACTTTGATGCGCTTATCTCGCTCGTTAAAGCCGCCATCGCCAACAAACTTGTTTCTCTCGATGAGGAACTCATCATCGATGTAGACTGACCCCCGATTGCTTATGTGATCGGGGTGTTCTGTTTTTAGGCCTCAACAGCGAGTGTTCCGTCTGCTTTCAATACTAAAGTCTGTGTACGTTTAACAGCATTTTGCAACAAGAGATCCGCTAGTTGATTTTCAACTCTCTCTTGAATAACACGACGCAATGGCCGTGCACCAAAAATCGGATCAAATCCTGCTTGCGCAAGTGCCTCGACAGCCTCATCTTCCGCACGGAAATTAATCCCTTTCTCCTGTAATCTCTTGCCAACACCATTCAACAACAACCAAGCAATCTGTGTAACATCGTCGATCGTAAGCGGCTTAAATACAATCACGCCATCAAAACGATTGAGAAATTCTGGTCGGAATATTCCTTTCAACTCGCGCTCCAACAAAGCCGTTTTAATTCGTTCTAGCGGCGTATTATTTAAAACCTCCGCTTGAATAAAGTCCGTCCCCGCATTAGAAGTTGCAATCAATACAACATTCGTAAAATCAACAGTCCTGCCAACTCCATCTGTCAAACGACCATCATCCATCACTTGCAAAAACAAGGTTAAAATATCCGGATGCGCTTTTTCTAATTCGTCGAGCAACACGATAGAAAACGGCTGCTTACGCACCGCCTCCGTCAAAAGCCCACCCCGATTATCTCCCGGCTCTCCAATAATACGAGCCGCCGATGCCTGCGACTGATATTCCGACATATCCAATCGAATCATCATCGATTCATCCCCAAAATATTCAGCAGTTAAAGCTTTGGCGAGCTCCGTCTTTCCAACACCTGTAGGCCCAAGAAACAGAAAATTAGCGATCGGTCGATTTCCGGATCGCATGTCTGCTCGCGCGCGACGCATGGCCTGTGAAACAGCTTTAACAGCTTCATCCTGACCAATCACGCGCTTATGTAGATGCTCTTCAAGCTGCATGAGCTTATCGCCTTCATCACGAGTAACCGCCTCAACAGGAACATGCGCCTTGTCTTGAATGACTCTCGCTACATCCTCCGCTGACACCATCGCGCCTTCACCACGTTCACGCCTCGCAAGCACCGCCGACTCTGTCAGAACATTCAGCGCAGATTCCGGAAGCTTGATCTCGCGTAAATATCGCCCAGATAAAGAAACAGCTTTTTCCAGAGCCGCATACGTAAAAAAGACTTTATTCTGATACTCAATATACCCCCCTTTGGCCATCAGGACTCGGATAGCCTTCTCCGCATTTAATTCCGGCACTTCTACCTTAATCAATTTTGTCCCAAGCGATCTTCGTTCTAGATAAGTCGTCCATGCTTGTGGCGTGGTTGTGGCAATCACAATGCAATAGCCTTTGTCGATTTCCGATGCAAGCGTTTCTGCCAAATCCATTGTCCCGCCACTCCCAGCGCCTACTAACGCTTCAATACCATGCATGACTAAAATAATATTTCCAGAAATAGCCACTTCCTGCAACATCGATAACAATCGTTGCGGCGCAAGAGCCGGATCACCTGCCGCCAAAACCTGCGCAACATGGATCGATACAAGACGTCGATCAAATAATTCCTTCGGGACGTCCTCCTCAACCATGCGCCTTGCAAGTCCATCAATGAGCGCACTCTTCCCTACTCCAGCATCTCCAACCAGCGCCACAGAACGCCGCCCACTCTCAATCGCGCGTAGTAGGGCCTGCATCTCTTGATCGCGGCCGACAAATGGAGCGACATAACCCTGCCTCGCAAGTTGCGTCAAATCCTCGCTAAAGCGATCCAGATACGGAGTTTGTTGCGCTGTCATCGCACGATTCATTACGCCCGATGGCTTCAGAGAAGCAAGCATAACAAAACGGTCATGCTCTTCTTTCAAGGTTTCCTGAACACGAATCCACTCAGCAACATGTCTCACATGGCGAGGCGGATATCCTGCCGCATCCAAAACATTCTGTAACCTTGAGTCGATTTCAAACGCATGCAAAAAAATCTCAATGGTTCCCACATGCTTACGACCAGACTCTTCTGCATCCTCGGCGGCCTGTAACAAAACCGTCTTAGCCTCAACGGTAAGTGTTGGCGCTCCTGCCGGACCATCATGTACGAGCAATGCTAATCCGTCACGAATCTTCTCAAAATCAAGCCCGAGTCGCGTTAAAAAAATCCCACCAGCCGTTGTACCAAGCGCGGCGGCAAACAAATGCACCGCCCGAATCTCCGATCGATCAATTTTTTCAGCCAAGTGATAAGCACGCTCCAATAACTCCCATGCCGCCTCCGTAAAATAAGGTGAAACATCCTTCACAGCCTCGTTCTTGGAATCAGACTCAACATTCTTAGATCGATGCGATCCCCAGTTAGGAAGAATACGCGCATCATCATTATAGTTACGCAATCGGAATATCAGAAAACATAATAAAAACAGTCCAAGCCATAATCCAGCGGGTGCTATCGACGCACCAAACCAAAAATCTGATGTCGCAAGCACCATGATGTCGTTGCGACTCCAAACGCCAAACGCAAACCAAGCAAAAGAACCAAGGATCCCCAAGCCGATAAGAACATGCCAAACACCGTGCACCCATCTCCTGGCATGTCGTACAGCAAAAGTCCCTGCATCTATACGTTCCAACCAAACCAATTGTCCGACCGACGTCGGCAAACTCACGCCAGCACCTCGACAAGCCTTACAACCAGCGGATGCGCGCGCATCACCTCCACAAACCGGACACAGTACAGGAGTAGAGGGCATATTAAAATCGAAAACCAGAGAAGAACAAACTTTGCGTAAATAAAAGCATCGAGGCGATCGGTAACAAAACCCAAGCCACAAGCAACAAAAGATAACCAACCCCTTCAACGACAAGTCCAATCAATCTAGCAACCAGGACAACAAAACGCATGACAACACTTACTAAGCGTCCCGCTAAATCATGTTGCCCATACATCGGTACAAAAAAGTTGGCGAGCCATACGGTTAGCCCAGCGCTATCCCATCGATAGCGTAGTCCGCGCAAGCACCATCGAACGGTCTCAATAAGTCCATCCGTATACCACCACAGCGGAAACCGAAGAATGCTTCCAACCGTCTCGGATAGGAACAGTCGGATCAGGCCAAATACCGGAAGTGTCATGTGAAAAGTATAGCAAACAAGCGATCCTCCCTGCACGCGAGTGGGGAGGATCGATTTTTCCGGTCACGGGGACAAGCAACCGCACCGGACTGCGCTTCCAAATAGTCTTTTGGAATCGCGGCCCGAGGCGTTAGCGCGCTACGGCGTAAGATCCGCGGCTCACATCAAGAAACTCCATATGATCGACTGGAACATATCCCAAACCCTTCACACGCTCTTCAATCGAATAAAGCGCTTGAGTCTTAGCCGCTTGATCCTCAAGTTCCGCTACCGTTGCCTTTAATTGCTCAAGGCGCTTTTCTTGATCGCGCAAAGCATAACCCTTGGTCGCAGCCTTATTCATCTGAAATACCTGAATCGCCATGATGAAGAATGCTAAAACCAAGAATACGCCAATCCAAGCATTACGAGCCGCTTTCTCAAGCTTTCGTCCAGGCGCCAACGACAAACCCAGCGCGAGATGCGGTTGTCGTAAAAGTGATGCTTGAGTGCGGGCCATAATTATTTTATCTATTTATTTTTTACTTGCGACGCGTAACTTTGCGCTGCGTGATCTTGAATTAGTAGCAACTTCTTCTTCTGTTGGTTCTTGTGGCCTTTTAGTCAAAGGCTCCCAACGCTCTTTATCCTTGAAAGCGATCTTTACGATCCGATCTTCCAACGAGTGAAAAGCGATAGTGGCGAGCTTTCCTCCCGGAGCCAAGATCCTATAGCTACCCTCTATCGCCTCTTTCAGAGCTTCGATCTCGTTGTTTACGACAATGCGCAACGCTTGAAAGGTTCTCGTGGCAGGATGGATGCGTCCTCGTTCATAGCTAGTAGGAACGGCTTGGCGGATAATCGACGCGAGTTCTGTTGTGCGCGTAATGCGCGAGCTCTTACGAGCCAACATAATGGCTTCAACAATGCGTCTTGCATACCGTTCCTCCCCTAACTCTCGTATGACTTTATCGAGATCTGCGGCGGACCATGTATTGACGACGTCGGCGGCTGTGAGTCCGTCTTCATTCGCCTTTGGACCAAGCCGCATATCGAGCGGCCCTTCCGTCATGAAACTCAAGCCTTTGGATGAATCTGCGATCTCGTCAGAGGAGACGCCGAGATCGAGCAGAATGCCATTTACTTGCATGACGCCAAGTTCCGCTAGCCTGTCATCGAGATGCCGAAAGTTCCCATCTATACCAGTCCAGCGATCGCCGTAGCTCGCAAATGTCTCCTTGGCGCGTGAAAGCGCTTTTGGATCAACATCCAACGAGTACACGCGACCATCAGGTGCCGATCGCTCAAGCAAAGCTCGCGTATGCGAGCCTCCTCCAAGCGTGCCATCGACCCAGACACCGCCCGGCCGCACCTCGAGACCAAGCATGGTTTCCTCGAGCATGACGGGAATATGGACAGTCTGGTTCATACGCCAAGGTTTTGAAGACGCTCGGCGATGGCATTGCTTTCCGACTCGGTTTTAAGCGAGTACTCCTTCCACGTAGCTTCATCCCAAATTTCCAAGCGATTATACAAACCAGCAACGACAACAGATTTGTCGAGCGTCGCGTATTCGCGGAGATATTCGGGAAGCAATACGCGTCCGGATTTGTCGACCTCGACTTCCATCGCACCAGCCAGCATTAAGCGGGAAAATGCGCGAGTATCGGCCTGACCAAACGGTAGCGACGCTAACTTTTCGGCAAGAACTTGCCACTCACTCTTGGGATAAAGGAACAGGGATCGATCGAGTCCGCGTGTAACCACAGCGCCTTCCGCCAAGGCCGCACGAAACTTGACCGGAACCGACATCCGACCTTTTTCATCGAGGCTATGATGATATTCACCGATGAACATAAGTGCGGAGAGTCAGAAGAAGTAGATTCACCACTTCATCCCACTACATACCATTCTATGCCACATCACTACATTGGTCAAAGAAAGTGAACAATCAAAAAATCCGCTTGTTATAGAGGATTTTTTGTTCTTATTACGTTCCCCTGTGGGTAACTTCATTTCCCACTTTCATTCAAAAACGAAAGAGCCCTCCCCGCTTGCGCAGGAAGGGCCCGTCAGAGACCGAAGGGTCTCTCTCATGCGATCTACGCGGCGGCCTTGGCGGCCATCTCGCGCTCGATCTCGAGCAACTTCTCGATGCCTCGATACATCGTGAGCACGGCCTCGACCTCCGAGACGCCCAAGCGGCGCTTGTTGGAGATGTCGTAGACACCGCCCTCGGACTCCGAGTGCTCGCCGTGAATACCACGGATCGAGAGCTTGAGGTCCTGGGCGAGCTGCTTGAAGTCCGGACGTGCGCTGACGAACGGAAGCTTCACGTGCACACTTGCACGCATCGCCGTGCCGAGGTTGGTCGGACACGAGGTGATCGCGCCGTACTTGTCGGAGTACGCGAAGGGCAGCGTCCCGTTCAGGATCGCCACCATACGGGCGAGACGATCAAAGACCTGACGGATATCTCCGCCCTTCTGCATCGAGATGATGCGAAACTGGTCCTCTTCGTTCGTCCACACGAGCGCCGTCTTGTCGGCGTTGTGGAAGATGCCACGTCCGCTCGGCCAGTCGTGGTTTGCACCAACAACCTCGAGGAAACGATCACCCTGCTTGAACAGGAAGTGATCGTTCACGAGCTGCTCACGCACGGCCTCGTCCATACCCTCGAGCGGGTAGAACTCGCCGGCGAGGTCGCCAGTGAACTTCTCCTTGAACGTCGCTGCGGCACGATTCATGATCTCGAGACGCTGTTCCTTGGAGATCATCGGCGCGAGCGGGTAGCCCTGCAGGTTACGGCCGACGCGGATGCGCGTCGAGACGATGGCCTCCCCAGTCGGATCGACCGGCTCGGTCGGGATCTTGTTCACGTCGAAATCCGTCACGTGGTTCCCAGAGAACCCGTGATACTCCGCGATGAGCGGTCCGAAGAACGGCTCGAACATCTCGTACGCCTCGGCGTCACCTGCATAGGCGCCAACTCCGGAGTCGAGGTTGAGCGTGCCGCTGATGACCGCCATGCCCAGCGTGAAGCCGTTGGTGGTGCGCTGCGAGAGCAACTTGTGTCGCACGTCCTGCGGGAGGGCGGCGAGATGCTTCAACATGAGCATCTGGGGGTTGAGTGACGGAGAATCCGACATAGGAGTGGGGTGGCCGTTAGACGGGGTGGCCTGAGTCTGCATGAGTAAAACCTTTCTTAGCCCAAAAATTGGGGCCCCAACAGTTTAGGACTTTTTGGCTAAAAGTCAAGGGTTTTTGTCAACCCTCATCCCTGCCACCTATTTACTAGTCCGCTTCTTGGTATTTCCTAAAAAAGCCTTAGCCCGTACCTTCCGATGAAACGTAATCGCAAACCGATGCGCCTCATCCCTCACCTGTGCTAATAAATCGACATATTTGTTGCACAACTCACATAATTCGACGGAAACTTGAGAACAAATAATGTCATTCCGTTTGCGTTGCGCACCCTTCACGATTCCCACGACCGGAATCTGGATCTCCAGATGTCGCAATACTTCTTCTACGGCATTTACTTGCGACAAGCCTCCATCAATCAAAATCAAATCCGGCATGCGCCATTCATCATGCTTGAAACGACGCATCAGAGTCTCGCGCATCGAGGCAACATCATTTGGTCCTTCCACACTCTTAATCTTAAACTTCCGATACTCGGCCTTGGCCGGCGCACCACTCTCAAACACAACCATTGAGGCAACTTGCGACGTGCCAGAAATATTTGAAATATCATATCCTTCGATACGACCAAATAAATTCACCGCCATCCCCTCCCCTGGTTTAATACGATCCACCATCTCATCATCGCGCTTCAAAACAGCCACATCTTGAATGTGTTCCAAAAAATATACCTTGTTACGGACTACAGCCGCTTCTTCAAACTTCTTTTCCTTAGAAAGCTTGATCATCAACTTCCGATAATCCTTCAAAATATCATCCTTCTTCCCTTCAAAGAAGCGCGTAAGATCTCGTATCGTCTTTAGATACACCTTCTTATCAACGGCATCAATGCAAACACCAGGACATAATTTCAAATGATGATAAAAACAGGCACGCTTCTGCCCTGGCACACATGTCGACCAAGGAAATGCTTTACGGACAAGATCAAGAGCCGCTTTCAATGCACGTGAAGACGTATACGGTCCAAACACGACCTTGTATTTCTTGGCGGTATCATCATCAAGATCCGTGCCTCGTACTAACATCGGCCTCGGATAATCTTCATTGGTTATTCCCAGATACATGAAGGACTTATTGTCTTTCTGCAGCACGTTATATTTAGGCCAATAATGTTTTATAAGATTCGCTTCCAAAACCAAGGCCTCAAGAGCAGTCGGCTTTGTCACGTAGTCGATCTCCGTAACCTGTTTGGTCATCTCTGGAATATGCGGACCATGTGGCCTATCAAAATGCTGACGCACACGACTCTTTAACGACACCGCTTTCCCCACATACAAAACCTTTCCCTTGGCGTCTTTCATGATGTAAACACCAGGAACCGCAGGCAATTCGCCATTCTTAATTTTGATGTGTGATGGGATCATCTCTTTTTCAGTACCTCCTTCAAATACTTCCCCGTATAACTCTTCGAACTCTTTGCCACATCCTCCGGCGTTCCTTGCGCGACAACTCTCCCGCCCTTATCTCCGCCTTCCGGTCCCATGTCGATAATCCAATCCGCATTCTTGATCACATCAAGGTTATGCTCGATAACCATCACAGTATTTCCGCGGGCCACCAATCGATGAAGTACTTCAAGCAACTTCCGAATATCGTCAAAATGTAAACCGGTTGTCGGTTCATCTAGTAGATAGAAGGTCTTTCCCGTATCGCGTTTTGCGAGCTCCGTCGAAAGTTTAATACGTTGCGCTTCTCCACCCGACAAAGTCGTCGCTGACTGTCCAAGTGTGATATACGCGAGTCCGACTTCATTCATGATTTTCAGTCGATCATGCACCGGCGGAATATCACGAAAAAATTTTGCCGCATCCTCAACGGTCATCGACAAAATATCGTAAATATTCTTGTCGCGATATTTCACTTCCAATGTTTCACGATTAAAGCGCTTTCCTTTACAAACATCACACGGCACATACACCGTCGGCAAAAAATGCATCTCAATAGCGAGCTGACCATTTCCTTCACAATGTTCACAACGTCCTCCTGGGACATTAAATGAGAAACGCCCAACCTTATAACCACGTACGCGCGCTTCAGGCGTCAACGTAAAAATCTCACGCACATGATTCCAAATACCGGTATACGTTGCCGGATTCGAACGCGGTGTGCGCCCAATCGCGCTTTGATCGACATCAACAACCTTGTCGAGCCAATCAATTCCATCGATTCCTCCATGCTTCCCCGCTTTGACGGTCGATCCGTTCAATTTCCGTGCCAACTCACGATAAAGAACATCAATGGTCAATGTCGATTTCCCAGAACCGGAAACACCCGTGACACAGATAAAACGTCTTAACGGTATTTTGACGGTAAGATCCTTCAAGTTATTTTCTTCCGCTCGATGAATCGTAATATGCTCCTTGGCCGCCTCGCGTCGTTTCGTCGGCCACGGAATCACTTTATCGCCACGCAAATAGGCGCACGTCAAACTATCTTTATTTTCCAAAATTTTAGGCAATGGCCCTTGCGCAACGATATGTCCTCCATGCTTTCCAGCTCCTGGCCCAATATCAACCAAATAATCAGAAGCGCGAATCGTATCTTCATCATGCTCAACAACGATAATCGTATTTCCAATATCACGAAGTTTCGTAAGCGTATCAACAAGGCGCTGGTTATCCCGTTGATGAAGTCCGATGGTTGGCTCATCCAAAACGTATAACGCACCAACCAAACGTGAACCGATTTGTGACGCAAGACGAATACGCTGTGCCTCTCCACCGGACAAAGTGCCTGCCGTTCGATTCAATGTAAGATATTCCAAACCAACATCAAGCAAAAACGAAAGCCTTGCAATAATCTCTCGCAAAATCGGCTCAGCAATTTTCTCTTCCGTTTTATTCAGCGGTAAACCTAAGAAAAAATCAGCGGCTTCTGTGATCGGCATGCTGGAAACATCGACAATATTCTTATTGTCTCCAAGCCACACAAACAACGACTCCGTTCTCAAGCGATTCCCATGACAAGCTTCACAAATCTCATCGGAAAATAAATCCTTTGTCCCTAAACCGTTACAAGTCGGACACGCTCCATACGGCGAATTGAATGAAAACAAACGCGGCTCGATTTCCGGAAATGCAAATCCATCTTCCGGACAAGAAAAGCGTGCGGACATCAACAGCTCGCTTCCGTCGTCCAGGATCGCGAGTACATTATCCTCGGAGCGATCAATAGCCATTTCAATCGCTTCATTCAAACGTGTCTGTAATTGTTTATTTCCTTCTACTGGCCAAGCAAGCGGAACACGATCAACCACAACCTCGATCGTATGCTGTTTGTATCGAGAAAGTGGAATGCGGTCGCGCAAGCTATACATCTTTCCATTCACACGTACATCAAGAAAACCCGCCTCAAACAAATCTTGCATGAGCTGGCTATATTCTCCCTTTCGACCACGAACAACCGGCGCCAGAATAGCGACTTCATTGGTAAACTTCACTTTCCTTCCCTCGATCGTAGATGTGCGATGGATCTCATCCGTGCGCTTAAGGACACGATCAACCATTTCATCGATCGTCATCTTCCGAATCGGCTTACGACAAATCGGACAATGCGGACGTCCAACACGCGCAAACAACACGCGCAGATAATCGTAAATTTCAGTAATCGTCGCGACCGTCGAGCGCGGATTTGCCGAATGCGCTTTTTGGTCGATAGAAATCGCCGGACTTAAGCCCTCGATCTCATCGACATCCGGCTTATCCATTTGCCCTAAAAACTGACGCGCATAGGAAGAGAGCGACTCAACATATCGACGCTGTCCTTCCGCAAAAATGGTATCAAAAGCCAAAGACGATTTGCCGGAACCGGATAAACCGGTAAAGACAATCATCTTGTTACGAGGCAGCTCTAAAGAAATGTTTTTCAAGTTGTGTTCGCGCGCTCCACGAATCACGATTTTATCTTGCATAATACAGAAATCGGCCAAGAAATCAGGCTCGACCCCTAGACTATCGTCTCTCTTAAGGATTGTCGAGCTTCGGCTTAGCGATCTCCTTCCACGCTTCCCAACCCGGAGCTGTCGATGAGCCGGATGGTAACAAACCCATATAATCAAATGGCGGACCGATCGCTTGATCAAAAAGAAACGGCCAAATAATAAAAGTCGGTTTAATCGATACAATCAGATCTGGAATACGTTTCACAAACGCCACCTGCTCTCCCGGAGAACTCTCCCAGCCATCCGCTTTTGGTCCTTTTCTAAACCAACCAATTTCCGTAAAAGCGATCGGCTTACTTGTATGCGATGCAATCTCCGAATAGTAATCTACAGGAATTTCCGCAGGATCCTTATAAGCTAAAGCTGGATAAGAAGTAAAAGCGATCAAATCCGCATCCGGAAAACGATTAATCAAATCCCAATCCGTGACTTCCGTATCGTCTTTTCCTCCAAATAACCCTCCGCGCAAACCCTTCATCCATTCAAGTTGAAAAATCGGAAAAACACGCGTTTGTGGACTCACCTTTTTTATTTTGCGTGCCGTGTCCTGAAAAAAATCAACTATCAAATCACGAGTTGCCGCATCCTGATAAGAAAAATTTATTTCATTTCCGATCGCTAAATAAGGCGGACGTTCTTGCCTCGCAAATCCGACAATCGCCGCCTGCAAAGATGCTCGCTTTAATTCATCTTTAATAATGGACGATTTTGCACCCGTAACAATCACCGGAGTCCATGACCGCTGTTTGGTAAGACCGACCACCACCGATGCCGCACTCTTCTCCGTCGCGAGCTCCGTCCCCTCCCCAGCCCAACTCAACACACCGCCAGCCTCCGGAACCATCGCCATGAATCGCTCAAATGAAGGACCGTCAAATGCTTCTGGCGTTAAACTAATTCCATACTGTGTCGATGTAGACAGTGGCGGAAGGGATGAAGAACACCCCGCGCCAAGCAAACTGAAAACGGTAATCAAACAAATAAGTTTTCGCATAAATTATTTTTTCTTTGCCGCAAATGCGACACGTATTGCTTTGTTAGCCCACTCCACCGCCAGTTCTCGATTCTCCAAAACCTCTTCCGGCAACGTCCAATACGACATGGTCATCGTCTTCTTTCCCTGCACAGCATAAGTAAACGGCTCACTTCCAACCTGCTCATAATCCGTCCGATTCTTATCGCTTACTTTAAAGTAAATCTTGCCATCCGCCTCAAGCCCAAACATTTTTCCATCATGATAAAAGCCATGGCCGCCAAACATCGGTCGAGTTTTTACATCGATATCAGAAAGAATATCCTCGGCAACATATTGAACAAAAGCGGCGTGCTTAGAGGGCATGGCGCCATCATACACAAAATCCGCCAAAAGGCGGATTTGTGATGGCGG
>CAYZVS010000003.1:0-62657 GCA_964482085.1 uncultured Gammaproteobacteria bacterium
GCTTGTTTTGAAAAATTGGATGGCATGTTTGCGATCGCAGTTTGGGATGCGCGTGAGAAGCGCTTGCTCATTGCGCGTGATCGACTTGGAAAAAAACCGTTGTATTGGACAATCAAAAATAACACGTTGTGGTTTGCATCGGAATTGAAAGCGCTTTTGGCGGCGGGTGTTGTTGAAAAGAAGATCGATCCTATTAGTCTTGCAGCGTATTTCCGATCAGATGCGGTCCCAACGCCAAGATCGATGTTCGCGAATGTTTTCAAACTTGCGCCAGCCTCTGTCCTGTCTTGGAAAGATGGAAAGATTGAGAAGACTTGGAGTTTTTGGACTTGTCCGCAGAAAGAGATTGATACGAGTGATCCGGTCGCGGGATTGCGCGAACGGTTTGATTTAGCGGTGAAAGAACGTTTAGTTTCGGATGTTCCGCTTGGATTATTTTTATCGGGTGGTTTGGATTCGACCGCTGTCGCAGAAAGCGCGAGTCGGCAATCGGCATCGACCTTGAAGGCATTCACGATCGGATTTGATGATAGGTCGCATGATGAGACAGAAGCGGCGAGCTTAGTCGCAAAGTCGTTGGGCCTTGAGCACTACGTAGAGAAGCTGACGGCGGAATCGGTTTTGTCGATGATCGATGAGGCAACGAACTTGCTCGATGAGCCTTTGGCGGATGCGGCAATTCTTCCGCAGCTTCTTCTTGCACGCTTTACCCGCAAGCAAGTGAAGGTTGCCTTGAGTGGAGATGGGGGAGACGAGTTGCTCATGGGATATCAACATATTCCGGCTCATCTGTGGACGGAACAAATACCGATGGTGCTGCAAAAGTTGATGCGTGCGCCACTTTCTAGATTTCCCGCAGGAGGTGGATATTTTAGTTCGGGATTCAAATTGCAACGCTTGTCGCGAGGATTGGGAATCGACGATCGACTGACGAGAGATTTGGCTTGGCGTGGATCGATGGATGTATCGACTTTGAAAGAGATTTTAAATCCTCGTATTTTTGCTGAAGTAGATCCGGATTGGTCAGAGCGATTGCTTATCGACTATACAAAAGAAGTGGGGAATGATTCTGACGGTTGGCGTGGTTGGAGTTGGGCGTATTTGCGTAGTTTTTTAATGGATGAGGTTTTAGTGAAGGTTGATCGAGCGACGATGTGGTTTTCTTTAGAGTCTCGTGCGCCGCTTCTTGATCGACGAGTTGTTGAATATCTTTTGTCATTGCCAACAAAATATAAGATCGGCGATTGGAAAAATAAACGGCTTTTGAAAGAGTTAGTAAAGGATCGTGTACCGCAGGAAATTCTCGACAAGCCAAAGCATGGATTTGGGGTGCCTGTTGCGGATTGGTTGCGCGGACCACTTAAATCGAGATTGCTTGAATTAACATCGGAGTCGCGTTTGAGAGACCAGGGTTTATTTCAGTATGAGACGATATCGAGGCTAATCGGAGAGCATGTTTCTGGTAAAATCGATCGTCGAAAAGAATTGTGGGCAATGTTTCAATTCCAACTCTGGTATTCCAAATTCTTTCGTGATTAGGTAGGAATCTATGATTCGGATCGCCATTATGGGCACTGGGATGGTCGGAGGTGCTCTAGACCGTTATTTTAGGCTTCATGGGACTGTTCCTGGGCTCTATGACCCTCCAAAGGGGCTGACGGACGCCTCGGTCCTGGGGACGGCCGATGTCATCTTTATTGCTGTCCCCACGCCTTATTACTTGGATGGTAGCGGTTTTGACGAGTCGTATTTGCGGGCGGCCATTCAGGCGATTCCTGTTGCTGGAAAAACGATTGTTTTAAAGTCGACAATTTTGCCCGGAACAACTGAGCGTATGCAGACGGATTATCCGATGCATCGCTTTTTGTTTAATCCAGAATTTCTGACAGAGACCACGGCGGACCGCGACATGCAGTTTCCGAATCGACAGATCGTAGGCTATACGACGGAGAGTCGGAAGGATGCGGAATTAGTGATGGGTATTCTTCCGCGCGCGCCTTTTGAAAATATTATTCCATCGCGAGCTGCGGAGATGGTGAAATATTTTGGGAATGCCTTTTATGCCCTCAAGGTCGCTTATGCAAATCAAATGTTTGATTTGTGTGAAAAGATTGGCGTTGATTATGATCTGGTAAAAGAATGCGCGAAAGCCGAGCCATGGATGGGCACGCATCACTGGGAGATTTTTCATAAAGGTTATCGTGGTTACGGAGGAAAATGTCTGCCTAAGGATACGCGCGCAATTGGACAGCTTGGCGACCGAGCAGGCATGGATCTTTCACTTTTGAAACAGGCTGAAGAATATAATAATGCGATTTGTCTTGCGCAGGGGATTAATATCCAGTGGGAAGAAGGATCACCAAAAAAAGAACCAACGCAACCAACACCGCTTAAGAAAAAGAAATACCTTGTTACCGGAGGCGCGGGTTTTGTTGGGTCAAATCTTGTCGATAACTTGATCGCGGCTGGGCATGAGGTACGTGTGATTGATAATTTATCCACCGGAAAGCGTGAACGCGTGCATCCAGCAGCTGAGTTTATTCTTGCGGACTTTACCAACCTTGAGCAGATCCGTCCGTTTTTTGAAGGAATTGACGGAGTATTCCATGTTGGTGCACTTCCGCGTATTCCGTTTTCTATTGAGCATCCTGTTCCTGCAGCGGAAGCGAATGTAATGGGGACATTGAATGTGTTTGTTGCTGCGCGGGACGCTAATGTAAAACGCGTTGTGTATAGCGCTTCCTCGTCGGCTTATGGCGCACAGGAGAAGTTGCCGCTGACACCGGACATGCCGGCCAATCCGCTCAATCCTTACGCCTTGCATAAGTATATGGGGGAGAAGATAGCGGAACAGTTTCATCGATTTTATGATATGGAGACGGTGTCACTTCGTTATTTTAATGTGTATGGACCACGTATGGCTGATGAAGGTGCGTATGTGACCGTCATTTCACATTTTAAGCGACAGAAGAAAGCGGGTGAGCCAATTACCATTCACGGAGATGGGGAGCAATCACGTGATTTCACGCATGTGTTTGATGTTGTTCGAGCTAATATGTTGGCGATGGAATCGGGGAATGCCGGAAAGGGCGAGGTTGTGAATGTGGGCGCTGGGGAGCGACATTCAATCAACAAGATTGCTGATGTATTTGGCGGACCACGTACGTATGTTGAAGGTCGCAAAGGAGAGGCGCGTCACACGCAGGCGGATATTACAAAGACACGAGAATTGCTCGGTTGGGAGGCGCGTATCAAGTTCGATGAAGGTTTGCGACAGTTGCTAAGGGATGAGGGGATTGAGCCTGCTGCTTAGGTTCCCTGTCTTCGGAGTACGATTCCGACGGTGCGCAGGAGGATGAGTGCGTCGAGGAAGAATGAGCGATGCTTAATATAATACAAATCGTATTGGAGTTTTTTCAAGTTGTCTTCAAGGCTGGCCGTTGGTGTGAGGAACATGACTTGGGCCCAACCCGTTAATCCGGGGCGCGTGAGATGACGCAGCGCGTAATACGGCATGCGCTCAACGAGAGGTGAAACAAATTCTGGGCGCTCTGGTCTTGCGCCGATCAGAGAGAGATCGCCGATGAGGACGTTCCAGATTTGTGGGAGTTCATCGATACGAGCGCGACGCATGAATCGACCAAAGGTAAAGAGACGTGGGTCGGTTTTTGCGTCGGCGGTGAAACGTGCGCCGTCCTTTTCTGCATCGAGATGCATGGTACGGAATTTATGGATCTTGAATGTTTTTCCGCCTTTGCCGACACGGATTTGGGAATAGAGGGTTGGACCTGGGGAGGAAAGCTTGGTCGCAATCGTCACAAACGGCCACAGAATAAGCGTGATGATTCCAAATGGGATCGCAAGAATGATATCGATAATACGCTTTACGCCTTCATACCAAGCTTTGTCGCCTTCATTGAGATGATGTAAGAACCAGCTTTCTGTGACGTAGGAAAGGGGAATGCGGCCGGTTGCGGCTTCTTCAATTTCCGCACGATCGAGGATTTGTACGGAATTGAAAAGCGATTTGTAGAGCTGTCTTGAAAGCTCGGGTTCGGATTCTGGTCGAACACCAAGAACAACGGATGTAATGTGTTCCGCTTTGAGTGTTTCTTGATACGCAGCGAGCGGAAACCAATTTATTTCATTATGACGATAGGTTTCGTTGCTTGTAGCGATCGCGGCGACGAGTTTCATACCAAGTGAGCTTTCTCGGAGTAACGCGTCGACTCTGCGCATTTCTTCTGCAGGACCAACGTAGAGGACTCGTCCGCCGGAGAAATATTTTTGGAGAAGACGTCCTGCGATCAAGCGCCAAGCGTAACCCAATAGGAGTGAAAGGCTGAAGAACAGGAGCAGGATGGTGCGGGGAGTCAGTCCAAAGAATGGAAGGAGATAGAAAAAGCAGAAGGCGAGTCCGAGGTTGATGATCATGCCTTCCAAAAACGTTCTAAAAAGTCGCACAGGCTCGCGGACGAGCATGAGGTTATAAAGCCCAACAATGTAAAAACACACGATCCAGATCAGGGCGACGATCGAGAATGAGGGTACGTTTACCAGATATCGTGATAGATCTAGGTCGCCGTAACGCAGTATGAGGGAAAGGAATAGTGCTAATTCAAACATTGCCAGGTCACCGACCAGGAGAAGTAAGCTTTTAAGGCGTTGTCCTTGCTGTAGCATGTGGGTTGGCGTGTCGATGTGCCTACTGTAAACTTACACGGATTGAACTGTCCAGCACATGTATTTCCATAAAATGTTTCCAGCTGGTTGTAAGGTGTTTTGCCTAGCATTTGCGCTATTTTTAACGACGTCTGTTGCACAAGCGCAAGAACGCGTTGTTCCTAATGATCCGTTGTATTACAGAGAATGGCATTTACGTCAGATTCAAGCTGATGTTGCTTGGAATACGACGACGGGTAGCCGAGACGTTATTGTGGCTGTTATTGATGGAGGAATTGATATACGTCATCCAGATTTACGAGAGAACATTTGGGTGAATGAAGGGGAGATCGCTGATGATGGAATCGATAATGATGGCGACGGATACGTCGATGATGTGTTTGGTTGGAATTTTGTAAATGATTCTTCATGGGTTGGTCCCATGGTCGCTTTCCAGCAGCCGGATGATGCTTGGAGTCATGGGACGATTGTCGCGTCTCTCCTTGGCGCAAAAGGAAATAATGGAGAGGGTATTGCCGGCGTAACATGGAACAGTCGCATTATGCCGCTGGTCGTTCTAGATGGCGATGGCTTTGGAAGTATTCCGAGCATTGTTCAGGCGATCAGGTTTGCGATTGATCACGGTGCATCGATCATTAATTTAAGTTTAACCGGTTATGATAATGATCCAGCGCTTGATGAAGCGCTTCTTGATGCGGAAACAGCTAATGTGCTCGTCGTGGTTGCTGCTGGGAATGATTCTGAGCAAGAAGGAAAGGATTTGGCGCTGCTTCCCGTTTATCCGGCTTGCGGAGTCACTCCCTCGAGTACGCTTATCGCTGTAACAGGTACCGATGTGCTTGATCAACGTGCGCCGTATGCTGACTTTGGCGCTGCATGTACGGATTTGGCTGCGCCTGGACATGAACTTATCGCGGCGCACCCCACGATGAATACTCCGGAATCTACCTCTACGTCGACACGTAGTTATATTGATACGGTTACGGGGACGAGTGCAGCTTCACCGCTTGTGGCTGGTACGGCGGCCTTGATCCGATCCGTGAAACCGGAATGGACGGCAAGGCAAGTGCGAGATCGTATCTTGGATACGGCAGATCCAATTGAGGCGGGTGTTGCACCTGGTGAGGTTGGTGCCTTAGGGCGAGGAAGGCTAAATGCGGGACGTGCACTTTCCGGACTCGTGACCCCTGCTCCATCTGTTGAACCGGTTCATCACACGGCGATTGCCTTGCCGAAGGCTCCGCAATGGGCAACGGAGATTTTTCAGTTCTTGAAGCGTTTATGATAGCTCGCGTCAAACATTTTGCTTTTCGTGAGGGAAAGGGCGTTGTGAAATTTGTTATTGTTGGGGGAGTTTCGTTTTTGATTTTTTCTGGTGCGTATTTTTTATTTACGCGTTGGCTGTTTCCTGGGGCTAGCAAGACGCTGATGAATGTTTTATCGATCTGTGTTTCAGGAGTGTTTAATTTTGCCGCGCATCGCGGATGGACGTATCGAGCGACGGATTCCGCCAGTCATACGCAATTTGGCAGATATTTTTTTGTTGTCGTTAGCTCTGCGGTTTTACAGGCCTTTTTGTTTTGGGTATCTGTGGCGCGATTGGGATTTTTTGATGGATATGTTCTTGTGCCGATTGCAGGTATCTGCGCCATCTATACCTATTTTGCTCATAGATCGTTTACCTTCCGGAAGCCGTCTCACGCCTAGCCCTTGTGCTATAATCGGCGCATGTCAAGCAAACACTCTGTTATTGATAAGAAAAATATCCTGATTACGGGTGGTGCCGGTTTTATCGGTTCTCATCTGTGTGATGCGCTTGTTCGTGAGCATCACGTGATTTGTGTCGATAATTTTTCCACGAGTACGGTCGCGAATATTGAGCATCTGCTTCAGAATCCAAATTTTGAATTCATTAATCACGATATCACGCAGCCGTTCGATCTTGCTACCTATCCGGAATTGGAGCGCTTCAAAATCAAGTTTCAAGGCATGCAAGAGATTTATCATTTAGCCACGCCGATCTCTAAAAGACATTTTGAGGATTTTAAAATCGCAACCGTGCTTACCAATTCTATTGGTATCAAAAATGTTTTGGATGTTGCGGTCGCAAATCAGTCCAAGGTTCTGTATGCCTCGTCTTCTGTTCTGTATGGACCTCGTCGTGCAGATCGACCTTTTGTATCTGAAACGGATCCTTGCGTGCTTGATCACCTCACATCTCGCGGTGCGTATGATGAAGGAAAGCGTTTCAGTGAATCGATACTGCAGACCTACGCCGATGTGTATGGTTTGGATGTAAAGATTTCGAGAATTTTCCGTACCTATGGTCCGCGCATGAAGATTTATGATGGGAACTTGCTACCGGATATTATCAACAACGCATTAGATGGACGTGATATTGAGCTCGCCGCACCAGAAGATGCGCGTATTAGCTTGTGTTATGTTTCCGATATCATCGACGGAATGGTGAAGCATATGAATACGTCGGTGGATGTGACGCTTGTCAATCTTGGGTCAGATCAAGAGCAGTATCTCTCCTCGATCGCCTCGATGATTACAAAGCTCTGTGACTCTAACTCGCGCATCCGTTTTGAGCCTACAGCGGCGGGATGGATGGAGGCTGGTCTCCCGGATATTTCCAAGGCAAGACAGGTGCTTGGTTGGTTACCGCTTGTGCGCTTGGAAGACGGCTTAAGACAGATGATCGATTATTCGCGTTCTAAAAGAAGTGAGTCTGCTGCTTTCATGTAAAATATTATGACTGACAAACCTGTTTTTGATAAAAAGAATGTCTTGGTAACTGGTGGAGCTGGTTTTATTGGGTCTCATCTTTGCGAGGAATTGTTGAAGACCTCGCGTGTGATTTGTTTGGATAATTTCATGACAAGTCAGGAATCCAATATTGACCATCTCCTCAAGAATCCGGATTTTGAGTTTATTCGTCATGATATGAGCGTTCCGTTTGATCCGGAAGCCTTTCCGGAGCTTGCGCGTTTCAAGGTAAAATTCCAAGGCATTCAAGAGATTTATCATCTTGCCTGTCCGACCAGTGCAAAGAAGTTTGATCAGTACATGATGCAGACTTTGTATGCTAACTCGATCGGCATCAAGAATGCGCTTGATTTAGCTGTGCGCTATCAGTCCCGTTTTTTGCAGGCCTCAACATCGGTTGTGTATGGACCGCGTCCACCGGATGGTCATAATTTTAGAGAAGAGGAGTATGGTGCGGTTGATTTGCTTACGCCTCGATCCTGTTATGACGAGGGAAAGCGTTTTGCTGAGACGAGCTGTTTTACCTATCAACTCGTTCATAAAATCGATGTCAGAATCGCGCGTATTTTTAGAACCTATGGTCCGCGCATGCCGCTTTTTGATGGTCAGATGATTCCTGATTTCATTACGAACGCCCTCGATGGTAAAGAATTTGAGATTTTTGGTGACGAGTCATTTCGTACATCGCTTGTGTATGTTACGGACATTGTCGATGGAATGATCAAATTGATGGGTGTCGCCGAGAATCCGGGTCCTGTGAATCTTGGTAGTGATGTCGATGTCCCGTTGATGGATGTCGCCAACCGAATTATGGAAATGACGGGATCGACTTCATCGATCGCGTTTCGTGCACCGCTTATGTTTATTACGCAACTCGGTTTGCCGGACCTTTCAAAATCCAAAGAGAAATTAGGCTGGATTCCACTGGTAACGCTGGATGACGGATTGAAGCGCACCATTGATTACACGATCGCAAATAAGAGTCTACTTAGTTTTAGGACATTTTAGAGGGTTGAAATTGGCTAGGCTTCGCGCTAAGGTGGGCGGGTGAAGGTGATAGCTGTTATGCCCGCTTATCGGGAAGAAAGTCGCATCGTTGCGGCAATTTTGGGTATTCAGTCTTTGGTGGATCAGGTGGTCGTGGTGGATGATGGTTCCGGAGATGGGACGGTAGAAGCCGCAAAGACGACAGATGCGGTTGTCCTCACGCACTCATTGAATCGCGGGCAGGGTGCTGCGTTAAAAACTGGTACCTTGGCAGCGTTGAAATTAGGGGCAGATATTATTGTGCATGTTGATGCCGATGGTCAGCATGATCCAAATTCGATTCCGGTTTTGCTTGAGCCGATACAGCAGGGGAAAGCGGACGTGGTTTTTGGTTCACGATTTCTCGGTGTTCCTTCTGAGGGTATGCCGATGTTGCGTCGTATTCTTTTACAAGGAGGTCGCGTGTTTAGTCAGCTTGTGCTTGGTATTCCTCGTCATATGACGGATCCACAAAGTGGTTTGCGTGCGATGACGGCTCAGGCTGCGCGACAAATCGATTTTCATCAAGATCGTATGGCGCATTGTTCAGAGATTCTACGATTGGTTACACGATCAGATTTGCGATGGGTGGAGGTACCAGCGCGCGTTTCGTATACCGCTGCGACTTTAGCAAAGGGGAATCAGACGAGCGATGCGTTCAAGATTGTTTGGCATTTGCTGCTTGGGATGTTTCAATAAATTATTATGTTATTCCAACTTGTTCTTAGCGCTGCATTCCTTGCTAGTCTTTGGTTGGTTTGGAGACGTCATCAACAACAGGCTGTAAGCGGGGCTGTGGCCTGGCTTTGGACGATCGGTGTTATCGGTGCGCTTGTCGTGACTTGGTATCCGGACACGGCGAGTTTTATTGCTAATATTGTGGGAGTTGGTCGCGGATCTGACTTGGTCGTGTATCTTGCGACTATTTTGCTTTTTGTTTTGGTCTTCCAGTTACATGTCTCGCATGTACGACTTGAACGACAACTTACCAAAATCGTTAGAGCAGAAAGTTTAGCAAGTCTGGATTCCCGTCTTCACGGGAATGACAACGTATGAAAATAATCCACGTTTCTTGTGTTGCGCCGCCGGAAATCGGTGGTATTGGACAATCTGCATTGCGTGAAGTCGCCGGTCTTCGTGCGCTTGGTGAGGATGCGATCTTGATCGCACCGGAGACAAATCTTACACAAGGTGATCGTTCCTTTGTTCATCGTTTAAAAACGATGTGGCGTTTTGGAAATGCATCATCTTTGGCTGGACTTAGAGATGCGCTTGGAAAAGCAGATGTGATTCATTTGCATTATCCGTATTTTGGAACGGCTGAGCCTTTGCTTTTATCGTATCGTCACCTACCTCCAATCGTCGTGACTTTTCATATGGATGCGATTGCAACAGGATGGAAAGGATTTATCTTTACTCTGCATCGGTTGTTGGTACAGCCTTGGATTCTGCCTTCCGCAAAACGGATCATCGTTTCTAGCTTTGATTATGCAAAGCACTCCTCGCTCAAGGGATTTTTTCGGGCGCATCCCGAGCGGATTGATGAATTACCGTTTGGTGTCGACACGGATATTTTTTCTCCAGGACCAAGTCGACGCGAGCGCTTTTTGATTCCGGATGGAAGCAAGGTCGTGTTGTTTGTCGGTGGTTTGGATCGCGCGCATGCTTTCAAGGGTATTGAAGAGTTATTGAGTGCGTTTTCCAAACTTGATATCGCAACACATTTATTAGTTGTCGGTGAGGGGGATATGCGTTCAGGTTATGAAGAGCGTGCGCGATCGTTGGGTATTGCCAACCGCGTGCATTTCTTGGGAAAGCTTGACGATGAGTCTTTGGTTGACGCGTATCGTACGGCAGATGTCTTGGCACTGCCCTCTACGAGCGCAGCTGAAGCTTTTGGACTAGTTGCGCTTGAAGCGCAGGCTTGTGGAGTTCCTGTTGTTGCCTCCGATCTACCAGGTGTACGTACCGTTGTAAAAAGAGATGAGACAGGTGTTCTGACTCCGCCGGGTGATGTGGAACTTCTTGCTACATCGTTGCGAGATTTGTTGAATGATGATCCGTTGCGTGAGCGATTATCGACTCAAGCACGTGTTCACGCGGAACAGTATTCTTGGGAACGGCATGTAGAGCGTTTGCGTGGTTTGTATCGCAATATATGCGCATCGCGGTTATAACTAATTCGTTTCCGCCAAAAACCGGCGGCGCTGCGAGTATCTGTGGATCACAGGTCGAGATGCTGCAGGCCGCGGGACATGAGGTTCGTGTCTGGTCTCCAACGATTCTTTGGTTGGAGCGATCAGCGCCGATACGACTTTTTCATCATCTTGCAGATCTTGTGTCGCGTGCGAGTATTCAGCAGGAAGTTATTGGTTGGAATCCTGATTTCGTGTTCACACACAATATGACAGGATGTGGATTTGGAACGGCGGCCGCGATTCATGCGCGTGGATATTTTTGGGTGCATTTTTTGCATGACGTTCAATTATTTGAACCATCCGGTCGGCTGGTTGGTGATTCGGTTACCCCGTGGCAACGATTTTGGTCGATGCTTCGACGATGGAGTTTTGGATCGCCGGATGTCGTGCTTTCTCCAACACGTTGGTTGATTGAAGAGCATAAGCGTCGGGGGTTTTTTGTGGATACCGCTGTTGAGATTCTTCCTAATCCGGCGCCGTCAGCGGATTTTGTTCCTCGTATGCCGCAAGAACCGATGCAGTTAATGATTGTCGGTGCGACCGTAGAGAAGGGTTATGATTTTGCGATATCGCTTTTACAAGCATTGCCCTTTGAAACTCAATTGCATGTTGTTGGACCAGGGATTCCAGGTAATCCACGGGTGACGTTTTATGGCACACTCGATCGTCAAGGCGTTTTGGATCTCATGCGGAGCGTGGATGCTCTGCTTGTGCCTTCTACGATCGCAGAAAATCAACCAACGGTGATTTTAGAGGCGGCTTCCGTTGGTTTACCAGTGATCGCTGCAAATATTGGCGGTATCGCTGAAACACTGGATGGTGCGGGTTTGCTTTGCCCGAGTGGGGATATGGAAGCGTGGACGGATAGCCTCAATTATCTACGAGAAGCCGCGTCCTATGCCACACAAGCGTCACGTATGTATGAGTTGGCTCGGAGACATGATCCGGTTGCATACGCGGCTAACTTGAATCAGTTGATTTCAAATCTGTAGACACGCACACGTCCGTCGCGGAATTGGACTTGTGCATCGGAGAGAGATGAGAGTTGTTCTGCTACGCGAAACGCATTCCACCAATAGTCGTTTAAGACGATATACACAAGTTTTGTGCGTCCGATTTTTGCGGCTTGGCGTATTGGCTCCAGCGTCGTATCGACGTCCATCGCATGCAAGAATTCTTGATACAGAGGTCCGCCGGTTGGGATTGGATAAAAGAAGATGTCATCAGCGTATCGTTTGAAGCCGAGTTCTTGAACGGCCGCTGCAGAGACGCTTTGATTGGCGAGTACGGTGTATGGGCTACCGCTGGCATCGCGATCGATCCAGTGAACGGCCTCGACATCCGCGCTACCAACGCTCCAGCCGCGACTAACGTTTGCCGCATCATGGCGTGGGAGGGATGTATAGATATTCGCGGCGACACCTGCAGGAATGCAGGCTAAGAGGAAAAGTGCGGGTGCCAATGCCTGTTTTTTTATTCGGCTTAGGAGTAAGCCAAGCCCTGCGAGTCCGGGGAAAATCCAGAAGAGTTTTGCGATGACAAAAAGACGATCGGCGTAATTTCCGCGTTCATAATCGATCAAGAAAGGAAAGTCTCCGGTGGCTTGTAATACGAGTCCGGCGATTATCAAGAAAATGCCAGAAGTAGAAAGAATGATCCATGTTTTTCGTCGTTCCGGATCTTTCCAAATCGCAAAGAGTGAGGCGATGACGATGATCGGGATTTGGAGAAGCTCAAGAATGGATGTGGCATCTGCCCAGAGTGCAACGCGGTTCGTTGGAGGTTGTAAGCGAGTAAAGATTGCATTGATCGTTTCTCTATTGAAGAGACGTGAAAAATCCCATGCGACTTGGTTGCTTGAGAATTTACCAAGTAGGAAAAACGCGGCTGGAACAGAAATGCCGGCGGCTAAGACGAGTAGACCGGCAAGCCAAGTGCGGTTGCGTGCGAGTAAGGCGAGCGCTACCAGTAGGAATGGAAGTCCGGCGAGCGGATGAATCGCCAATGCCCAAAGCGCAAAGGTTATTGTTGTGAGTGGATGGAGTTTTCCGATCGCGGAGGCAATCGCTGCAAATCCAATAAGATAGGCAACTGATTGGGGCGTAGTAACAACAAAAGGCGCGAGTGGAATAACGAGTAAGCTCGTCGCGAGCATCCAAGAACCTTGTTTACGGTCGTTGACCGTCCATAGCAGTGAAATAGGTAATAGTAGCAAGGCAAATACCATGAACCAACGGTCTATGTCCGCGATGGAAACTGAAAGTAGGCGAGAAGCCCATGTTTCAAAAACATAGAGACCAATGTAGTACGGTGGTTTTGGATTGAGTGTTCCGGTTGTTTGGAGCACTTCCATGCTTGCGCGATGCAGATATCCGTCAAAGCCAAATCCATTAGCATAAACGAGGGGTACGATCGAGGTTAATGCAATAAGTCCAAGCGATATGATGATTGCTGTTGCCCAGCTTGTGCGTGTTTTCCAGGCGGCTAGTAATCCACAAAGAGCGATGATGGAGAACGCTGCGAGCGTTGGAATCGGAAGAAGTGGCCAAGGTGTGCGTATTGGGTCGATGGTTGTAGCGAGCCAAGCGCCGCGGAGGATATACGCTGATGCGAGAATCGCGGGAATGATCGAGATAAGTATCCAGATCCATGCAGGAGTCCCTGCACGTAAACCATCGGACTCTTTTACATGTGTTCTGATGATAAGTGGACCAAGACAAACAACGGCTAAGGCGAGGGAAGCCGCGTCTGTTATTCCGCCCAGTGAAAGACCGGCGTAATAGAAAAATGTTTGCCAAAGCGATTGCCAAGCTAACAACGTAAGAACACCGATAAGCCAACGGCCTGGGGCGGATCGGTTGGCGCCAAGTCGCTCGCCATAGATCCAACCAAAATAAACGAAGCTAAAAACGACGGCAGCCTTTAAGGCCAGGATTCCGACCATAGATTTGTCGAGCGTAACAAATATGGCCGACATTGGCTATTTTTGGCCTTTTTCCGTATGCTGGAGGCGGATATGTTGATGACCAACGAGAATATCCGGCTTTATCCGCATGATCGGATATTCGCCTTGACTCTCGTCCCGATAACCCCACGCTTCATAAGGCCGAATCATTTGACGATTCTGCGTTTTTTATTGGTTCCATTTGTTCTGGTTGCGTTGTGGTATCAAGCTTGGGATTGGTCGCTCGGTATTTTTTTATTTGCGGCGCTTACGGATGCTTGGGATGGTTCGCTGGCTCGTTTACGGAAGCAGATCACGCTTTGGGGAACCATGGCAGATCCGGTGGCAGACAAGTTGTTGATCGGTTCAGTGGTCATTCTGTTTGTCGCACGTGAGATCAATATTATTTTTGCGATTACGATCGTTCTTATTGAGCTTATGTTGGTCGTGGGAGCATATATCGCTAAACGGCAAGGGAGACATACGTCGGCAAATAACTATGGCAAGATGAAGATGTTTCTACAGGTTGTGGGAGTAGCTCTGTTGTTAATTGCAAAAGTGTTTGGTTTGGAAACAGCTGTTCCCTTTGCCATCGGGACGTTTTGTGTTGCGATTTTACTTGCGATCGTTTCTTTGATTACCTACGCTCCATAACTATGTTGCATCGACTTAAAGCGCTCGTACCTGTGCCGATTATCGCCGTCTATCATCGGATACTCGCTTGGGTTTCCGCGATTGTGTATCGGCATCCGTCAAAGGAGCTGATTGTGATCGGTGTTACAGGGACCAACGGAAAAACGACGACGAGTTTTTATTTAGCGCATGCACTGGAGGCTTCGGGATTTCCGGCGGGTTGTACAACGACGGCGCTCATGAAAATCGGTGATAAGGAGTGGATCAATGACACAAAGATGACCATGCCGGGGAGATTCTTTTTGCAGAAAATGTTGCGTGACATGGTGAAGGCTGGTTGTCGCTATGCGGTGATCGAAACATCGTCACAGGGTTTGAAGCAGGGGAGGCATCACTCCATTGCGTATGACATGGCCGTGTTTACGAATTTGACTCCGGAGCATATTGAAGCGCATGGAGGGTTTGAGAATTATAAAAAAGCAAAGCGTCTTTTGTTTGAGCATGTTGCGCATCGTAAAGAAAAGACTGTTTTTGGGGAGCGTATGCATACATTTGGTGTGTTTAATGCGGATAGCTCACAGAGCGAGTATTACGCTGCTGTTCAATCGATAGACGAGCGGACTTGGTATGGCATCGAGAATCAGCGCGGTTTGTATGCGGAGGACATTGCCTCGGATCCGACGGGTGTGCGTTTTGTAGTGCGAGATGCAAAAGATTCCGGATTGCGTATTTCGATGCGACTCAATCAACCGGGTGAATATAATATTTTAAATGCTTTAGCGGCGCTTTCTGCTTGTCAGGTTTTGGGTGTCGATCTTGAGCTTGCATCAAAACGTATCAGTGCGATTACAA
This sequence comes from uncultured Gammaproteobacteria bacterium, assembly GCA_964482085.1. Classification (GTDB taxonomy): domain Bacteria; phylum Patescibacteriota; class Patescibacteriia; order 2-12-FULL-60-25; family 2-12-FULL-60-25; genus CAIXDN01. Next base: position 15,109 of record CAYZVS010000003.1, read on the forward strand.
TCGTTCCAGGTCGATTTGAACGCGTTGAGGTAGGGCAACCGTATCAAGTGATTGTTGATTATGCGCCGGAGCCGGAATCTTTTAGACAGCTGTATCGCGCTCTTGAATCTATTCCGCGAGAGAGAACGATTCATGTCCTTGGTTCTTGTGGAGGCGGCAGGGATATTGCACGCCGGCCTGTGCTTGGAGAGCTCGCCGCAAAGAATGCGGATATTGTTATTGTCACGAATGAAGATCCGTATGATGATAATCCGCGTGACATTATCGAGCAGGTTGCGTCCGGTGCGCGGAGCGTAGGAAAGATCGAAGGAGAAAATTTATTTTTGATTGATGATCGGCGCGAGGCATTATTCCGGGCGATGTCGCTTGCTCGGCCGAGTGATTTGGTCGTTTTGACTGGAAAAGGTTGTGAACCTTGGATTTGTTTGGCAGATGGACGCAAAGCTCCGTGGAATGAAGCAGAGACGGCACGTGAAGCTATCCTAGCTACGATGTAGTATTCTACTGCTATGTTCCGTATACGCGACGTTATTCAGTTGCAGCCGGATGAACAGACGCTTTTTTTGGTACGTCGACATTTACGGACGATGGCATTGCGGCTTGTTTTGTCAGCACTCCTTATCGCCTTGCCGTTTTTCTTTTTGTTTCCGCTTGTCCGTGTAGGAGGTTTTGGAATGGCGCTTTTCTGTTTATTGCTTGCCGTCGGTGCGGCCTACGCGCTTCGTGTTTTTCTTGTTTGGGATGCGCATGTGCTTTTGTTGACGAATAAACGCCTCGTACATGTCGAGCAATTAGGTGTTTGGAGACGACATGTAAAAGAGCTACCAATCGCTTCTATTGAACAAGTTAGCGTCGAAAGACGCGGCCCTGGTGATGCGATGTTTGGAACGGGCGTTTTACGTATCCGTGCGCATGGAAACGGATCAATTGCTTTTGCAGGTGTCGCTCGTCCGGAGCTGCTTGTTTCACAAATAGAAAAGGCTCGCCCAAGCTCTGCCCCAATTGTTGGAGGTTTTCAGCTTAAGCCAATGTAAGGTAGAATCCGGTTATGCCGCGTTCCGCGAATTCCGCTCTAGGGAAGGCCCGTTGGCCGCTACTCGTAGCGGCTTCAGGAACGCTGTTCCTTGTCGTAGGGATATCGACGGTGCGAGAGACCTATCGCGAGTGGCAGGTGGACCAGGAGATTCGTCAGATGCAGGCTCAGATCGAGCAATATGAAGGTCATAAGCTTTCTTTGGTCGAGCTCTTAACAAGGCTTGATTCTAACGAAGCCTTGGACAAGGAGGCGCGTATGCGACTCGGTTTACGTAAACCGGGTGAGCGCGTCATTATTCTCCAGGGTGCTGATGGGATGCAAGCGAGTTGGCAAGATGATTTGCAAACCGAGCATGTGAATCAACAGGCACCGGATATGCGTAGCAATGCGAGACGTTGGCTTGATTATTTTTTCCCACGCCCATGAACTCCAGAATGAAATTGTTGGTCGGTAGCCTGCTTGTCCTTTTAGTTGCTGTCTGCATCGGTTATGGTTTTAGCTCGGTTTACATCAGTAGATCGGAGAAGCCATTTGTCCGGTCGATGGCGGCTATACTGCATCTTCCTGCTGCAAAGGTTGGCGACAGAACGGTTTCTTATGAGGAGTATTTGGCGCACGTGGATGCGCAACGTGCTTTTCTTTCTGGACCGATCGCTAAAGACGCTGGTGTGGTTCGAGATATTACGGATGCCGAGCGCAAGGAAGCCTATGAACGTGCGATTCGTATCGAGGCGGTAGAAGGTTTGGCAATAGAGTCCGGTCTTGAAGTGACATCGCTTGATGTCGATCGAGCTTATGAGGATCTGGTATCCCGTGCTGGGACATCGACAACGCCTGATGAAATTCAGGTTTTCTTGAAAGCGCAGTTTGGTTGGGATGAAGCTTCTTATAAGCGTTATCTGTTGCGTCCTGCGTATATTGAGGAGATCTTGAGAACACGTGGAGGTGATACGTTTGATCAGTCGCTTCAAACGCGTATTGATAGCGCAAAGCGATATCTGAATTTTTAAAAAGCATTTTTTATTGGATATCAAAAACTCCGTTTTTAAAACGGAGTTTTTGTATGGAGCCGAAGGCGGGAGTTGAACCCGCGACCTCTGCTTTACGAAAGCATTGCTCTACCAGCTGAGCTACTTCGGCGTGGAGCGGGTAACGGGAATCGAACCCGTCTTTAGTGCTTGGGAAGCACTCATAATAGCCACTATACGATACCCGCGGGTGGCTTTTGGGTCCGTTCCGTGCGGCGGGGATAATAACAAGAGCACTTGACCATGGCAAGGGTTATTCGAACAGCATTTTTCCTGCAGCTTGGTCTACAAGGCCTCGACGGCGGACGGCAACGGATTCTGCTAATCCGACGCAAAGGAAGACAACAAGCATGTATGAGGCGGCGGCTGATAGGAACGGCATAGGAATACCCGTAATTGGCATTAGGCCTAGATTCATACCAGCGTTCACCATGACGTGTATTAGAAATATAGCGCTGACTCCAGTAAGCATGAGCGCGGCAAAGTCGTCTTCCGATTCATAGCCGAGGCGTATGCATCGCACCAAGATTATTCCAAAGAGAAAAAAGACAAAGGCGATTCCAGCGAATCCTAGTTCTTCTCCAACGACTGCAAAGATGAAGTCGGTAGCGGCGGCTGGGAGGAAGCGGAGGCGGGCTTGTGAGCCTTCTCCGATACCTTTACCGAGTAATCCGCCAGAACCGATGGCAATACGTGCCTGGATTGCGTTATAGCCTGCTCCGCGAGGATCGCGTTCTGGATCGAGGAATGATTCGACACGGTCGCGTTGATAATCTTTTAGAGTGAAATTCCAAACAATTCCTCCGGTTGTCAGTAGAATGATTGGAAGAATGAGCCAGGCATGTCGTGGCAAGCCGGCAAACAGTGACATGACGCCCCAGATAAGAAAGAGAACCATTGCAGATCCAAAGTCTGGCTGCATGAGAACGAGAGCGGCATAGCCGCAAGTCGCTACGAAGCTGATGCCAAAGGTGGACCAGGATAATCGGCCGCGTCCACGCCGTACAAAAAATGCCGCTAGATATATAGCCAGGGTTACTTTAACTATTTCCACTGGCTGGAAAGAAAGAGTACCCAAACGGAACCAGCCTTGCGTTGCATTGATACGTACACCAAAGAGCAGAACTCCCAAGAGTAACGCAGCTCCAACTAAGTAGAGCATGAGTCCGTAAGAACGTAGATGGCGGTAGTCGAGAAAAATCAGAACAGCAATAATCACGACTCCAATCGCAAAGGTGACAAATTGTTTATGAAAAAGAAAAAGATCGGAAGGCTCTTGGGAAACGCCGATGCCGTAAATAGCAACCAAACCTACAGCGGCTAATGTAAAAGCGGCCGCGAGCAGCGTCCAGTCAAGACGTTCTAAGTACTCCCATAAACGGGCCATGCTCGAACTGTAAACTGTATGCCGTAAACTGTAAAAACTGCCTAGAATTGCCCTGCCGGAAGATACGTTTTTTTATCTAAGATATTCACGTTGGCACTGACCTCGGTTCTGGTTATGCCGCTTAGGTTATCAAACCAGTTGATAGCGACGGGTTCAGTTGTTCCGGGTTTTACTTGAGCTTTTCCAATGGTTGTAACGCCAGCCGGGGTTGTACCTCGATACAAGATAACGGTGAGATCCACATTCCAGAAACCATAGGGACTTGGATTATTGAGCGTGAATGTGGTTTGACCGACAACTTGCGTTCCCACGGTTAGATCGCGCTTATAGGCAAGGTCATCAAAAGAGAATTGAAGACGATTTGCGGCATAAGACGTGTAGTCACGATCAACCGCGGAAGGATCGACGCGGTGCCAACGGATATTGTCGACAACGAGCTGTGCATTTTTAGAAGCGGTATTAAGCGTTGCGCCGAGTTCGGTTAGGTAACGTTGGCTTTTGGGGAGGATGAATGCTTGGCGAGTTTCTGTCATTTCATCTCCGATGCGGAAGCGATAATCAAACTCAGCCCACCAGGTCGGGTTTGCATTGGAAAGTTGTACGAGAAAATCGTTTCTATCGCCCGTGGTGTCAAACACACTGACATCACTTGGGACGATTGGTTGGGGCACCGTCGCTTGAAGTCCGGAGACGGCGAGCTGATTTTCTGCGATCAAACGAGGGATGCGTGCTTCACGAGGATAAGAAATGATGTACGCATCGAGCAAGGTCCAAATAACGAATAACCAGAAAAATATATTCAGGACAATCAAGGTCCAGCGGATGATAGACGAGACGCGTGCGCGGTTACGAACCCACCAGGATGCGAGTTGCAGCTCCTGCTCAGTCATTCCGGAGCCGATGATGTGTTCATTGGGCATGGGGGTATTTTAGCACCCTTCTTAAGGCTTGACGAAATGGCTGGATGTAGCCATGTTTTCATGGTATTCTCTTGTGGACTTTTATGGCTAAATCCGACGACAAAAAGAAGATTTCTAATGCCTACGGCGCGGAGCAGATTTCCGTTCTTGAGGGTTTGGATCCAGTGCGTAAGCGACCTGGAATGTATATCGGTTCTACTGGACCTGATGGTTTATTTCATCTTCTTCGTGAAATTGCCGATAACTCATTCGATGAGGCAATGGCCGGACATGCAGATGAAATCATCGTCACGCTTTTACCGAATGATCGCGTATCCGTGTTCGATAATGGTCGTGGCATCCCGGTTGATAAGCATCCAAAAACAAAAGTCTCTGCCTTGGAAACGGTCATGACCGTACTCCATGCCGGTGGTAAATTTGGAGGCGATGATTCTGGCTATAAAATTTCTGGTGGTTTACACGGTGTCGGTGCATCTGTCGTTAATGCTCTTTCAGAACATTTGGAAGTGATCGTTGAACGTGATGGCGGCATGTATAAGCAAGAGTACTCTCGCGGAAAGCCTAAGGGCGAGGTGAAAAAAATTGGGACGAGCAAAAATCATGGTACGACGATTACGTTTAAACCTGATTTGGAGATTTTTAAAGAAGGAACTCGTTTTGATTATCAACGAGTGGTCGATCATTATCGACAGCAATGTTATTTGACCAAAGGGATTAAATTGGTTGCGATCGATGAGCGTGAAAAAGACCAACATGATGCGTATGCCTTTTATTTTGAAGGTGGCGTCGCTTCGTATGTGCGTCACTTGAACCACAAGAAACAACCAAAGCACGAGAATATTTTCTTTGTCGAGAAGCAGATTGATAAAGCTGAGATTTCCATCGGCTTACAGTATACGGATGATTACGTGGAAACTCTGTACGCTTTTACGAACAATATTATTAACCCGGAAGGCGGAACGCATGTACAGGGTTTTCGTGCAGCTGTTACGCGTGTCTTGAATGGATATGCACGTAACAAGGGTTACCTGAAGGAGAAGGATGATAATTTGTCCGGTGAAGATGTGCGTGAAGGTATGACGGCGGTTATTTCTGTCCGTTACCCGGAACCACAATTTGAAGGGCAGACAAAAGGAAAGCTCGGTACACCGGAAGTACGCGGCGCAACGGAATCCGTGATGGGTGACGCATTTGCAACGTTTTTAGAGGAGCATCCAAAGGATGCGGAGGCGATTCTCGGTAAGTGTGTTTTGGCACAACGTGCTCGTGCGGCTGCACGTGCTGCTCGTGACACGGTGCTACGTAAAGGAGCACTTGAAGGAATGACATTGCCGGGCAAGCTCGCTGACTGTTCTAATCGCGATCCGCATTTGTGCGAGCTCTTCATCGTTGAGGGAGACTCTGCCGGTGGATCTGCCAAGATGGGACGCAATCGCGATATTCAGGCAATTCTTCCATTGCGTGGAAAGATTTTGAATGTGGAGCGAGCGCGACTCGACCGTATGCTCTCGAGTGAGCAGATTAAAAATCTTGTGATCGCTCTTGGTACCAATATCGGAGAGATGTTTGAGATTGAGAAGCTTCGATATCACAAGGTCGTGATCATGACGGATGCTGACGTTGATGGCGCACATATCCGAACACTTTTGTTGACATTGTTTTATCGATACTTCCCGCAACTCATCACAAAGGGTCATATCTATATTGCTCAGCCACCGCTATTCCGTGTCGCTAAGGGAAAAAATATTAAATATGCGTATAGCGAGCTTGAGCGCGATAAGCTGATTACTGAATTTGAAAAACTCAAGGAAGAAAAAGAAAAGGCCAAAAAAGGAAAGGTTGAAGAGGAGGTTGTTGAAGAGGAGGAGGTAGATGGAGAAGAGGAGCTTGTGAAGACGTCCAGCGGTGTCGCCATCCAGCGTTACAAGGGTTTGGGTGAAATGAACCCGGATCAGCTTTGGGATACGACGATGGATCCAGATGCGCGTTTGATGAAACTTGTTACGGTTGATGATGCGGAAAAAGCCAATGAGGTGTTTGACGTCTTAATGGGTTCTGAAGTTGCTCCGCGTAAAAAGTTCATCCAGACAAATGCAAAGAACGTAAAGAACTTGGACGTGTAGGGCAGGGAAATGAGTTGGGGATTGATAGTGGGTATCGGACTTTGTATGCGCTGAAGCCTCTGCCATTTGCGCCGATTTACGGGTTTGGGGCTCTTCTCATTCTTTTGATTGAACCAGTTGTCGGATTGTGGCCGATCTTGTTTCAGTGGTTGGCTTATGGGGCTTTGCTTGCGGTTCTCGAAGGTTTTTCCGGCGTGTTTTCTACGGAAGCATTTGGTAAACCGCTTTGGAAATATCATAAGAGTAAATCGTTTTCAGGCTATACGGATCTTTGGCATGCAGCTGTTTGGGGTTTGTTGGCGGTTTTGATGGTTCAGTTTCTGCATCCTTTTCTTCTTTCGTTATTGCCATGGCTGTCCACAGCTCGTTTGTCGATGGACGCGTTTCAGGCTATAAAGGATGTATGAGTCTCCGTCAATCACGTTTGATCGTTGAGTGTCCACATTGCCAGGCAACGTATACCGATTCAACGGTTACACTTGTTCGGGAAGATGGGGATCGACGTTTATTCCATTGCGCCTGCCCACAGTGCAAGCGGTCGATGATTGCTCTGATTCGGGATCATGAAGGTTGGATAAGCACGATGGGCTTACTTACGGATTTGGATGCTGCTGATGCTGTCCGACTGGCTAGTCAAGCTCCCGTGGGTGCTGACGAGTGTATTCGGGCATATCAATATATTAGTCAACAGAGCCAAAATCTCTGTCAGGAGCTGTTAAAGCTGGGCTCTTGACGAGATGCGGTCTTTTCCGTAAGATTCAGGCACTTTTTTGATTATGATCTACGCATTATCCGCCAAGGCCCGTACCAGCATGGGCAAGCGCTCTAAGGATGAACTCGCCGTTATGCGCGTTCCAGCGATTATGTACGGTTCTGGTCTAACAAACCAGCCTGTTTCTGTTCCTCGCTCGGAATTTCTGAAGGTGTTCAAGCAGGCAGGCTATTCCAGTCTTGTGGATATTTCTATCGGTGAAGCCTCCGCTGTAAAGGCTGTCATTAAAGAGGTGCAAGTTCACCCACTTTCTATGGAGCCGATACACATCGATTTCCATCAGGTTCGTATGGACCAGGAAATGGAAGCAAATATTCCGCTTAAGTTTATTGGTGAGTCTAATGCGGTGAAAGCGGATTCCGGTACACTGATCAAGTCGCTTGATGAAGTTGAGGTTCGCTGTCTCCCAGCCAACCTTCCGCATGAACTCGAAGTCGACCTTTCCAAGCTTGCCACCTTTGAGGATTCGATCACGGTTGCCGATATCAAACTTCCGCCGGGCGTTGAGATTACCAACGATTTGGACATGACTATCGCAACGGTTTCTCGTCCGCTTACGGAAGATGAGCTTAAGAAGCTTGAAGAGAATCAGGTTGGCGACGTCACTGCCGTCAAGACTGAAGCCGAGGAAAAGAAAGCCGCTGAAGATGCAAAGACGGCCGCGGAAGCAGCCATCGACGCGGATAAGAAATAACATTCCACATGAATCCCGAGATTCTCCTCGGATACGCAAAACGGTTTCGCTGGCAGATCGCCATCGGAACCGTTTTGATTGTAGGGTTGTGTTTACTTGTACTGGGTTTGGTGCTGTCAGGTGTAACACGCAGTCGTCATGACCAAGATAATGATGTGGGTTTCCAGGTTCCGACATCCACGCTGGCTTTGGTAGATCGCCGTCTTGATGGCGTGTTGGTTGATCCGGAGATTGCATCACTCGCTCCGCGAGCGGTTATGATCGAGAATCATCCGGATGCGCGTCCTGTTTCCGGTTTATCAAAAGCTTCGATTGTGATTGAAGCGCCAGTGGAAGGCGGTATTACGCGTTACATGGCGTTCTTTCCGGCGTCGAGTACTATCGAACAAGCAGGACCGGTACGCAGTGCACGCCCGTATTATGTGGATTGGGCTGATGGTTGGAATGCGGCGTATTTCCATGTAGGCGGAAGTCCCGAAGCCTTGGAAAAGATCTCGGCTTTGCAGGATTTTCTTGATGTAAATGAATTTGCCCACGGATCGACATTTTGGCGCGACACGAATCGTTCTGCGCCGCACAATGTTTATACAAAGCAATCATTGATGGATGCGATTGTAACCAAGAAAGGTGCTGCGAGCTCTACGATGCCACTTGCTTGGCATTTTCAGGATATGGCCAGCTCGACGGATCGTGGTGATACGGATTTGATTCGTATTCCGTACGGAGGAAGTTTTAATGTACGATGGAATTTTGACAAAGAACGCGGTGTCTATGTACGTAGTCTTGCCGGTGCGGTGCAAAAAGAACGTGATGGCTCAACGATCGAGTCAGATAACGTGATTGTGATTAAAACCGAACAGCAGGTTTTGGATTCTTATGGACGATTAAAAGTCCGCACGACTGGTAGCGGAGAAGCGATTGGGTATCGTGATGGAAAGCGTTTTATCTTACGATGGCGTCGTTCCATTGGTGAGCCAATGCGATTTGAATCGACGGATGGATCGGAATTCATCTTTAATCGTGGACAAACCTGGATTGAAGTTACAACCGACGATGTTATTTTTGCCGGAGTTGGTAGCTAGTGATTAGCGATTTCAAGAATACGATCGCGGCCACAGCGATCTTGGTGAATACGGATTGTGGCATCGGGGAAAACGCTTTGAGCAAAGTCTCGAAGCGTTTTTGTTTGAGGTGGATCGATTTCTAATAGAATCGTATCTGGTTTGAGCGGTTTGCATTGCTCGATCAATTTTTGGTTTAGTGACAAACCGGCATCTTTTGCAAACAGTGCGCTGCTTGGCTCATAACCGACAACACTTTTTGGCATGCTGCGTTTGTCGGAGAGGGGGAGATAGGGGAGATTTGCGAGAACGATGAGTGGAGATTTCTTATCGATGTTTGAAAGGAGGAGTTTATGGAGAAGCTCTCCTTTGAAAAATCGGACATCTGTATCGAGTTTTTCTGCGTTCTTTTTTGCCACGATCAATGCCGATGAAGACGTGTCGCTCGCGAGTACTGTCGCTTTTGAACATTCGAGTGCCATTGTGATGCTTATCGCGCCAGAGCCTGTTCCAATATCAAGAATCGTTGGGTGTTCAAGTGTTCTTGCACGACGTAGGGCGATTTCTACCAAGTCTTCCGTTTCTGGACGGGGGATGAGGACGCGTTTATCGACAAAGAAGTCGCGACCAAAGAATGGCGCGGAACCGACAATGTATGCGAGGGGTTCTTCTTGCAAACGTCGCTTGAGTAGGCGGTTGAGTTTCCAGAGTTGCCGGTATGTTGGCACTTCATTCGCATGGGCAAAGAGCCAAGCGCGGTCTTTATTTAATGCATATGAAGCAATCCAGAGGACATCTTGATGAGCCAGCTCTTTATCCTGAAGCACGCGTGCAAGGCTTCGTTCTGAGCTGTTGAGCCAGGTTGAAATGGTCATGGTGGACATCTTGCCAAATTCTACTCGATTCCGTATTATTCCGCTACGTTTGCGGACGTTTAGCTCAGCTGGTTAGAGCGTTCGATTCACATTCGAAAGGTCGCTGGTTCGATCCCAGCAACGTCCACCATCGATGCTCCCCGCTAAAAGCGGGGTTCGTTGTATCATAGATCTATGTCTAATCTTGTCTCCATTGCTGCCGGCCATATCCGCGATATTTTGGCTGGAGCCATCAAACGCACTCCTGAAGAGCGCGTGATTGTCATTCATGATCGTGAATCTAAATTAGCCAGTATCATGACTGATGCATATCGTGAAGCGATACCGGATGGACAATTCATTAATTTTGCTGAAACAAATGCAGCTGCAATTTTAAGCTTGATCGATTCGCTTGCTTCAGGAGATCTTGTTATTTTAGTTCAGTCCGCTAACTTTCGACTGAATGAATTTCGTCTTCGTATCGAGCTTTTTAAGCGTAAGTTGAAGGCGATTGAGCATGTGCACTTAAATCGCATGTCGGAAGACCAATATGCAACTTGGATCGATGCTCTGGCTTTTGATAAAGATTATTTACAGACAAAAGGTTTGGGATTAAAGGCTCTGCTCGATCAGGCAAAGACCGTAAAAATTATCGGCAAAGATACAGAACTTGTTTGGGAAGGTGGATTGGAGGAATGTAAATTGAATATCGGGGATTATACGGGAATGGAAAACATCGGGGGCACATTTCCGATTGGCGAAGTATTTACGGAAGCGCGTGATTTATCAAAGGTGAATGGCACGTTTCGTATCTACGCATTTGCTGGCGATGATTTCATGGTTCGTTTTCATGAGCCGTTTCTGTGCCTCGTGAAAGACGGAATTTTGGAGGCGGGGGAAGACGCGCCAGAAGAATTTAAGAGCATCGTTGAGTTGATTCGTGCGGAAGAGCGTGTGCTTGTGCGTGAGCTTGGCGTTGGTCTCAATCGAGCTATCTCACGTGAGACGCCTGTGAACGACATTACCGCCTTTGAGCGTGTGCTCGGGTTGCATATGTCGCTTGGTGAGAAGCATGGGGTCTATAAAAAACCAGGCCTGACTCCATCAAAAACACGTTATCATGTGGATGTATTTCCGGCTTTTGAGCGCTTAGAAGTAGATGGCGTGGTTGTGTTTGATAATACGCTTGCCAATAACAAAATACTGGCGTAGGTTCCGGATATGATTTGGGCTGTTGTTATCGCCATCACTGTGCACGTATTTGCTTACTGGATCTATAAGATCGGAAGCAGTGTACTCGAGCAGGAAAACCACTTCCTTGGAGCGGTTGGTGCCTTTTTGGTTGTGTTTACGGTCGCTGCGATTGGTATGAGCTTTATTATTCCCAGTCCTACAGGTGAGTCGGATATCATGGCGATTCCTCGTACGTGGATGCATCCAGTATTTGCCGCGGAGTAACAAACGGGCCCAATTGGGATCGTTTTGGTATAATCGAAGTATGAAACAACGTCTCTTTTGGCTCTTTGCCGTGGTGGTTCTCTTGGCTTTCGGTGGTTTTCTCTATGTTGCCTGGCCATATCGAGGATTGGTGCCAACGCTTGTTCCGCCCTCTGTCGACCTTGGAAATGCCGGACCCATCGGACCTTTGGCTACAAATACTCAAGATGGTCAGCCTGGTAAAAATGAAACAGGTTTACCGTTGAAAATACCGCAAGGTTTTTCCATGAATGTGTTTGCAAAAGAGTTAGGCTCTCCAAGAGACCTTTTGTCTGTTACCGATGGAACGTTGCTAGTGAGTATTCCCGCACAAGGGAACGTTGTTCTTTTAGAAGATATAGATCGCGATGGTATCGCCGAGACAACAAAAATTGTTTTATCAGGATTGAATAAACCGCATGGTCTAGCGATGACGGATATTTTTCCAGGTGAGTCAACCGCAACGCTGTATGTTGCGGAAACAGATGCCCTTGTTCAATATTCGTATGATATAAGCAAACAGCAGGCTACCGATAGAAAAGTATTAGCAAAACTATCAACGGGTGGCCGCCATACGAGCAGATCACTTTTATTAGTAGGAAACGCTCTTTATGTTGCGAATGGTTCTTCTTGCGATGTTTGTCATGAAGAAGATGCACAACGTGCAGCAATATGGCGATATGATCTCGATACCCAAACATTTGAACTCTATGCGAGAGGGTTACGCAATTCTGTCTTTTTGACAAAGCGCGATACAACCGATGAGATTTGGGCGACAGAAATGGGTCGTGATTTTTTGGGAGATGAATTACCTCCTGATGAAATCAATGTTATCGAAAAAGACAAGAATTATGGTTGGCCTGTTTGTTATGGAAAGAATATCCACGACACAGTTTTTGATAAAAATACGTATATCCGGAATCCGTGCATGGAGCCATTTGAAACACCGAGCAAGATTGATTTACCTGCACATTCTGCCCCACTCGGATTGTATTTTCTTCCTCTGACGAGTGCTTCCGGAAAATGGAGCAGTTATTCGGGCGATCTACTTGTCGCATATCACGGATCTTGGAATCGTACCGAACCAACAGGATATAAGATTCGACGATTTGTTCTTGATGACGCTGGCAACGTTATAAAAGATGAAGACTTTCTTTCAGGTTGGTTGGATGATTCAAGCGTCCTTGGTCGCCCAGTTGATATCGAATACAGCGCAAGCACGGAAGACCTGTACATTTCCGATGATCGTGCGGGTTTGGTGTATCGTGTGACGGCGCCTAAACAATAAGCGGAAGTTCTGCGAGATCCATTTTTTCACCCGTAATGATTTGCTCGATGCGATATGCGCCGTGGGTCGGGGCTTCGATGTAACCGTTCCAAGCAAAGCGCGCGAGACCACCGGACTCAATCCAGTCAAAGAGCCATTCATTGGCATACTTGGGATCAAGTTGGGATGTTCCGGCATTTACGGCTTCTAACCAACGCTTGTTGAAATCTTCTTGTGATCCGATCGGTGGAGCCATGATGATCGCGAGACCAAGCCCCGCATAAAAAGAAAGTTCGCTGGGCTTGGTCCAGAGAATGTCTGTGGTGCGCAGTGTACGGGCAAATTGTCGGAAATATGTCGGACGATCGTCATGCCAGTGGATGTGAAGATTTTTCTCGATGGCGCGCTTCATACCTAGGCTGATCGCGGCATTTCGGAATTCGTCCGCAAGGTGTTTGCGAGTACCAGCTTCTAGATTGAGACGAACACGACCTTGAAGAATAGACGGCTTTAAACTGGTCATGAGATCGATCGCGAGTTGATGTTGAGCACCGGCTCCGCCAACGGAAAAGGTGACGGTTAGCGGATGTGTTTTTTTGAAATTACAAAGTGGTTCACCTAGATTTTGTTTTAAGACATCGGTGTACTTGTTGATAAAAATTCCGTTTGGGTCGAGGTTGCAGATTCTTGCAGCCAGATCTTTTTTTACGATCGTCGCCTCTGGTCCTCCGATACTTGGTTTTGGGAGGGGAAAGCCGGTGAGGAAAATATTCTCCTCGCGCACCCCGTAAAGCTTTAAGCGCTCAACGACACGACCATTTGCCGCAAAATATTTGATGCGAGATTTCTTAGGGTCAAGTGGCGCCCAGGCGCGTGAAACGTCCGCGTCGCATGTGACGAGGTAAATGTCTCCCGGATATCCGTGCTCTTCTGCGGCAAATGCCGGAATAAAGAATGTAGAGATTAATGGAAGACGATGTTTAGCGAGTTTTTCCACCAGATGTTTTCCTAGTTTTTGCTTTCTGATCATCCGGTAGATTTGGCGGAGCTGGAGTGAGGGTCGGCTCAAATCGCGCTGTGGATAAAAGTCCGGGATACGTTGAAACATATCCATGAAGTTAAATGCGGCTTGACCTATGCCTGGAATCGGCTGAAGTCGGGACACGATTTCATAGATTTTTCTGGTTCCGTCCCAGCGTTTTTTTTCCTTTTCAGGAATTCCGGGGTAGTTGTTGGCCGTTACGATATCGCCGTAAGCAAGGTCCTCCAAACCAAAAGCCGCGCGTTCATGGCCATAGCCCATGTTCACGCTTACGACCCATGCTTTTTTACTCGCATGCCCTGACATGCGAGTCAGTTTATCATACTTATTTTTTCCGATGCTCTCTTGATTTGCGCGGTTCGACTTCATCCGTCTCTTCCTTCATGTCTATTTCACGGATGTATGTTTCAAAGTTTTTTTCGTAGCGCTCCTCGACTAGGCGATCGAGCGCATCGCTTTTAAGCGATGTCGATTTTTTTCCGAGTTCTTTGATGGTTTCATCTTTAGCGCGATGCCAAGCCCATTCATCTGTATAAACATACCAAGCGTAATTCCACAGATCGTCTTCTGTCTCATGTAACATCGCGTGCGCGCGTTCTTCTGAGACACCTAGGATTTCTTCTAGTTTAGAAAGTGAGTCCGGATAAGCGGATTCTTCTAGACCCTGTTCACGTCGAACAAGACTTTCTGCAACAAAGCGTTGCAATAAGCCTCGATGAAACTCTTCTAGATCACGTTTTGGGAGTGTGAGTGAGATGTATTCCTGATACATAGGTTATCGGACATTTAGCGGAGCTTCTTTTATGACCTCTACTTCTTTTATCGTCTGTGCATCCGTTGGTTTGCGAACATCTACCGGGAAACATGTGCGACCCTCGCCATGTTGCCAGAACTCGGTGCCGGTTGGCGCATATGCCTCGTTGGATTCTGGTGAGGTTGGCATTGTAAAGGTGGCGCAAAGCTCGTAGCTATCGGTGTCGGTGATGATGTATTCATATGGGCTACTGGTTTCCGGATCGAGGATCGAGCTGATATTGGTGTCGCGTTCTGCGCTTAGCGTTTCAAGATCGCGGGGAAGGGCTTTTTTCAGGTTCCAGTAATTATCGATTGCATAACTGATTGATTGCAATTCCGAGATGCGTCGATCATCAAAGCGACGAGCACGTTCTTTTGCCGGAGAGCCGGCGGTCCAGAGGCCTCCGATAGCCGTGATCGTGACAAAGGCGACAACGATTCCGATAAATGTCTTGAGTCCGGTTGGATAGGCTTTCCATGTGCGAGGTGTTTCTTTTTCTTCACCGCGTAAGTCCCAAAGATAATATCCAAAGGTTGAGCCGGCGATTAGTAGAACGATCAACACTTTGAGCAGGAAACGCGTCGTGATTTCTCCACTCAATAAATAGGTAACAAGCGTGATTAAGTCGCCAATGATTACGCCGGCTGCGACAAAAAGCGTGACATAAGTAAGCCATTTACGGACTTTAGAGGAGCGCTTTTCTGGATCTTTGGCAATCGCCTGACGCAACATGCGCGACATCCAGAAGAATACTGGGAAGGTAATGATGAGTGCGGCTGTTGCAGAACGGATGATCGCGGTCGTCGACTCGTAGATATAGGAATACTCGAGCGCATCCGGAAACCAGCGATTAACGAATTGGAAGAGAATCGTGCCGAGGCTGATCGAGCTGATGTAAAGCGTGAGGAAGAGCACGAGATACATGAAAGCTTCGCGGGCCGAGAGATAGGGTTTGCGTTTGGGAACGGCAACTGGAAAATCAATATCCGCGTATGTATCGAGAGCGGTGCCGATTTCATCATCTTGCCAACCCGCTTCTTTTAGAGCTTTAGCCATTTTTTCTCTAGAGAGGCCTTTTTCTAAGCCTTGTTTTACAAACAATTGCAGGTCGGTATTCATATAAGGATATAGTAGTAAAAATAGGGGTATTTGTCCAAAAGAGGATCCCTGCCGAGTATGACTTGGCAGGGATCAGGTAGGGGGTCTTTTTCGACATGCGTCGAGATGGGTATCGGAGAGAAGGAACAGGCGGATCTTAGTCCAGACTCCACTCCGAGCCTGATTCAGCAGGCGTTCATAACGTCCGCGCTCGGTGATGTCGATAGCAACATCAAATGAGTAGTTGCCGAAAGGCTCGCTCGTGACGATGGCCGCGAGATGCATTCCTTGCGGAATGAGAATCGGCCAGGTTTTTTCTGCTAAGTCGAGCTGTTCAAAACCGTGTTGTTCAACTCTGTCCGGTCTTAGAAAGTGCTCATTTTTCATGGTATCCGGCCTCCTACCGGAATACTTGAACGTAGACCAAAACGGGTTCCTTGTCAATTCCCTTGCGGAGGGTGATTATGGTTGTCTATGGCTAAAGATGTGAAGCAGGCGTCTCTTGAATTGCATGAGAAGTTAAAGGGGAAAATTCGAATACAGCCGACATGTGAGATCGAGACGAAAGAGGATCTTTCTTTGGTCTATTCTCCGGGCGTTGGTGCGGTTGCTCAAGCGATCGCGGAAGATGCCTCAGCTGTTGATCGATATACCTGGCGCAAGAATACGGTTGCGATTGTTTCCGACGGTTCAGCTGTTCTTGGTTTTGGTGATATCGGCTACTTGGCTGTGTTGCCTGTCCTGGAAGGAAAGTCCGCGATCTTTAAGCGATTCTCTGGAATTGATGCGGTGCCGATTGTGATCGATACAAAAGATGTGGATGCGTTCGTGGAAACAGTTGCGCATATCGCTCCGTCATTTGGCGCGATTCAAATGGAAGATGTTTCTGCGCCGCGTTGTTTTGAAATCGAGCGCAAGCTCATGAAACGGCTTGATATGCCTGTGATGCATGACGATCAACATGGAACGGCGATCGTTGTGCTCGCAGGATTAATAAATGCATTGAAAGTGACAGGGCGTACGATTGAAAATACGAAAGTTGTGATGAATGGCGCGGGTGCAGCGGGAATCGCTATTGCAAGACTTTTGATTGATGCTGGGGTGAAAGATTTTGTGATGTGTGACCGACAAGGGGCGATTTATGAAGGGCGTGATGGTTTGAATGATGAAAAGAAAGAGGTGGCGGCGTTTACGAATATCGCTAAACGTTCCGGCACTTTGGCAGAAGTTTCCCAAGAAGCCGATGTTTTGATCGGTGTGTCTGCGGCGGGGGCTTTCACTGCTAATATCGTCAAAACAATGGCAAAAGATCCGATTGTGTTTGCGCTTGCAAATCCTGTTCCAGAAATTGATCCGGAATTAGCTAAGTCGGCGGGAGTTGCGGTTATCGCTACAGGAAGAAGTGATTACGCTAATCAAGTGAATAATGCTTTGTGTTATCCGGGTTTGTTCCGTGGCATGCTTGATCACGGAGTTAAACATGTAACAAAGGACATTAAGTTGCGAGCGGCGCGAGCGATTGCAGAATCTGTTGTAAATCCGTCCGGAGATATGGTTATTCCTTCAATTTTTGAACCTGGTTTGCATGAGCTGGTTGCCAAGAGCGTTCAAGGTTAATTTTCTGCTATACTATGCCCTATGATCGTCTTAGAGCGCGTAAGTAAGGCTTATGGCCAAAAATCCGTAGGTTTGGATGATGTTTCATTACATATTCCGTCTGGAGAGTTTGTTTCTATCGTGGGCCAAAGTGGCGCGGGTAAGACCACGCTCGCAAAACTTTTGATGGCGGAAGAGCAGCCTTCTGCTGGCCGTATTGAAATTGGAGGTTGGGATATTACTCGCATAAAGCCAAGGGAGATTCCAGAATTGCGTCGACAAATCGGAGTGATCTTTCAGGACTATAAGCTTCTTCCCAAGAAAACGGTTTATGAAAATGTTGCATTTGCGTTAGAGGTTGCCGGAGTGAAATCAAAATTGATTCATGAGATTGTTCCACAGGTGTTGCGTATTGTAGGACTGGAAGAAAAATTTCATCGATTTCCGCAGCAGCTTTCCGGTGGAGAGCAACAGCGTGTTGTGATCGCGCGAGCTCTGGTGCATCGCCCAAAGGTTTTGTTAGCGGATGAGCCTACGGGAAACCTTGATACTTTGAACACGCAGGACATTATGGATTTGATGGTAAAGATTAATGCGTTTGGTACAACGGTTGTACTGGTGACGCATAACCGTGAAGTCGTGAATGCCTTGCGTAGACGTGTGATCACTTTGAAAGATGGAAAAGTCGCTTCCGACCAGAAACACGGAAAATACACTTTGACCGTATGACGATGGCTTGGCGCATCTTTATTGCATCTTGGAAGCACTTTGCCCGCAATTTGTGGATTGGGGTTGCTACCGTATTTGTATTTACGATGGCCTTACTTTCCGTGAATGTCTTGCTGGGAGTCAACTCGGTTATCGAGCAGGTTGTGACACTGCTTGAACAAAAAGTGGATGTTACCGTGACATTTACTTCTGATGCGCCACCCGCGCTTTTGGATCAAGCGAGATTTTATGTGGTGTCGCTTCCGCAAACGGCAGAAGCCAGACTTGTTTCACCTCAAGAGGCATTGGATGCTTTTAAGGTGCGAAACAAAAATAATCCCAAAATTTTGGATGCGCTTAGCGAGCTGGCTACCAACCCATTGGGTGCGCAACTCATTATCAAGGCCAAGCATTCCGAGGATTATCCGTTTTTGTTGGAAGCGGTTCGTAATCCACAGTACGCGCCGTTTATCCGAAACTCGTCTTATGACGATCATCGCGAGGCTATCGTGAAGATTCAGGATGCTGGAGCACAAATCCGATTGTTTGCCTCCGCGCTTGTGGCGATTTTTGCTTTATTTGGTTTGCTCGCGGCTTTTAATGCAATTCGTGTCGCTATTTATACCCAGCGTGAAGAGATTGCGATTATGCGTTTAGTCGGAGCGAGCGCTTCTTATATCAAGATGCCGTTTGTATTAGAAGGTGTTTGGATCGCGCTTCTTTCCGCGCTTCTTACTTTTAGTGGCGTTTGGCTGTGTGTGCACTTGCTTGAACCTCGACTCACGATTTTGTTTGACGGACGCGATCCTGGGTTGATGGCTTTCTTTGTTCAGAATCTTGTTCCGTTGGTTGGAATTCAGTTGGGAGGGTTGTTAGTTCTATCGGCGTTTGTGTCCTGGATGGCTGTCGGTCGTTATATTCGTCGTTGATATGATTACATTGCTCTTTAGCCATGAGGCTGTATATCTGGGCGAGCTTGTTACTCGTGACGGAGCTTTGCGCCATGTCGTGCTTACACAGGCGGGGGAGCAGGTTATCGGTGGATATGTTCAGCAATGGCAGACGCGCGGAGTTCCGGTTTTTAAGGGAATCACCAAACAAGTTCAGGATGGGAAGAACGAGTTTATTGCGTATCGCGAATATGTGAATTTGCGTGATGCGACGTTCCTCTCTGCAATAAAAGAATGGGCGATCAGTCATCAGATTCAGGTGCATGATATTGCTGAGCCAATTTTGCCACTGTGGGAGCGTTTGTTGCGTTTACCTTTAGAGAATGGTGAACGATTCCGTTTCCTGATCGCTATTGAGAAAACACCGGCTTCACGTTTGCCTGCATGGTTTGAATTACTGAAGAGTGCGGAAGAGGCGGCGCAACTAGAGCGAGATAAAACGCAGGCTGCCTTGGTGAAGCTGAAGACCACGGTTTCCAAGCATTTATTGCATGCTTTTGAACAGGAAGAACGTTCACGCGTATGAAGGAGTCTTCCATGATGCGCGTCGAGGCGCCAAAAAAGATCGTAGCGACTCCCAAGCATGAGGAGATAATTTTGGATGAGAGTTTGTATGAGTTGCAAGTTGAGGATATTCGATTTGAGGGAAAGAAACGAGAACGAAAAGGGGTTTTGACGTCGATGAATCGTTTTTTTAAGAGCGATCAAGGCAAGACGTTAAGAGGTTTTTTACTCGGAGGTGCGATCGTTGGCAGTACTTCAAGCGGTATTGAATCGTTCTTTCCACAATCTGTGAGGAGAGATGCTTACACGTTTGAGGAGTCCGCATCGGATGATTCGTTTGCAGGCGATCGGCCTTTGGATGAAGTCCGTTCTGAGTTAACAGAAATGATTGGTGTGGCCGCTGTACGAGAACTTGTGCCAGTAGCGGCAACCGATAGAGATCGTTCCTCCAGGGAGCGTCGTCGAGAGGATTTACGCAGAGAAGATATTTCAACCGTTGAAGGTTTTGATTCGGTTGGTGTTTCCGAGGCCTTGGTTACAAGATATTTGGAGGAGGGTTTTCCTCGATTCATGACGGCAAGAAGTGCTGTTTCGTCAATCGAGTTTACAACGGAGCATCGCCTGATGCGCGCTGATTATCATATGGAGGAGGGTACGGAGATTGCTGGTACCTGCTCTATTGGTGAAGCGAGTGAGGCTTCTGAGATCCGATTGTATGGCTCTTTACTTGATACACGCGGACGTTTAGAAATTTCATCGGCGTTTGGTGAAGTTCTTGTTCATGAGCTTGCACATGCAATCGATTGGGAGAATCTTGATGCTCTTGATCCTGCAACGCGTTTGCGCATGTTGCATCAGATGGTTGGGCATGCGCGTGATGAGGAGCGATTGCGTTTTTCTTATATTGAACAAATACATTCGGATAATCCGCAAGAACAGTTACGGAATAGAGCGGTCGAGTATTATGCTGAGTTAACGAGCAATGTATTCCGATTGGCTCCGGATATGTCTGCAGATGATCCATTCTGGGCGCAAGATTTGTCCAATCGCTTGATTGAGCAATACGGAAGTACCGAATATGCTGACACGTCTATCGTATCGGAGGATGCTACGATTTATCGACAGCACGTGATCGATGATATCGAGCTTGTGCGTGAGATCGTGGCTGCCTACGATCCGGATTTTGATTGGCAGGCGGCTTCTCATGCGCGTCGCGAAGTTATTGCTGAGATGAGACGTGACCTTCCCGCTCGAGAAATAAAAGCATTGGTGCGTGAAGTGAAGAATGAAACGGCGCGAGCGCTTTTGCAGGAGCGTATTGATGAACTCTTTGATTCATCCGAGAGCGACGTGACGCGATTTATCCGGCTATCCGGTTCTGATTTTTCTGAAACACGGGAGTCGCATGACACGGAAGAAATATCCAATGAAGTTTTTCATGTGGGGCGTGCTCTGGAGATCGATATTTCTGGAAGACAACGGGATACGATACTCACAATTGAGGCGGAGATAAGATCAGAAGAAATGCCAGCGTATCGAGCGTTGATTGCTTTACTGGAGAATTTGGCGGATTATCAGAATAATCCGGAAGTTGTTGAGGATATGCAGTATTGGGTAAACAGTTATCGTGAAGCAGCTGCCCAAGCCGGTTCCGGACATGTTGAGTCGGCTCGACGATATATGGACGTTTTGGAGGGTCGGGAAGGGATATCGGCTGATTTGTTGACCCGAGTAAGGCGATTTGTCAATACGCAGATTCCGGATGACGGTGGTTAGGGTATCGACATTGACGAAGCGCGTGTTTTCACGTATCTTTTGGCCACATTCGGGGATCGTCTAATGGTAGGACAGCGGCCTTTGAAGCCGTGAATCTTGGTTCGAGCCCAAGTCCCCGAGCCAACAAAATCCGCGCCTAAAAGGCGCGGATTTTGTGTTCTGATGCGGGTTTTAACGTTTGAACCAACCGTAGGCTAAAAGTGCTGCTGCTACTAGGTTGATAATCGCGTGACCTGTCATTTGGCTCGCGGGTAAGCCGGCGACGAGCATATAGATATGCGTTAGGACGATTACCGTAACCCCGATACCGTATGACCATGTTGCAATGGAGTTTTTCATATAATATATTTTGGCCTTAAGTCAGCCTACTTGGATAGTGTACGGTATGGATTTGTTCTCGACCACACGGACCGCCTATGTTTCGATGGATATATGGCTGCTACCAAGGCGCTCTAAAGATCGATTGTGTTGCGGTAAGTGCCTATTACGGGGAGCGCTACGCTTGATTAGCTTTCTTTTTTCAAGCCACTGACTTCAAGTTTGTTTGGCCATTCGTTGTGTTCACAGAGTGATTCAGAACGATCGCCAAAGTAGAGCGTGTCTTCATCACGTTTTACGAGATTATATTCTGCGGGGCAGCTTGAAATGCTTGGTGTGATGCCGGTGCAGCCAGTTGCATTAATCATTGTGGTTACGTCTGTTTCCCACTTGGTGTTGCCGCATTGATACTGTTCAAAAACTTGAGCGGTGTCCATAGAAAATGCTGTTAGATGAATTTCCTTTCGGATGAATTCTCCATGTACCGCACCATCGACTTCTGGTGATTTATTTCCGAGTTCGTATATACCGACGGTTTGCAGGCTGTAAGCCTTGTTTTGGCAATCGATATCAGAGAAGTAGGTTTGTTCCAAGGTCCATTGACCACCGGTCAGTTGCATTCTTTGTAATCTGGAGGCTTTATCTCCTGTTGGGGATTCAAGCTTTTCACAGGATGTGCTGGACCAGTTACCTCGAATGTCTGGCCGGTGAAGGGTATTGCGCCAGACCATCGAGACAACCACAAACATGATGACGAGCGTGGTGCCCGCAACTACGGCTGGTGGCAGGGGTTGAGGATCTTTGTCCGTGCGGTGACCCATGTTTTAGCGCAGGTTTGCGTCGATAGTGGTGACGGAGGCAGCTTCACCCGATGGGCTGTAGCTCGCAGTGGAGTTGATGTCGGCGCCGAAGTTGTAATCTGTGTAGAAGGCGTCACTCAGGTCATCGATTTTGGTGTTCCAAGTTGAGCCGTAGAAGGAAGTTGCGAGTCCCTCCGATGTCACCCAGCGGAGTTGGCCATAGCGACCTACAGCATAGACCTTGTTAACGGTTGTGAATTTGACCATGCGGATACCAGGTCGGTAATTGACGTTGTTGCCTAGCGCGAAGGAGGCCATCGTCGCATTATCTACGTCGATAACCGCGTCGAAGGTGGAATACCAGGTGAAGTAGATGCGGGAATTTGGAAAAGCATGGCGACGTCCGTCCATTCCGATGTAGTATACGGCTTTACAAGGGTGGTTAACATCCACAAAGCCTGCAGGACAGGCGAGTTTTAAGAGATGACCTGTGTAAGGACCAGATGTTGGGCTCGTGGTGACGGTAACAGTCTGACTGCTATTGCTGATATTTCCGGCGGAGTCCGAGCAGGAAACCTGGACATTCGTGCTGCCTGTTCCGGAAAAACTATGACTGCGCGAGGCGGTTCCGGAAACCGTGCCGGAGCGATCCATGCTACCGACCAGCGAACCGTTAACAGATAGATTGCAGGATACGACGCCAACACTGTCGGAGAAGCTTGCAGTGATGTTTACGGCTGATCCGACCGTGGCTGTCGTTGGATTGATATTGTTAACGACGGGTGCGGTTGTGTCGCCGAGGGATGCAAACACAACGGTCTCGGCGCGTGTACCGAAGTTTCCAGAACGGTCAAAGCAGTTAATCGTGAGATTGTGTGAGCCGACTGTGCTAATTGTTCCGGTAAACGTTGCTGTTCCAGATGTTGAGCCAGCGCCATTGGAAAGTGTAAGTAATCCACTCTCTGCTCCGTCAACGATCAATCCACAGGTATTCAAACCCGATCCGGTATCGCTGTAATTTGTTTGAAGCGTGAAAGATGCGCCGGCGGTCGGCGAGCTTGGTGCAAGGACGTATGCCGTAAGCGTCGGTGCGGAGGCATCGGCGGTTACAGTCACGGATTCTTCACTGTACACACTTGACGGCGCGTCATCGTCAAAACAGGTTGCTCGCACGAGATGGCTTCCAGCGGAGTTGATCGTAACTATTTTTTTTGCGGTACCCATCACAGATGTACCTGTGAGGACCATGTCGCCTTGATCCACGCCGTCTACAGAGAGTCGACAGCGCTCGATGGTTGCTAAGCCAGATTCAAACGAAGCGACATACTCCGTTGCCATGTTTATGTGGGTGCTGTGAGGTGTCGGTCCATATACAGCAAAAGGGGCCGCGTGTACCTGCGAAGCGAGGAGCGCTGTGGCGAACAGAGTCGAGCTGAACGTTGCGGCACGAAGATAAAATTGTTTCATAATGGATCGAGTATAACAAAATTTGTCCTTTTTTGACATGCTAGCCGCTTGATTGCCCAGAATATACATCGGATGTAGGCTCTTGGAACTATGATTCCGGCCTTATCGGTGCAAGGTGTTAGCAAGACATTTAAAAAGCAGAATGGTGAACCGTTAGAAGCGTTGAAAGACGTTTCTTTGGATATTCAAGCAGGAACGATTCATGGATTGCTTGGTCCAAATGGTGCTGGAAAATCTACTTTGATCAATTTGATTAGTGGAATTATGGCTCCGGATGCGGGTCGTATTTTGATTGAAGGAATCGATATTATTAAAGAATCGGAGCAGAGCAAGCAATTAATCGGGATTGTTCCTCAAGAATTGGTTTTGGAAATGGCGTTTACGGTCAGGGAAGTGCTTTGGTTTTTTGGTGGAATGTATGGTGTATCTGCGGCCGATCGGAAAGTGCGTATCGAGCAAGCGCTTACGGATTTGGATTTGATGGATAAAGCCGATGAAAGAGCCCGCGGGCTTTCTGGCGGAATGAAGCGACGTCTGATGATTGCTAAGGCGATTATGCATAAGCCGAAGCTATTGATTCTCGATGAACCGACGGCTGGTGTTGATGTTGCGTTACGACAAAAGATTTGGGAATTAGTACGACGATTAAATACAGAGGGGACAACTATTCTGTTTACAACGCATTATTTGGAAGAGGCGGAGCAACTCTGTGAGAATGTGACGCTTATTAATCATGGACGTATTTTGAAAGATGGATCGGTTAAAGATTTATTGCGTGAATCGTCACGCAATATGATTTCTTTTGAATTATTTAAACGTGATGTTGCGCATTTACCGGGAGTGATCGTGGAAGGCACAGAATACCGTTTTCCGATGAAAGACTTGGAGGCGGATGTACACGCGCTGACAAATTTTTATAATGGCAATCTGAAATCAATACGGACGGAGGCCGTCTCGCTTGAACAGGTCTTTTTGGAAGTAACCAAGGGTTAATATGAATCTGACATACATGTGGGCGGTGTACGCGCGTGAGATTATGCGTTTCCGGAAGTTGTGGATGGATACGTTGTTTACACCGATTGTTTCCATGGGTTTGTATTTGGCGGTTTTTGGCGTCGTCGCCTCGGGCCAAGGAGTTGGTATTATCGAGTATCTGACCTTTGTGTACACTGGATTGCTGGCGATGACGTTAGTGAATTCCAGTTTCTCCAATCCGGCTTTTGCACTCGTAATTTCTAGGAATATGGGTAACTTGATCGACTTACAAATGGCGCCGATTGCCCCTTGGCGTATTGGGCTTGCGTATTCCATGGCGGCTCTTACACGTGCCTTGATTACGCTTGCCATAGGTCTTGTGGCAACGATTTGGTTTGTTCCACTGCGCTCTATTGCTTACCCTCTCCTTTTGATCGTTTCGCTGGTTTCCTCCGGCTTATTATTTGGATTTTTGGGTGTTATTTTTGGGATGCGAGCCAAGAATTTTGAAGCGCTTACTTTTGTGACGAGCTTTGTTTTGCAACCGATGATTTTTCTCGCAGGTGTTTTTTATCCGATTGCTCGCTTGCCCGGAATTTGGTCAACGGTTTCACAATTTAATCCGATGCATCACGTGGTTAACCTGATCCGTTTTGCCGCAACCGGTTATGCGGATGCTTCTCCTGTCATTTCATTTGCCGTTGTTATTGGCGCAACACTTGTGTCTGGAATCATTATGCGTTTTGTCACTGAAAAGAGCTTGAAAGCATGATGTCGATCGCTTACGAATTGAAGCGACGGCGAGGACAACGCTCGATACGCGTGAGCGTTCATCCGGGCGGACGTCTGCTCGTCACATGCGGTTTATTGTTGCCCGTTGTGGAGATTGAGCGATTTTTATTTCGTAAACAGGGTTGGATAGAAGAAGCTGTCGGAAAGATGAGGGCATGGCAACCAGGTTTGCTTGCAAGACGTGATCCGGAAGATTATCGATTACAAAAAAAGCCCGCACTCACTATGATTGAGGAGCGGCTCGTGTTTTATAATCAGGTGTATCACTATCGATATGCAAGCGTCTCGGTTAAAAATCATCGACATCTCTGGGGGAGTTGTTCAAGGCAAGCGCGATTAAATTTTAACTATAAATTAATTCATTTACCGCAAGAGCTTGCAGATTATGTGATCGTTCACGAACTTTGTCACTTGGCCGTGTTCGATCACTCCGCAAAATTCTGGGCGGAAGTTGCACGGACGATTCCGGATTGGAAAAAACGACGGTCTGCTTTACGAAAGATTGGAAACGGAACACTTGGGTAACATAAAACCCGCGTAAGCGGGTTTTATGTTACCGATTAGATTATGTGTGGATGCGTGGTTGGCGTTTTCCGGACGGAGCCTGGAAATCGCGGACCGGTGTAGCAGCGTATCCCGTTGACTGGCGCTTAACGACGCGGTCTTCACGACGCGCGTTGGAGTAACCATGGGATTTCTGTTGACGATTGCCGTAACCACCACCCCCGCCTTGGCTCTTGTTGCCATACGGACGACGATCCTGCGGTTCATATGCCGTTGATGCGGGCATGCTGCGGGCCGGAGGAAGTTCCGGAACGCGACCGACGGGGAGTGTTTTGCGCAAAATACGCTCAATAGATTTTACATCTTGACGCTGATCAAACATGGCAAAGGAAATGGCTTTACCGGAAGCTCCGGCTCGACCCGTACGACCAATGCGGTGTACATAATCTTCGGCAACGTCTGGAAGATCGTAGTTAACGACAAGCTCGATGTTTTTGACATCGATACCGCGTGCGGCGATATCCGTGGCTATCAAGACGCGATATTCTCCGGACTTGAATCCGTCGAGTGCGCGGCGGCGTTGAGCCAACGAGCGATCCGAATGGATTTCAGCAGAAGCGTGTCCCATCGAACGTACGAGACGGGCGATTTTGGTAGCGCCGTGCTTGGTACGTGAGAACACGAGAACGGTTCCGCGATATTCTTGAAGCAACTTTTCAAGCAAACGTGGCTTTTCATCGCGCGAGACAAAGAAGATTTCTTGGTCAACTTTATCTGCGGCGGTTCCAGCCGCGGCAATTTCTACACGGACCGGAGTCTTCATGTAGCTATTGGCCATGCCAATGATTTCACTCGGCATTGTTGCTGAGAAAAGCATGGTTTGGCGTTCCTTTGGGATTGTGTTGATGATACGGCGAATTTGGGGTTCAAATCCCATATCGAGCATACGGTCGGCTTCATCGAGAACAAGACAACGGACATCATCGAGCTTAACCGTGCGCTGCTCGATGTGATCGTTCAGGCGTCCTGGTGTTGCGATAATGATGTGCGGCTTGCGATACAGCATGTTGAGCTGCAGCTTCATCGACGCGCCGCCGATCAAAACGGCGGTTCGAAGATTCAAATGACGGCCAATCTTTTGCAACGATTCCTCGACCTGAAGGGCGAGTTCACGTGTCGGCAAAATAACCAATCCTCGTCCCTTGGTGATGGACAAGCGTTGGATCATTGGGATGCCAAAGGCGAGTGTTTTTCCGGTTCCAGTTTGGGCGATACCCACGACATCCTTACCTTCAATGGCGATTGGGATGGCTTTTGTCTGGATTGGGGTCGGTTCCGTATACTTGTTTTGCTCGAGAGACTCAAGCAGTTTAGGTGCAATTCCAAGGCCATAAAAGCCGGAAGCGCCCTCATTGTGTTGGGGTGACATGTGTCGGGTCAATCGGACCCGCTTCCGGACGGTCATTTCTTTATGACGCCAGCCTGGAACGAGCCTTAACCGCCGGCGACAAGCCAACAAGGCGGAAACGATTGAGGTGCAAAGAATAGCTTATTTTGGCCAAACTGTCAAACCTGCTATCCTATAGGACATGCTTATCGCTCGACTGCAGCAGATCTTTTTCTTTGTATTGCTCGCCGGCATTCTCGTTGTCGCTTTTTTAGTATTTCAGCCGTATTTGGTTGTTTTGGCCGTAGCGGCGATGGCAGCTGTGGCCTTGCATCCTTTTCATGCGCGATTGACCAAGTTGATCAGTGGTAGGGAAACAGTGTCAGCGATGCTCGTGATCCTGAGCTTGATTGTCCTCTTGGGAATTCCGGTAGCTCTGATGGGAACGCAGATTGTTTTTGAAGCAGGGGATGTGTATCAAGGGATTCGATCTAATCGAGATGCGTATTTGCTTACACTTGAAAATACGGTTCTTGCTCCTTTACATGCTTGGTTTCCGACTGTTGATTTGTCGTTGGATCAAGGCGTGGAACGCGGACTTGAATGGTTGTCACAAAATCTTGGCAGGATTTTTTCCGGAACGGCTAATATTCTGTTGGACCTGTTACTAGGAATCATCGCTTTGTTCTATTTTTTACGCGATGGAAAACGATTCTCTCAGTCATTCATGCGATTGTCGCCTTTGCAGGATCGTCATGATCGGGTGATTTTGGAACGTTTGGTGCGTGCGATTAACTCGGTTATCAAAGGCCAGCTGTCTATTGCGTTGATTCAAGGTACGTTAACAGGTATTGGTTTTTGGATTTTTGGTGTTCCAAATCCGGCTTTATGGGGAAGTGTCGCGGTGGTTTGTGCGCTTGTGCCAGGCGTTGGTACAAGTTTGGTTCTTATTCCTGGAATCATCGTTCTGTTTTTTACGGGTCAGACTTGGCAGGCAACAGGGCTTGTTATTTGGGGTGCGCTTGCTGTTGGGTTGATTGATAATGCGCTTGGTCCATATTTGGTTGGTCGCGGAGCAAAGGTTCATCCAATGTGGATATTGTTTGGTGTTTTAGGAGGTATCAATTTATTTGGACCGATGGGATTTTTGCTTGGTCCATTGATCGTGAGTTTGTTATTTGCTTTGTTTGATATTTATCGCATGGTCATTCTCAAGATGGAAGAATAAAAAAACATCCGCTTGAGCGGATGTTTTTTTATTGGTTATGGACGTTTGATAAGAAGCTTACCATCAAGTTCATTCCATGGGATGAAGGCCATGGGTTGTCCAGCCACGTAGGGAGTGATCTCGTAGACGTTCCAGAAGAACATGAGGCCTTCTCCTGTAAGAAAGAAGTTGGAAGTATCTCCAAACTTTGTACGTTGATCGGTTTCACTCATGACGTTCTTGTCGTTCACGATTGTGTTGATTTCTGTACGCGATTCCTCAAATACACCATCCTCATAATTTTTTAGAATTTGCGCATACGCGTGTTGTATGACGGATTGGAGCTGATCATTTTTTATAACGTCTTTTAGGAGTAATCGTTGGCCGGTTGCGAGATCGAGCGTTACAGCATCGAGTCCTGGGTTGCCGTGAGCGCCTCCACTGTACTGATAGGTGTCGACAGAAATGCTTGCGATATTTGGCGTTAGGAGATGCAGTATGAAGTTTGAGTCTTCCACGTAAGTCATTTGAGCGATTGACTCCGGACCGAGTGTGCGTTCCATGTCTGCCATATCACCTTTGCAAAAATCAAAAAATTCATTGGATACTTCCTCTGGGTTGAGGGCGACTGTACCCGTGGGTGAGATAAGTCCAAAAGCCCGCATGATTTCTCGATTAGCACGGTCAAGAATAGGGTCGGCTGGTTGGTCTTCTGGTGTCCATACGTGTGGACGCACTAATTCCGGGTACGTAAAACTAAAGACACAACGATCGATGTTTTTGTCGGCGTATTTGTCAGCGTAAGTGTAGGCGGCGATACTTGGGGCCCCTGGCCCATCGGATTTATCGATATTAGCTGTGGGTGTTGGGAGATTTGTCTTTCCTGGGACTTGGCAACCAGCAGCTAATAGAAGCGGCAAGGCGAGTAAGACGAGTCGTGTATGTTTCATATGGGCGCATCTTAATATATGATACGCAGGATGTCTCGCAAGAAGTGGATGAAGTTTTTAACAACCTTTATTTTAGGGTTGATTGCATTGGCGTGGTTGCGAGTTGATGGAAGTGAGACCAAGTCGGTATCAGGCCCTGTTTCATACGCAACCTCGACGGAAGTAGAGGTATCGGCACCTGCGACATCTACAAACGCATTAGCCGTTCGAGCTGTCGACGGTGATACGATTGTAGTTCGTATCGATGGAATGACAGAGGATGCAAAAGTGCGATTGCTTGGGATTGATACGCCGGAATCGGTTGATCCAAGAAAGCCGGTGCAATGTTTTGCAAAAGAAGCGTCCAAGTATACGGCGAGTATGATTGAGGGCAAGCGCATTCGTCTAGATGCAGATCCAAAGGCCGATGAGGTTGATAAGTATGGGAGACTTTTGCGAAATATTATTTTGGCTGATGGAACGGATTTGAATGCGGAGCTTGTGCGAGATGGTTATGCCTACGCCTATCTTTCATTTCCGTTGGATGCACGTCGCAAGGCGGAGTTGACTCGATTACAGGAAGAGGCAAAGACGGCGGAACGT
This sequence comes from uncultured Gammaproteobacteria bacterium, assembly GCA_964482085.1. Classification (GTDB taxonomy): domain Bacteria; phylum Patescibacteriota; class Patescibacteriia; order 2-12-FULL-60-25; family 2-12-FULL-60-25; genus CAIXDN01. The sequence goes on from CAYZVS010000003.1 coordinate 45,179, forward strand.
GGGCTTTGGAGTCCGGAAACTTGTAACGGTATCCATTGACACAGACTGATTTCTTTGCGAGGTTGACGTCGGTCCTTTGTAGGAAAGAGGTGTCTGATGACTCCGCTCCTCGGTGTCTTTGATATGGATGGTACGGCCTATCGCAACTCGCTCAATATCGACTTGGTTGAGCGTTTGCGGGCACGTGGTTTTCTTCATCATGCCGATTTCAGTGAGGTCGATACGGCTAAAAAACGTTGGAAGGATCGCGAGAGTCCCGACGCGTTTGAGGCTTACAATCGCGCCCTCGTGGTCATGCTCGAGGCGGACATGTTTAAAGTATCGATGCATGTCGTCGCTGCCGTTTGCGACGAGCTCGTTACTGAGCAAGGTCGTCAACTGTACGAGTTCACGCGCGAGCTCATTTTAACCTTGCAGGAGCTCGGGGGAACGCTGATCGCTATCAGTGGGAGTCCTAAGCCCGTCGTTGAGGCTTTCGTGAAACCGCTTGGTTTTACGCATGTAAGAGCAACCGAGTACGAAGTTGCGGACGGGCATTATACCGGACGGATCACAGCTCTACCGGTGAATGATAAAGCGGGTACTTTGCGCGAGATTTTGCGCGAGTATTCCGTAAGTCCGGAGCATGTTGTCGCCGTAGGCGATACGTTGTCCGATTATGGGATGTTGGCAGCCTCTCGCTACGGAATCGCTTTCAATCCTTCACGGGCGTTGAAGGCTCGTATTCGTGAAGATGGTGTCGGAATCTGGTCACGGCCGCTCGGTGTTGTGACGCAGCGAAAGGACGACATCTCGATCTCCACGTTTAAGAACGATCATCTGTTCCGCCCGAGGCTGGTGGAAGCTGGTCTTTCAAGTATTCTTCCGCCACAAGTCGCTAAGCGGCTCGCGGAGAGACTTGGTCATCTCTATCAGTATGATGAGTGAGGCTGATTAAAGACCCCCGAAACTCGGGGGTCTTGTTCGTTCTCGGCATGCGTCCTAGGGTGTATTGATATGCAAATCCTCGTAGAAAAGGGCTTAGCTCCAGCCAAAGGATTCGACTTGTTGATTTATCCCGTTTTGCGGAAAACGGTACTTGGTAAGCTGGTTGATTCTTCTATTGCCGCTTATGCGGAGCAGGAGGGATTTCAAGGAGGTCTTAGTGAGTGGTTGTGCGTTCCGATCTTGAATGGACATACATCCGATAAGATTGCGTTTTTAGGAGTGGGGGAGAAGCGGGGTTTGGAGGAGGACTCGTATCGTAAGCTTGGTGGACAGCTTGCAAAACGTATCCGTGAAAGCAAGGCTAAGAAGGTGGCGATTGCTTGGGATGGCGTTGCGTCTATCGCTGTTCCAGCTCGTGATGCCATGCGCGCTTTTGTTGAGGGAATGGAGTTGGGGAGCTACGTCTTTCATGCCTATCATCCGGAGCAACAAGAAAAACATCGAAAGGCCGCTGTAAAATCGATTACGTTTTTTTCCGATGTTACATCGATCATTACGGCGATGCAGCGAGGCCAAGAAGATGCGCAGGCACTTATTTCTGGAGTTCATCTTTGTCGCGATTTAGTGAATACGCCTTCTATGGATATGGCGCCGCAACACATGGCGGATGCGGCGGATGAGGTCGCGCGACTTTCAAAACAGATTAAGATCAGGCATCTCGATAAGGCTCGGATGGAAAAGCTTGGAATGGGTGCCGCGCTCTCCGTTGCTCAAGGATCTTTACACGAACCAAAGGGGGTTCATTTGATTTACACTCCGACAGGAAAGGTGAAACGAAAAGTCGCAATCGTTGGAAAGGCTGTTACCTTTGATTCTGGTGGATTATCGCTAAAGCCCGCGGATGGAATGACGACGATGAAGATGGACATGGCGGGTGGGGCGACTGTGCTCGGATTGTTCCGTGCGCTTGCTGAAAACAATGTCAATGTAGAAGTGCATGGAATTTTTTTAGCTGTCGAGAATATGCCTTCTGGAAACGCGTATCGTCCTGGCGATGTTGTGAAGGCGATGGATGGAACGACGATCGAGATTTTGAATACCGATGCGGAGGGACGCGTAACTTTGGCTGATGCGTTATCTTATGCAAAAACGTTTCAACCGGATGTGATGATCGATCTTGCGACGTTGACGGGTGCTTGTGTCTCCGCGCTTGGAGAAGAGATCGCCGGAATCATGGGTACGGATCGGAAGTTAATTGAAAAATTAACTGGGTTTGGAAAACAGACGGGAGAACCGCTATGGGAATTACCGCTCTTTCCTTCCTATGAGGAACACGTGAAGTCAAAAATTGCGCATCTGAAAAATACTGGAGCGAGAGGACAGGCTGGTGCTATTGCTGGAGGCATGTTTTTGAAGCGTTTTGTCGGAACGATTCCTTGGGTGCATTTAGACATTGCGGGACCTGCTTATGCGGAACGTGAGACGCGACCGGATTCTCCCGTGGGTGGAACAGGTTTTGGTGTACGGTTACTGATGCGATATCTGCAGTCTTTGTAAAAAAGTGTCTGGGGATAAGTCGTTAGCGCAATAGCTGTGTTATACTGATTGAGAAATAATCCTATGATTGTAAAAGTGTATTCCACGCCGACTTGCCCATACTGCAAATTGGCCAAAGACTATCTCAAAGAAAAGAATATTGCTTTTGAGGATATCGATGTTGCCTCCAATTCTGACGCAGCGCAAGAGATGGTGAAGAAGTCAGGTCAAATGGGTGTTCCAGTTCTTGAAGTGAATGGCCAAATTATCGTAGGTTGGAATAAGTCAGCTATTGAAGAAGCGCTTGCAAGTAAGCCTTCAAAGGTCGCCGCATAAAAAAAGACTCCGCACAGGCGGAGTCTTTTTTTTATTTTGTTTTGGTGATCGCTTTTAGAATTTCGCTATTCTTTGGCAAGCCTTGTCGGTAATAAATGATGCGGCCTTCTGTATCGATAGCCACGACAGTCCTTCTGACGATTTTTGCGATCAGCATGTCTTGTTCTGCGCCGTATGCCTTGGCGACCTTGCGCCCCTCATCAACAAGTAGAGGAAAAGGAAAGTTATATTTTTTTATAAATGATTTGTGCGAGTCTGGACCGGATGGATTGATACCGAGTACCTGTATCCCTGCTTTCTGAAAATCGCTCCAGTCGTCGCGTATTGCACAAAGTTGAATTGTACAACCGGGTGTTTGGTCGCCGGGATAAAAAATGAGAACAACAGGACCGTTGTTTAGCATTTCCGTTAATGAGACTGCCTGGCCATTCTGGTCATTCAGTTGGAAGGCTGGCGCCTTGCTCCCTGTTGCTGGATTTTTGCCCATAGTTAGGACACTATCATGCCGGAAAAATTGGAAATTGTCATGGCAATTGACGGCGGCGTGTTTTCCGTAAAAGATAGTGCCTATTATGCGCATCTTTCGTGTTATCGCCGGATTTGGTTTGCTTGCACTTCTTGGGGCTGGTTGTCAGTTGCCATCGCTTCCTTTTGTGGAGCATTTTACGGGCACAGCTAATACATCTACGGTTTCATTGGGTGGGACGCCTGTGGAAGCGGCTAAGGCTATACAGTTCCTTCCTGGAGATACCTTTGAAGTGCGTCAGACGGTATTTGGCTTTGGCGCGTTCTTGCCGGATTTATTGGGGAGTAAGGATGGCGTCCGTATGGTCACGATTACACGTTTTGCTCCGCAATATTTTGCCAATTATGATTGGACGGTGACGAGTGAAAAGGAAACATCTGCTTCGATCAAGGCTCGACAAGCCTATGACAAGGATTTGATAGACAATCCGAAGGGTATTGGCGAGAATGGAGCTGTTCCACCGGTTCCGAAGTTGGAGAAAGTTACAGCGAGTGGAACTGTGATGAATGCATCGCTCAGAACTTCGCATAGCGCCTATTTGCCGGCTTACTGGAGTGCTGGTGTAAATGATTTGATGGGAGAGAAAAGCGGTATTTGGTTGTCTGATGATGCCTTTCAGGAATTAGTAAGGACGCGTCACACGATTTTGAATCTTGGCGTCTTTGACTCGGAGGCTAATCAGGCTGCTAAAAATGTCTCAGAACTCAAAAGCGCACTTGAAAAGTTGCGCAAGCAGGCAAATGAAGATGGAAAATTTAGTGATCTGACACTTTTGGAATCAGAGGCAGATTTTATCGAGTATCCATTGCAGGTGAATGGGCAGATGGTGACGGTTTCTGCAATCAGAGCAAAAAACTGGTTTGGTGAAGTGATTGTGCTGAATAGCGTTCAAAACCCGATGATACTCAAAGTGACAATGAATCCTCTTTCATCGAGCGCAAGTGATGCGCTTGGCGGAAATGTAGCCTTTCTCGACAAATTGTACGGCTACGAAGTCTCCAATATCCAAATTAAGCGCTAAAGGGATTTTTTGGCGCGCTGTGTAGTTTTCCGAGACGGCTCAAATTAGGATTGTAGCGTTGAAAATAGAGTTGATCGCGAATCATGCGCCAGGACTCGATTCGTTCTGCAAGATCGCCGATTTTTCCTTCCAGTTTTATGCCGGGGTTTTCCGGCCACGGAGCTTGTTCTTCCTTTAAGACTTTCAAGAACTCATCCCAGTCTTGTTCCAGTGCCGACTCGACATATCGGATGGCGGGTTCAACCTCTACTCCCGTTGTGTTGAATCCGTCGAGTGTATCAATTACTTGTTTGATTCCGACGAGATCTGCATCGACGTTGGCTGCTTGTCTATCAAAGCCCTCCTCGCTGAGCATTGCGTGGCGAAGCGTATGGTCTTGAAGAAAACGCTCGGCTTGTTCGCGTGTTTTCTGAATGGCGATCGTGCTATCTGTGCGGCTATGTTTCATCCAGCTTGCGGCTCGGATAAGTTGACGGAGTTTATCGACGCGCTGCTTATCGCCTGAAATACGTGCCGCAGAAAGCTCATCAATTAGCACAGGTTCCACGTCCCAAATATTGCATCGAAAAAAATCTTTACAAAGGTCGGCACGGTTTTTGGGTTCCGGCACCTTGTTTTCCAGATAGGGCTCGACGTCATCCGGAATTGGTTCGGAGAGATGTTCAAAGACCGCTTGTAGACCCAACATTCTTTCCGCGTGTTGCGCGAGATTTTTCTCGTAGTCTTTTTGACGACGAGTATTTTCTGCGACGGCACTTTTATCGCGCATTTCTTGTTGGCGATGATATTGTCGCGCGTTGCGGTCAGGGGAGTTTCTCATACGGTAAAACGTTGTGGCCATTTTGCATCGACCTTTACGGTGAGCTCAAGATAAACTTTCATTCCCGTTACATCTTCCAACTCTCGTCGTACATCGATGCCGATTTGTTTTAACATAGCGGCCTTGGCGCCGATAATCATTCCCTTGTAGCGATCTTCCGTTGTCCACACTGTTGCGGCAACAAATTTCCCGCTTGTTCCGCGCTCGCCAATATCTGTCACTTCTACGTGAACGGTGTATGGAAGTTCTTGCTCGAGACGCATGAAGACTTTTTCACGGATGAGTTCTTGCAGCCATTCCTTGTGAGCCATGTCCGTGATTTGTAGGTCTGGGTAGAACGGCTCTCCTTCCGGGAGAAAGGAAAAAATGGAATCGACGAGTTTGTTGAGATCGGATCGACGCTTGGCGGAAACTTCCAATACTTCTTTTTGGCCAACATCGATGCGACGCATGGCATCCGTGTGCGGGCGTTTTTCCGGTACGAGATCCATTTTGTTGATCGCTAAGATTATCGGGGTAGGGAGTTTACGTAGGATGCGTTGAATGTTTTCTTCTTCCGCCCCTGGTTCACGCGTTGGGTCGGTAACGTAAACAACGACGTCGATACCCTCTAGTTGTTCTTTGACAGAAGCGTTTAGTTTTAGTGAGAGTTCATCTTTTTTGCCAAGAAAGACACCGGGGGTATCAACGAACACGATTTGGCCGCGAGGATCATGCAAAATGCCACGTACCGGACGGCGCGTGGTTTGAGGTTTAGGTGTGACAATGGCGACCTTGGACCCAACGAGGGCATTCAAGAGTGAGGATTTGCCAACATTTGAGCGACCTGCGAGGACAACGAATCCGGATTTCATATTTTGGAGTATATCAGTTTAACCACAACCTCGACATGCGGTGTTTGCGGAAAGAGATCGAGCGCTTGAATCGACTCCACCTTATATTTTGTTTTAAATTGGTTGAGTTCATCAACGAGTCTGTGGAAGTTGCAGGAGATGTAGATGATCGTTGCTGGTTCCTGCTCGAGCAGGGTTTTTAGGGCGCGTGGATGTAGACCGGCACGTGGAGGATCGATGATAACGACATCAGGTTTTTCTGCAGACCAATCCAGATCTTCGACGGGCCCTGCACCCCAACGTGTATTTTTTGTGACGCCGTTTGATTCTGCATTTTTATGTGCGAGCTCAATGGCATTTGCGTCGAGTTCATGACCATAGACGTCCATGCCTTTCTTGGCAGCGGCGATGCCAAAGAAGCCGAGTCCGCAGTAGAGGTCGAGAAGTTTACCCGAGGATGGTAATAGATCGAGTACCGTTGATTGCAGTTTTGCTGCCATCGCCGTATTGGTTTGGAAAAATGAGTTTGGGTGAATCGTGTAACGGATACCATTGGTTTCCTCGGTCAGAAATTCATTGCCGTGAAGCAGGATGAAAGATTTGGCATAAGAGACGTCGGTAATTTCTGGATTTTCACCGAGGTAAATCGTTGTGCAAAGCGGGGAGAGGTGTTTAACGATTTCTGTACGCATCTCATCTGTTACGCGATTAAAATCGTGAACGAGCAAGATCAGCATGCGTTCGCTCGTATTTTTTCCAAGCCGAATGACGGTGTAGCGTACATCACCCGTGTATTTTTTCGCATCCCAAGGCTCAAGCTTAAACTCGGTTACGAGATCGCGAACGGTTTGTAAGATGGTTGGTGTTTCTTTGTCGAGGAGAAGACAGGTTGAAAGATCGAGGTAGCGATTCCATTGTCCGTACTCTTTTAAACCGAGTTCACCTTTCCAGCCAAACACATAGTCCATTCGATTGCGATAATAAAATGGATCGGGTGCCTGCTCGATCTTATTGACGCGCTCATCATGTCCTGCGGCTTCAAATGCGCGATTGATCATCAATTGCTTCAGTTTGATTTGTGCGCCGTATTCCATGTGCTGCCACAAGCAGCCGCCACAGGTTCCGGCATGAGGACAGGGTGCTTTGATCCGGTCTGGTGAGGCTTTTGTTACGTCCGTGAGGCGGGCAATTTTTAAGCCTTTATCGCGCTTGATAAATGTTGCATTCACCTCATCGCCAGGCGAGGTAAATGGGATGGCGATTTTGTCATCAATAAGACCACGACCTTTGTCGTCGACATGAGAAACGGTTCCGTGAATGGCATCGCCAAATTTCATATGCGCATAGAAACATGAAACGGCTGTCCCGAGAAGGGACAGCCGTCCAAAAGAAGGAAGAAATGGGAGGCGTGTCAGGGCACGATGCGGGCGCCGACGGCGGCCATGCGCGGCTCACTCTTGAGCGGAACGCGGATGGCGCGCGGCTGGCGACGCTTGGGCATGAGGCCCTTGATCTCCATGTCGTACATCTTGCGGCCAAGCATGTAGACGGGGTTCGCCTGGTCGCTCGTCTTGGCGACCAGGCCCATCTCGGCGTCGGTCTTGCCGCGCTGCCAGATGGTCAGCGCATCCGACTTGGTCGCGGGATTCTTGATCAGCTCCGGACAGGCTGCCGGGTGACCATAGGCTTCTGCACAGCGCTCGCACTTGTCTTTGATCATTTCAATCCTCTTCCCTTAACCGGTAGATACAGCCTTGCATCTAGCGGAGAGTACAGGGTAGGAAGAGAAAATCTCTTTGTCAATTGAGGTCTTTAACGTGAAACCCCGGTCCGAAGCAGTTCGGACCGGGGTTGTTGAGCGAGGTCAGACCTCGAAGGTGTCGAGGTCAGCCTGATGCTGAGCGGGGTTCTGGAGCTTCTCGAGCTCGGCGGCGACGTAGCCGCTGTTGTATTGCGGGCTGTTCTTGCGGACATTGGTACGTCCCGCGAGACCGTCCTGGTGACCGAGGTTGTACTCGCTGGACTGTTGCTTGCTGGCGGATTGCGACATGGAATCTCCTTGTAGAGTTGCAAGAATACATTATTTATGACAGGTTGTCAACCTATGCGAGAGTTGCATCTTATCGCGCATGATATCCGCTCGCTTGAGAATGTGGGTGCGTTGTTTCGAACATGTGACTCCTTAGGGGTCACAAAATTATGGCTCTCGGGCTATACGGCGTCACCGCCAGATTCACGTATTTCAAAGGTTGCATTGGGTGCAGAGGCTTCCGTCCCGTTTGAGTCTGTTCCTGATATTGTTGAGGTTTTTCGGAAGCTCAAGGGGCAGGAGATTCCTGTGTATGCGCTCGAACTGACGAAAGATGCGATTGATTTGGCTAAATTTGCGGCACCCGACAAGATGGCTCTTTTGCTCGGTACGGAGACAACGGGTATCTCTCCTTCTCTCTTAGCGAAATGCGTCGGTGCGATCAAAATCGGCCAGCATGGCATCAAAGAGTCTATGAATGTCTCGGTTGCAGCGGGTATTGCCGCTTGGTCTATCTTGAATTTTCGCTAATTCTGGGGAAAAAAATGGACTTTACTCTCGACAAAACTTGGATTTTTTGCTATCGTTAAGGAAATTATGAAGGTTTCCATCGTGATTCCGACCAAGAATGAAGAGGTGCTTTTGCCACGTCTACTTGCTGCTTTGCAGCAGCAAACGTATCAGGATTTTGAAGTGATCGTGGCCGATGCTTGGTCGACAGACAGAACGCGCGAACTTGCGGCATCCATGGGGGCAAAGGTTGTTGATGGAGGAATGCCGGGGCCAGGGCGTAATCGCGGAGCAGAACATGCGACCGGAGATTTATTATTTTTTATGGATGCGGACGCTCTTCCGCCGCATGATGCTTTTTTAGGTGATGTCGTTCACTCGTTTCAAGAGTTAGGGGTTCAGCTCGCAACATGTCCGCTCAAGCCTTTATCCGATAAGGCCGGCGATCATTTTGGTCACGATGTTTACAATCGTTATGTTCGATTAACCGAGAGAGTGCTTCCGCATGCTCCAGGGTCTTGTATTCTCGCGCTTCGTAGCGTGCATGAAGCGATTGGCGGTTTTGATGAACATGTTGTTTTTGCGGAAGATATGGAGTATGTGCAACGCGCCCATAAGCAAGGGTATCGATTTAAGATGTTACCAACGCAACCTATTTATGTTTCCGTGCGTCGTCTTGATAAAGATGGCCGCTTGGCGATTGCTGCAAAATATATTTACGGAGAAATTTACATGCTCGCAAAAGGTCCGTTCAAGAATATGCCTTATGAGTATGTGATGGGTGGAGACGAGCCGCAAAAATAATATGCCAATCGTCCGCCGAGTTTTGGTTGCAAAGAGTGGCGAGATTCAAGCCGGTTCGACCAAGGTCTTTTCTTATGGTCCTGCGACAAAAGGGATTGCCTATAATCGTGAGGGTGTCTTGCGTGCCTATGTGAATCGATGCACACATATGGGCGGGCCGGTTGCATTGCATGAAGGGCGTGTTTTGCGTTGCGGTTGGCATGGGGCGGATTTTGATCCGTGCACGGGAGCGGCTGTAGATGGTCAGGCTCCGGAAGGGACATTTTTACGTTCTATTGAGCTGATCGAGGAAAATGGAGAAGTTTTTGCTATGTTAGAATTACCCGACGATCCTTTTGCATGATGTATTGGTTTAAAAAAATTTGGAACGGAGAAACCGACGGGCTTACCGCCGCCGCGCTTATTATTGGCGCTTCGTCACTCGCTTCACGCCTTCTTGGGTTGGTGAGAGATCGTGTGCTTGCAGGGACATTTGGTGCGAGTACATCACTCGACGCGTATTACGCTGCCTTTCGATTGCCAGATACCGTATATAATTTGATTATTTTGGGTGCGATTTCCGCTGGATTCATTCCGGTTTTTACGGACTATCTCGAGTCACGTGGAAAAGAACAGGCGGCAAAATTAGCGGGTCAAGTCCTTACGATCGTTGGCGCTTGTCTTGCGGTCGCCAGTGCCTTGGTCGCCGTATTTGCACCGGTTTTACTGCCTCCCATTGTTCCTGGTTTTGATGCGGAGACGCTCGCTAAGACGATCGATTTGACCCGTGTCATGTCGATTTCTCCTGTTTTTCTTGGCTTGTCGGCTGTGATCGGAGGGGTGATGCAGTCGATGAAGAGGTATGTTGGTTTTGCGTTAGCTCCTGTTTTTTATAATCTCGGAATTATCGGAGGCGCTGTGTTTCTTGCGCCGACGTATGGGATCATGGGCGCCGCTATTGGTGTGGTGATCGGTGCAGGTTTGCATTTTCTTATTCAGGCTTCAACCCTTCATACTTTTCCTCTGGGGCGTCTTCCGTGGCCTTCTTTTTCTTCCGCGGGTGTACGCAAGATTATTGCATTGATGGGTCCAAGAACAGCGGCGCTTGGTGTCTCGCAAGTTAATTTAGTTTTTTTGTTGGCCATAGCTACGACCATTGAACCGGGTGCTGTTTCTGTTTTTAATCTTGCGACGAATTTACAGATGTTTCCTGTCGGACTTGTTGGTATTTCTTTTGCGATTGCGGCTTTCCCAGCGTTGTCCAGGGCACATGCGGTAGAAGATGACGACGGGTATCGGAGTGCACTTTCCTCGGCGACGCGTAAAATTTTGTTTTTGATTATTCCGGCCATGGCTGTTTTTATTTTGTTACGTGCCCAGATTGTTCGTTTGGCTCTTGGTGATGGACAGTTCAACTGGAACGATACGATTCGGACCGTCGATACATTGGCTTGGTTTGCTGTTTCTCTTGTTGCGCAATCTCTTATTCCGCTTTTAGCTAGGGCTTTTTACGCTTTGCAAGATACATGGACTCCGTTCTGGATAAGTATTGCTTCAGAAGTCGTGCTTATCTTTTTTGCTTTTACTTTACGTGAACCGTTTGGAGTTATGGGTTTGGCGATGGCTTTCTCAGCTTCTGCTATTGTTCAGTGTGTGTTGCTCGGATTTTTCTTGCGAAGAATGTTTGGCCAGTTGGGCAAGGGGGAGTCTCTTATTTCTGCATACAAAACATCGATTGCTACCGTTGCCTTATGTTCAGCGGCATTTCCTGTTCGCCAATGGTTGGGCACGGTTTATGATTTGCAAACAACTTGGCAGGTGGCGCTACAGACCGGAGGGACGCTTCTTGCTGGAGGGATCGCCTTCTTTGTGACGGCCTGGCTTGTACGCTCTCCTGAACTGGTTGAGTTCCGCATGGCGGCGGCTAAACGTCTGTTTAAAAAGACAGTTCTGGCAGAAGGAACCGAGGAGGCGAGTGGTATGGCTAAAAGCCGTTGACAGAGTTGTAATAATTTGATTCGATTGGCCGTGGTTCGTTTCCGGAGGTGCTCATGCTTCAGCATGCTTGGAAGCAGGTCGATCAATACGAGGGATCGCCCTACGAGGAGCGGTTCTGCGGCATCTGCCATCTCAAGGACATACGCAGTCAGGATGGTGGGCGATGGAAGGTGGGAACGCCTTGCATCGAGCGCGTTCCCAAAACGATCAGCTACGATCGCTTGATTCGCGAGATATTCCAGTTTGTCGAGGACAAGCGCAAGGCGCAGGAATTACTGAATCGCATCCGTTGCATCGGGGTGCCGGGTGCCTGGGCTGTCGGAATCGTGCTGAATGGCTATGTGACCTATCCGGAACACAAGGAGCTGTATAAGGACTTTGAGGCTGGTTTTGCCGAGGTTCTGCGCTGGCTTCGAGCTAGGCAGTTCAATCTATATCAGTATTCCGATCTGGCATATCGAGAGCAGCTCGCAAAGCCGAGCTACAACCCCGCTGATGAAGACTGAAGTTCACGCCCGTCCTCCGCCAGCTGGCGGATCTGGACGGGCGTTCGATTTTCCGCTAGATTTACGCTCGATGGAACAGTCCCGCATACGCAATTTTTGTATCATTGCGCATATTGATCACGGCAAGTCGACACTTGCCGATCGTTTGCTTGAAGTTACGGGAACGATTGAGAAACGTAAGATGAAAGAGCAGTTGCTCGACACGATGGATTTGGAGCGCGAGCGAGGCATCACGATCAAGCTTCAGCCGGCACGCATGTCTTACAAAGCACAAGACGGCACAGAATATGAATTGAATTTGATCGACACGCCTGGACACGTGGACTTTAATTATGAAGTTTCAAGATCGCTCGCGGCTGTGGAGGGTGCGGTCCTTTTAGTCGACTCAACGCAGGGTGTGCAGGCACAGACGATCGCAAACTTGTATTTGGCAATCGAGCAAAATCTTATTATTATTCCGGTACTCAACAAGATTGATTTGCCTAACTCGGATGTGGAGCGTCGTGCGGCGGAATTGATGCAGTTGATCGGTTGTAAGCGCGAGGAAATTTTGTCTGCATCGGGAAAAACAGGAATGGGAGTTCAGGAGATTTTGGAACGTATCGTGAAGGATGTGCCGCCACCACAAGGTTTACGCGAGAAGCCGTTTCGAGCAATGATCTTTGATTCTAAATACGATGACTATCAGGGTGTTGTTGCGTATGTCCGTTGTATCGATGGATCGATTAAGAAAAATGAAGGAGTTGCGTTTAAGGCTTCTGCCGCTGTTGGGTCTGCATTGGATATCGGTTATATGAGCCCGCAGCATTTTTCTAGTGGGCATATGGAGGCAGGTGATATCGGTTATCTTGTGACAGGTTTGAAAGATATTGGAGCGGTGCGTGTTGGTGATACGGTTGTCAGTGCGGTTCGTGCTGCGGAAACGGAAGCGCTGGATGGGTATAAGGAGGCTCGACCCATGGTGTATGCCGGTGTGTTTCCGCAAGAAGGAAATGAATATGAGAAAATGCGTGATGCAATTTTGAAGCTGAAATTGAATGACGCCGCGCTTACATTTGAACCGGAACATTCCATGGCTCTTGGTTTTGGTTTCCGTGTTGGATTACTTGGTATGTTGCATTTGGAAATTGTTCAAGAGCGATTGTTACGTGAATTTAATATGGATGTTGTCATCACGACACCTTCCGTAGGATATGAGGTTACGCTTACCGATGATAGCGAAGTCTCTATCAAATCACCGAGCGGTTTTCCGGATCCGTCGCGTATTCGTGAGACGCGTGAACCATGGGCATTAGTCGATATTCTGTGCCCTAAGGAATATTTGGGAAATGTTATGGCGTTGGTGCAGGATCGGCGAGGAATTTATAAGAACACTGAATATTTGGAAGAGACGCGAGTTCTTTTGCACTACGAGATGCCGCTTGCGTCTGTGATTGTCGATTTTTATGATAAGTTGAAAGGCGTTACAGCTGGATACGCATCGATGAACTATGATTTCTTGGATTACCGTGTATCGGATATTGTGAGACTGACGATTATGGTTGCGGAAGAACCGGTAGAGGCTTTAGCGACGTTGCTGCACACGAGCGAGGCGCAACGTCGAGGAAAAGAGATTGTTGAAACGTTGAAAGAAGAATTGCCACGACAACAATTCGTTATCAAATTACAAGCGTGTGTCGGTGCAAAGATCATTGCTTCTGAGAAGATTTCTGCATTCCGCAAGGATGTGACGGGTTACTTGTATGGCGGTGATGTCACGCGTAAAATGAAGTTGTTGGAGAAACAGAAGAAGGGTAAAAAACGCATGTTGGCGCATGGAAAAGGTTCGGTAGAGATTCCGCCGGATGCCTTTATCAAAGTATTGCGACGCGGTTAAGTGAGTCTTGATTAAATTGAAACATTATGTTACAACGCAAATCGCAGCAAAAGTTGATGAAGGTGTTCGCGGGATTCATGATCTTTGCGACTCTCTTGTTCCTTGTCGGCCCATTCCTGAATTCATAGGAGGCAATCGTGGCTCATGGTTCTTTTCCGGTCGAGTTGATCCCCGGCGCGCAGCCACTACAACCAGAGCGGGAGTATCCTGCATGGTGGAAGCCGAGCAAATTCAATGGCGTCTTGTCCAAGCGTGAGCTCGACGAGATGGCGAATGCCGATTGCCGCTTCCTTGATGAGGAGGCTGTATGAATGATTCTGAACGACGCGCTGAGATGCTCTCGCGGGTTGTGAGGTATGAAACCGAGCTCCGTACGGAGCAGTCGTTTTGTCAGCCGTCGCAGCTACTAGACAGGGACAGCGTTCCGCTGCAGCTCGGTCAGTATAGCGATGAGCAGATCGACGAGATCATCGCGCTTGAGCGTGAGATTGTCGCTCAGTACAGAGACCAATGTCTCTCCTCTGAGGACTCGCTTGCGCGGGCGCTCAATCGATTCAACCTCCTGTAGTCCAACTGACCCCGTCCGACGCACTGTCGGGTCGGGGTCTTGCTTTTTATCTTCCTTGGGGCATGCATGATTGCCACAATGTCGCTTCATGGAAAAACGATGGAGCGTGGCAGAAACTTGTCCGCCGGAATTTGTAGAAGCGATCGGAACGCCGGTTGTGGCGCAGTTATTATGGAATCGGGGTATACGTGATCAAGCTGAAGCGAAAGCATTTTTAGAGCCCTCTTGGGATGGACATGTGCATGACGCGCTTCAGTTTAAACAGATGGAAGGAGCCGTAGCGCGAACTTTTGAGGCTTTGGAAAAGGAGGAGCGTATTACTGTGCATGGTGATTATGATGCGGACGGAGTTACGGGATCGACGCTATTGATTACGTTGTTGAGAGAGCTTGCGGAAAAAATGTCGAGCAAAGCGATTATCGATTATTATATTCCTCATCGTGACAAGGAGGGATATGGATTGCATAAGGATACGGTCCCAAAGTTAAAAGAACAGGGTACGTCACTTATTATTACGGTCGATTGTGGTATCGCGTGCGTTGAGGAGATTGCGAGCGCTAAGGAAATGGGAATGGAGACGATTGTGGTTGATCACCATACCTTTGGGGAAGTGGTTCCTGATGGGTTTTTGATTCACCCCAGTTTGCCGGAAGAATCATATCCGTTTAAGCATTTGGCTGCGGTGGGTGTCGCTTACAAGTTTGCATGTGCACTTTTGATTCGTGCTCGGGAACGAGGGTTGGATATTCCGGAGGGACGTGAGAAATGGTTGCTCGATCTTGTTGCAATTGCAACCGTAACGGACATGGTTCCTTTGATTGGTGAGAATCGCGTACTTGAGACGTATGGGCTTACCGTGCTGAATAAAACTCGTCGTCCTGGGTTTTTAGCCCTGTTTGAGCAAGCGGGAGTAGAGCCAGGAAAGATTACTTCTGAAACTGTTGGTTTTATGATTGGTCCGCGTATTAACGCGGCTGGGCGCATGGATCATGCAACGGTGGCGCTTAGGTTGTTACTTTCTGAGTCGATGGATGAAGCGCGAATTATCGCCAGAGAGCTTGAAGGTTTAAATAAGGCAAGACAAGATGCGACAAAAAAGATGATGCAAGAGGCGGATGAGATTGTTGGTGAAAATCCGGAAGGAAATATCATTGTGCTTTGGAAGGAGAATTGGTCTCCGGCATTAGTTGGATTGGTTGCCGGACGGTATATGGAACGTTTTGGTAAACCGGTTGTTGCTGTTGGAAAGCATGGTGATCATTGGATTGGTTCTGGGCGGTCTATATCGACTTATAATATTACAAATGCAGTCAAAGCGGCGGGGGAGGGGATTTTGAGCCGGAGTGGAGGACATGTTCAAGCTTGTGGTTTTGCTTTGAACGACGGGGATAAGCTTGAAGAATTCCGTGAGAAGCTTTTGGCGAATGCGGCCGTAATACCAGCGGAAACATTGCTTCCGCTTTTGTCTATCGATAGAGAAATGACGTTAGTAAATGTGGCGATGGAAACGGCGGAGGCTGTAAAAGCAATGGAACCGCACGGGATGGGCAATCCGCTACCGATTTTTCTCTCCAAGCGATGTAAGATTTTGTCGTCGGATACAATGGGTTCGACGGGAAATCATTTGCGTATGCAACTCGCGGACGGATCGGGGCGAGCGGTGAAAGCTGTTGGTTTCAAGATGGGGAAACGGATTCTTGAGGCACTTATGGGGAGTGAGATCGACATCGTGTACAATCTTTCTATTAATGAATGGAATGGGAGAACGACGGCAGAGTGTCGTTTGATTGATTTTAAACTATGCACTTAATTATCCGAACCGACGGCGGCGCGCGAGGAAATCCTGGGCCAGCAGGGATAGGGGTTGTGATTGAGGATGAGAATGGGAAGGTCTTGGAAGAGCATGCGAAGTTTCTTGGCGTGAAGACAAATAATCAAGCGGAGTATGAAGCGGTGATTTTGGGACTCGAGAGGGCCAAACACTTGAAGGCTGATTCGGCGGAGGTTGTTGCCGATAGTGAATTGGTTGTAAAGCAGGCGAATGGCATCTATAAAGTGAAGCATGAGAACACGAAGCCCTTGTATGCACGTATGCGGGCATTGGTTTTACAGATTGGTTCTGTGAAGTTTCGACATGTAAAAAGAGAGCAGAACGGGCATGCGGATGAGCTTTCTAATAAAGCTATGGACGAGGGGATGGGGCGTGCTTAAAGATCGTGTTATACTAGCCTCGATATGGGCCTTTTTTCTTCTGCACCGGTTTCGACCAGTTATTTGGGTATAGATATCGGTTTTGCCGGGATGAAACTCGTTGAATTGAAGAATGAGAAGGGACGTGCGCGTCTTGTGACGTATGCATATGCCAACTTGTCTTCAGATAGCCTCGAGAAATCTCTGTTGAACGATATTCCGAACGCGGCGGATTTATTGAAGAAGATGGTTGGTAAAAGCCGAGCGACAGCCAAGAAGGCGGTTGCGGCTCTTCCGATTTCCTCTGTTTTTTCTTCAATACTTTCTGTACCGACAACCAATGATAAAGAGTTGAAGGAAGCGGTAAATCTTCAGGCGAAGAAATTAATCCCATTACCACTGGAAGAAGTTTCGCTCGATACCAAGGTTATCGACAAAACAGAGAAGGGATCGGATGGTGGGAAGCCTTCGACACGCGTGCTTGTAACGGCTGCTCCAAAAACGCTTGTTTCCAAATATGTAGAAATTTTCAAGCAAGCCGGTCTTGAGTTGATCTCACTTGAAACAGAGGCGTTTGCCGAGATTCGTGCGTTGATCGGAAAAGATCGCTCAACGATCATGGTGGTTGATATTGGTTCATTGCGAACAAATATTATGGTTGTTGAAGGTGGCATTCCATTTATCACACGTTCAATTGCAACAGGCGGAAATGCGATCACACAAACTATCGCGAAGACGCTTGGTATTCCGATGGATCAAGCCGAGAGCATGAAGCGTGATATTAAATCGATGCAAGCCTTTGCTCCGACAGGCGATCTTTCTCCGATTTTGACTGTGCTTGTTAAGCCGATTCTGGATGAGATTAAGTATTCTTTTTCGTTGTATCAGCAGCAAGCAAATGGTAGTGGTAAACGTATTGAAAAAATTATTTTGACTGGGGGTTCAGCACTGTTGCCGCGTTTGCCGGAATTTTTTACGCAACAGATGAATGTAAATTCTTATCTTGGGAATCCATGGGCT
>CAYZVS010000003.1:62667-88959 GCA_964482085.1 uncultured Gammaproteobacteria bacterium
TCGTGTCGTATATCCACCTGATTTACGTCCGGTTTTGGATGAGCTTGGTCCTCGTTTTGCTGTAACGATTGGTTGCGCTATGCGAGATCTTGATACCTAAACCATGAAACGGAAGCTTGCCAAAGCCCGTTCTAAGGGCCGTCTCTCGCGTCGCGATGCGGTCGCGGCTCTGTCTTTGCATAGCCATGGTTTGCATCCGGCCCAAGCAACGGTTGGTACGGGAGTTTTAAGCGTAAAAGAAGCGGAAGAGTTTGGTATTGAGTTGCCGCAGTTTGGTTCTGTCTCGCCGTCTGCGGACGCCGGACGTTTGCTCCGTATTATTCTGCGTGATGCTGATTTGGTTGGTGCGCATCAGGTGCGAATTATCCCAACAGGCGTCGAGGCGGATATATTGTTTGATAATGGTGGTGAGCGACGCATTTCTTCCGCTGTTCTTCCGGCATTGTCGATGCGTGCGATGCGCGTTGGAAATCGGCAAGGCTGGCATGTTCAAGTTTTGAGCGCGGGTGTTGGTCCAGCTTTACAACTTGTCAGACAACGTCAGGCTGGGAAGCGTTTGCATCCGGCAGATTGGTCTTCTGTGCTGGAATCATTTCGTGAAGCGCCCTCTGGATTGCTTGTTGTGATATCGCCGGATGCGTATGTTTCAAGACATTATCTGACAAAGTTTTCTGTTGTTGATGATATGAAGGATTGGCGTGAAGATTCGGGTGAGAAACCTTCTTTGTATGATGCGGATCGTGAGAATGGTCGAGAGCTTGCGTTGCATGCCGCGATCGCAGGAAAGGCTGCGGTAGCGTTGATGGCGCACGATACGGAGGATTGGTGGGAGCCTGTTGTGGACGCTGGAATTCCGGTACGTGTGATTCGATCACGCTTGACGCAGTCAGGACCCGTATGGGAAGCCTTTCAGATATGAAGAAAACGATTCTGTGCATCGAGGATGATGCAATTTATCTTGAGATACTTACCAAGACCTTGGAAGCTTCTGGTTTTCAAGTTTTGAAATCGAGTAGCGGAGAGGATGGATTGAAACGGGCTCAGGCAGAAGAACCTGACATCATCTTGCTGGATATCGGTTTACCAAAGAAAGATGGTTTTGAGACGCTTGAAGAGTTAAAGGCAAACGCAAAGACGTCCGCGATTCCGGTATTTATGTTGTCACGCCTGTCAACGCGTGAAGATATTGATCGCTGTTTGTCGCTTGGATCTGAGGATTATTGGATTAAGACACAACATCATCCGGATGATGTTGCTCGACGTTTGTTAAAACATTTTGGTATGGCTGAAGGTTTTGCCAGATGGGAGGTGCTCGTTGCTTTAGGCATCTTGCTAATCGCTTCGAGTGTGTTGTGGTGGCAGCTTGGTCATCCGAAGCCGCCTGTCGATGCTCCTGTTCCGGGCGTCGAGTTACAGGCGAGCTAGTGCTATACTCTTTTCATATGACGTTTCGACGAGGTTTCACCGTATTAGAGGCATTAATCGTTTTGGCCGTTTTTGGCTTACTGGCTACACTGGCTGTTTTGTCGCTTAATAGCGCAAGAGCGAGTTTGCGAGATGCTCAACGTCTTTCTGATGTGAGCGTTGTTCGATCTGCTTTAAGCCAGTATTGGCTTGAGAAGGCAACCTATCCACAATCAGCTGGACTTGAGCTCGGTCAACCGGAAACAAATAGCGATATGCTATCTGCGGCCGGATTTGTTGCACGTACGGATCCGACGCAGCCCGTTTACTTGAATCGCATTCCGACGGGTCCAAAGGTAAACGAGTATTACCGATATCGCGCTGGAACGAATGGATACTCGATCCGTTTTCAAACGGAGACACGTACAGATTTAGGTGAACCGAACGTGTACTACGCGCATGCTACGGGTATCGATAAAGAAGATACGGAGAAGTAGATATAGCGGATAACGCTTAGCATTAAGCATGGAGCATGTATTGACATTCGTTTTTCTTGTTTATCTTTTTGCGTTGTCTGCATTTGATTGGCGAAAAAAACTCTTGCCCATCGAGCCGATGCAGATTGCTACGCTTGCGATGCTTTTTGCCCAAGCTTTTCAAGGTAATGCTGTTTCATCGTTTATCGGGATTCTTGTAGGGAGTGGGTTTATTTGGTTGCAGGTGTTGATGTCTCGAGGCAAATGGATGGGGCGAGGGGACATTTGGTTGGCCGCGTCTATCGGGGCTTTCATGGGGTGGCCGGGAATCGCCGTGACATTGTATTTGACCTATTTGGTTGGAGGATTTATCGCTGTCGTGTTGTACGCAACGGGGATATATACGCGAGGGATGCGTATTCCATTTGCGCCTTTTTTGGCACTTGGGACGGTCGGTGCTTTAATTTGGGGTACATCGATCGCGCATTGGTTTGCACTCGGAATTGGGTTAAACTAGCCGCATGAACAAGTCGGATGCAAAGGCGCGTATTGCAAAACTGCGCGAGGAGATCGCCAAATATCGGTATGAGATGCATGTGCTTGATCGTCTCTCGATAAGTGAGGCGGCTTTGGATTCACTCAAACACGAGTTGTATAAATTGGAAGAACAATTTCCGGATCTGATTACCAAAGATTCTCCGACGCAGCGTGTAGCAGGAAAGCCGGCGGAAGGCTTCAAGAAGGTTCAACACACTGCTCCGATGCTTTCTATCGAGGATGTTTTTTCACGGGAAGAAGCAGAGGCTTGGCTTGAGCGTTTAAAGAAGTTGGAACCTCGTGCAAAGGTAGATTTTTTTAGTGAGATTAAGATGGATGGGTTGGCGGTATCACTTGTGTATGAAGATGGAGAGTTTATTCAAGGTTCAACACGTGGTGATGGTCGTGTTGGAGAAGATGTTACGCAAAATTTGAGGACGATTGAAGCGATTCCATTAAAATTACGTCGAGCATCTGAAAAGGAAATTGAGCATTACTTGAAGCGCTTTCATGGACAGATTGATGTGAAACGTGTGCGTGAGGTTTTGACCTCACATAAAGGTCGTATTGAGATCCGAGGCGAGGCTTACATGACCAAGCATCAGTTGGCTGAGTTAAATAAACAACAGGCTAAGAAAGGGTTAGAGTTGTATGCAAATCCTCGAAATACGGCCGCTGGAACGATTCGACAGCTTGATTCTGCAATGGTCGCGGAGCGTCGTTTGTCGTTTTTTGGGTATGCGATGATTGGGGATTATGGGACGCGAACACATGAACAGCTGCATGAATTAATCGCGCTGCTAGGCGTACCTCAGAATCCGTTGAATCAATTTTGTAAAAGTTTGGATGAAGTTGAGCAGATGCATGCCGAGATTTATAAGAAACGCGATAAGCTCGCGTATTGGTTGGATGGGATTGTTGTGAATGTGAATGATGATCGATTGTTTGAGACGTTAGGTGTTGTCGGGAAAACGCCACGTGGGATGATTGCTTGGAAATTTCCAGCAGAGCAGGGGACAACAAAATTGAGAGACATCGAGGTTTCTGTTGGACGAACGGGTGTTTTGACACCGGTTGCTTTGCTTGAAGCTGTTCAATTGCAGGGAACAACGGTTACGCATGCCTCGCTTCATAATGAAGATGAGATTGCACGACTTGGATTGAAAATCGGGGATACGGTTATCGTTGAGAAAGCTGGCGATATCATTCCTAAGATTATTAGGGTTTTACCGCAGCTTCGTACCGGTAAAGAAAAAGCATTTCATTTTCCTAAGAAATGTCCGATGTGCGGTTCGCTTGTTGAGCGCAAGGCAGGGGAGGTCGCGGTTGTTTGTTCAAATCGAAATTGTTTTGCACAGCAACTCGCTAAGTTGATACATCTTGTGAATGCGTTTGATATGCGTGGTCTTGGTGAGAAGATTGCTGAGCAGTTGATACAGAAAGGATTTGTTACAGAACCGGCTGATGTTTTTGAGCTGGAGCCGGGAGATTTTTTGGCGCTGGAAGGTTTTGCTGAAGTTTCAGCTAATAAGCTACATAAAGAAATACAGGATCATCGGGAGATTGATTTAGATCGATTTATCAACGGTCTTGGCATCAAGCATGTCGGTGAAGAGACGGCTCGTGATTTGGCGCAAGCGTTTCACTCGATCGAGAATTTGCGTGAAGCATCACTTGAAGAGTTTTCTGCTGTTGAGGGTATCGGTGATGTTGTTGGTGAATCGATTGTTGAGTGGATGAAGGATAAACAGAATGCAAAACAACTCGATAATCTTTTGAAGGTTGTTCATGTTCGACAAGTGAAGAGAGCGGCCAAGGGACCGTTTACAGGGACGAGTTGGGTGATTACAGGAACGCTTGAATCAATGTCACGTGATGATGCGAAGGATAAAATTCGTGCGTTAGGAGGTGATATTAGCGAGTCGGTATCAAAGAAAACTTCTTTTGTGGTTGTGGGAGATAGTCCAGGATCGAAGTTTGATAAGGCGCAAAAACTAGGGGTGACGGTTTTAGAAGAGAAAGCGTTTCTAAAAAAGCTCTCCTAAGGGAGAGCTTTTTTTGTTTATTGAGCTGTTAAGACTTGAACCAATGGATCTGGCTCTGGTATTGCTTTGGGCTCTAGGAGACTCATGATTTCTTCTACTGTTTTCCACATGAATGGTGCAGTAACTGGTGTGCTACCGGCTGGAGCGATGTTGATTCCAACGGAGAACTTGTATGTGCGGATAGAGCTTGTTTTGCAGACATTGCGTTTTAAACGCGCATCGTAGGTGCAGGTCTGGGTTGGTTCCTGGATATTTCCGCCCAGCTCCATGCGATCTACGCGGTTTTTTGTTACGTTTAGGTTGATCGCCATGCCAATTTTTGCGAGGTTGGTTCTTAGTTCAACGTAACGCTTGTTCAGGGCTGTTAATTCTGTGCGATAATATTTGTCGCGTGGGAGAGCTTTGATTTCTGCTTGTTGAACCGCGTAGATGAGCGATGGATTTACGCGGACACGAAGTCGCAAGATATCGTCACCAGATGCATTCTTCATGCGTTTCTCGATGCTGTTTACACGGAAGATCGGAAGTTTGCGGATGGCAGCCTGTTCTCCAAGATTCTGTGGTAGATCACGTGTGACGGCAGTAGATGATAACAGGGGTAGATCCTTAATGTCATTTACGCCATTTGGCATATCGATACCAATCCAGGTTCCGACGAGTGGCGATAGATCTAGGCCAAGTGTGTCATGGGCAAAATCGAGAAGTGTTGCTGGCGCTTGGGAGAGATTAAAGTAGAGTTTTTTGTCTGTGATGATCCAATCGATAGCTACAGGTTGATCAAGATTGAATGATATTTCACTTCCGCTTTCTTTTCCGGAGATTGTAAATCGATCAAGCGCAAGACGGCCCTCGCCGTTTTCTTTATCAAGAATTCTGCTTGAAATACGGATTTTTATTTGGCCGGTCATGCCGTCTTTGGGTTTGCCGATGACACGCTCACCAATGTCCATGTTCATCTCAAAATCCATTTTGTAGCTTGTCATCCCGTCCATGGATTTGACGGCTTTATCGAGGAGCTGATCGGAAGTTGCGGCCATGGCACTCCAGGGGATGGCGATTGTAGCGAGGCTGATGGCGGCAAACCAGCGTTTGAATTGAGTCATATGGCGGCAGTTTAGCAAGGGATCGTGTCTTTACCAAACGGGTCGTAAACGGTATTCTCATGCGGTATGGCATTGACCCGAGAGGAGATTGTACGCTTGGCGGATTTATCCCGTCTTTCCCTTACGGAAGCGGAGATGAAGCGTATGGAAGACACGATTGATCGTGTTTTGACGTATGTTGGTCGTTTATCTGAGATTGACACCACCGGTATTCCTGAAACCGAGGGCGATTTGGAAGTCCGTTTACGTACGGATGTCGTGCAAGCGACTCCGGAATTAGAACGAACGGCTATTATTTCTAACTTTCCAGATAAGGTCGGTAACTCCTTGCGTGTTCCCGGTGTATTTGAAAAACCAAAAGGCTAGTTATGGCACATCTTTTTGATCAGACGATTCGTTCTGCGGCAGATGGTCTAAAATCGGGAGCCTTCTCGTCGACGGAGTTAACCAAAGCCTATCTTTCCCAGATTCGCGGAATAGATCTTTCTATTCACGCATTTCTTGATGTGTTTGAAGGTACAGCACTGGATCAGGCGCATGCGTCGGATGAACGCCGTGCAACTGGAAAAACTCAGGGAGTTTTGGACGGAATTCCACTCGCAATCAAAGATAATATTTTAATACAAGATCATCGTTCTACGGCTGGCTCGCAGATTCTGGCAAACTATCGTGCTCCGTATGATGCAACCGTTATTACCAAATTACGAAATGCTGGTTCCGTGTTTCTTGGGAAAACAAACATGGACGAGTTTGCGATGGGTTCATCGACCGAGCGATCTGCATTTGGTCCAACAAAGAATCCGCGTGATCCAGAACGAGTACCTGGTGGTTCATCTGGTGGAAGTGCTGCTGCCGTTGCGGCTGACATGGCGATTGCGTCCTTGGGTTCTGATACGGGTGGCTCTATTAGACAGCCAGCATCTTTTTGTGGAATTGTTGGTTTTAAGCCGAGCTATGGATCGGTTTCTCGTTCTGGTTTGATGGCGATGGCTTCTTCACTCGATCAAATCGGACCGATGACCAAAACCGTTGAAGATGCAGCTGTCTTATTTGAGGCGATCCGAGGTGTGGATGTGCTAGATCAAACGACAAAAGATTTTGGTGAGGTGAAATATGAAACGCGTACTGATTTAAAGGGTGTGCGTATTGGCGTTCCGCGTCAGGCTTGGGGAAAAGGAATGACGGATGGTGTACGTGAAGATGCGGAAGCGGCATTGAAAACCATGGAAGAGGCTGGTGCAGAATTGGTTGATATTGATTTACCGTATGCAGATGAAGCTCTGGCCGTGTATTACGTTTTGATGCCGTGTGAAGTTTCTGCAAATTTGTCGCGTTTTGATGGGATGCGATTTGGTCAGCGTGAAACGAGGCCGACACTGCTTGAAACCTATCAACAGTCGAGAGGTGAGGGATTAGGGGAAGAAGTGCGCAGACGTGTCATGCTCGGCTCTTATGCGCTTTCAAAAGGCTACTATGATGCGTATTATCGCCAAGCAAGAAAAGTTCAGACCTTGATTAGACGAGCCTATAGCGCCGCTTTTGAAAATGTTGATGTGATTGTGACGCCGACGGCTCCATCAACTGCTTTTAAGATCGGGGAGAAGTTATCCGATCCACTCGCGATGTATTTGGAGGATGTTTACACCGTCGGAGCAAACGTAGCGGGAATTCCGGCGATCTCGGTTCCTTGTGGAACGGCTGAAGGCTTGCCTGTTGGAATTCAATTTCAGGGAAAGATGGGTGGTGATGGAGCCTTGCTTTCTATCGCGCGGGTTTTTGAACATGTGAATCTGTGATGTTATTTCAATTCGTTTTTGATCAGGGAATTAGGAATACGGTTGCGCCGGGCGGAACAGTGAATTTTGGTTCCGTCTTAGGTATCGTCTTGCTTCTTATTGTCGTTACGTTGGTTCTGATTGTTGGTATCGCGACGGTTTTTCGTGCGTTGCGTCGACCGTCGCTTGAAGGACTTGATCCAAAACGATTGCGTGAAATGTGGGCGGAGATTGAGAAAACATCGGCTCATGGACTTATGGGAGCAAAACTCGCTGTTGTTGAAGGAGATAAATTGCTTGATACCGTTTTGCGCAAGATGCATTTTCCTGGTGAAACAATGGGGGAGCGTTTGAAGACGGCTGCATATAGGTATCCTCAAATTTCTCGTGTTTGGTCGGCGCATAAACTGCGTAATCAGTTGGTGCATGATGCGACGTTTGAAATCAGTATGCGTCAGGCAAAATCAGCGGTACGGGATTTTCATGAAGCGCTGAAAGTGTTGAACGTTTTTTAATATGATTCCGTGGATTGAATCGACGATGATCGGACCGTTTCAGACTTGGGGAACACTTGTCGCTCTTGGGTATGCACTCGGTACATATATCGCCTGGCGTCGCGCTAAAGGAAAGGGATTGAATCCGTCGCATGTTCTGGATTTGGCTTTTTGGATTTTTATCGGTGCGTTTCTGGGAGCGCGTATTTTTCATGTTGCGTTTTACGATCCGATGCATTATTTGCAACAGCCTTGGGATGCGATTGATCCGCGTAAACCGGGCTTTGCGATTTTTGGAGGATTTGTGGGTGGGGCACTTGTCTTTTTTTATTTTTGTCGCAGACATGCGCTCGATTGGGTGGCGTATGCAGACACGCTTGCGTGGGGGCTTCCTTGGGGTTGTGGGGTGGGACGCATTGGCTGTTTTTTGATCCATGATCATCCGGGGACGCTCACGCATTCTTTACTCGGTGTAAAATATCCTGATGGAAGCGTTCGTCATGATCTTGGGTTGTATCTTTCCTTGATTGGGTTTGCGACGGGTTTGATATTTTTGTGGTTGAATCGCAAACAGCGTCAGCCTGGTTTTTGGTTGGGTACGTATATGATCATTGAAGGGATTACGCGGTTTTGTTTGGACTTCTTGCGTATCGTCGATGCCCGATATTTTGGTCTGACTCCGACGCAGTACCTCACCGTACCTCTTTTTGCTGCAGGTATTTGGCTTGTTCTTCACAATCGTAAACGGGCATAGGGTATACTGTTGTCATGTTTGATTGCATTGTTATTGGTGGAGGGCCGGCTGGAATGTCTGCATCCGTTTATTTGGCTCGTCAAAAGTTGAAATTTGCTATGTTTGCTGGCGATATTGGCGGGCAAGTCATTTGGTCGTCCGATGTTGAAAATTATTTAGGGATTCATGAGATTTCAGGCGTGAAACTCGTTCAAGCTTTTCAGAAGCATTTGGATGATTATCGTAAGGCGATGGAATTACATGAAGCTGAGAAAGTTGTACGGATTAGCAAAACGACAGGTGGTTTTTCCGTTCAAACGGATCGCGGAGCTTATCCGACGAAAACACTTCTTGTTGCCACGGGTGCAGATCATCGTAAGCTTGGCGTACCGGGAGAGGATCAATTCAATGTGAAAGGAATTACCTATTGCGCTACATGCGACGCACCGTTATTTTCAGGAAAAAAAGTGCATGTGATTGGTGGTGGAAATAGCGCTATGGATGCCGCGTTACTCTTAACGAATTATGCGAGCGAGATTCATATCGTGATGATTAATTCGGAGCTTATGGGGGACGAGGTGATGAAACGTAAATGTTTATCGAATCCAAAGATTACGGTTCATCCATCGACAAAAACCGTACGATTTGAGGGAGCTCAAACTCTTGCGTCGATTGTTCTTGCCGATAAAGACGGTAAAGAAAGCGTTGTTCCAACGGAGGGAGTGTTTATTGAGATCGGATTGGTTCCGCAATCACAATTTATCGATTTCGTTGCCAAGGATAAATCCGGACAGATTATTGTCGATGCAAATAATCGTACAAATGTTGATGGAATTTGGGCGGCGGGTGACGTGACCACGGTTTCATACAAGCAGATCGCCGTAGCCGTTGGGGAGGGCTCCAAAGCGGCTCTTGATATTATTCGATACCTCCAATCTACGGAGGATTGAGAGTGAAATAAAACGGTTGGCGTTGCGTATTAGGAGTAGTCATGCCATTCTTTTAACCTATGCAAGAAACCTCAAACAAAGGATTGTTAGTCGGAATTGTGGTTATCTCGGCGCTCATTTTTGGAGGCTTGGTCTGGGCGATTGTTTCTGCCCCACCATCAACACCTCCATCAAGTGGCAGCATAACCTTTGATGATTCCGCTGATCCATTTATCGGACCAGAAGATGCAACGACGGTCGTTCATTTGTACAGTGACTTTCAATGCCCGGCTTGCCGCGCATCGGAAGGCTCCGTCAACTACGCGATCGAAAAATATAAGGATAAGGTCAAATTTGTTTGGAAAGATTTTCCACTTATGACCATTCATCCAAATGCAAGGATCGCCGCCAATGCCGGACGTTGTGCCCAGGATCAAGGCAAGTTTTGGGAAATGAAGATAAAGCTCTATGAAGGTCAGCTAAATTGGGAGGGAGGTCGCGATCCTTCTGCGGACTTTGAAGCTTATGCCGCACAACTTGGTTTAGACGCCGACCAATTTGCCACTTGCCTTAGCTCGAAAGCGGGCGATGCAAAGGTCATGGCTTCCTATCAAGAAGGTGTAAAGAATAGTGTCGACAGGACACCCACCGTTTTCATCGGGGACGAACGACGCTTTGGCATGACGCCCGCAGAATGGGATCAAGCTCTGGCCAATCGTCCATAATACATGCTAATCTCTCATAAATTCTATGAATCAAAGCTTTTTTGAAGGAGGTCCAAAGTCCATGTTTTTTACCGGGTTATTTCTCGGTATCGCTATTTCTGCTGTTGTAGGCTTGGGGATAACTCTTAATCTTGTTTTGGGAGGTAATCCGCTTGCGTTTGGTGGTGGCAATAATGCTTATGTGCCTGCGCCCGCTGCACAGGTTCCGTCTGCTGGAGCTCCAGTCGCCGCAGGTCCGTTGAAGGAGGTCGGTGCTAGCGATCATATTCAGGGAGCAAAAAACGCCAAGGTGACTCTAGTTGAATACTCGGATTTCCAGTGCCCGTTCTGTCAGCGTCACCTCCCAGCTGTGCAACAGGCACTCAAGGATTATCCAAACGATGTACGCGTGGTCTATCGTCACTATCCGCTTTCCTTCCATCCAGAAGCGCAGAAATCTGCTGAAGCAGCAGAATGCGCAGCAAAACTTGGAGGAAACGATGCTTTTTGGAAGATGCACGATGAGTTGTTTGCTAATCAAGCAACGCTTAGCCGCTCATTGTATACAGAGCTCGCCAAGAAGTTGGGTTTGAATACAACCAACTTTGATAAATGCGTTGATAGCGGAGAAACGGCAGCTCGTATCACAAGCGACTTGAACGAGGGCACGAAGGCCGGTGTCGAGGGTACGCCTGCGACTTTCGTCAACGGCGCGCTTATCTCTGGCGCTGTTCCGTATAGCGAGTTGAAGGGAGCGATCGACGCGGCGCTCGCTCGATAATCGATATAGATAAAAAAAAGAATCCGCTTTTAGCGGATTCTTTTTTTATTCCATTCCTGCAGTTAGGAACATGATACCGAGACCGATGAGCATGGCGAGGGTTTGCCATAATCGTGTTTTGATTTCTGGTTCTTCCTTGATTTCTGCAAACAAGTTTGTACAAGCCATGTAGATCATAAATCCTGCAGCGAGTGGAATGGTCCACGAGGTGAGGGTTGCGACAAAGCTCGCAGCAAGCCACGTACCGATGACACCGGCGAACATCGCAAGCGAAACCAAGAGATTTAACCAGAGTGCTTTCTTTTTTGAAAATCCTGAAGAAAGTAAAATGCCAAAATCGCCAAGCTCTTGAGGGATTTCATGCAGACCGATCGCAACCGCTGTATTGAAACCGAGCGCAGGATTGATGAGGAATGCCGACATGACCGTGATTCCATCGGTGAAGTTGTGAACAGTGTCACCGATGAGATTGAGATATCCAACGGGTTTTTCTGGGACATGGTCATGTTCATGATCGTGCAGGTGACGACCGGCGTGACTGTGATAAATCCAGAGAATGGAATCGAGGACAAAGAAAGTTAAGATCCCAGCCAGGGCCCACGTGAGAGCATTGGGTGAGGCTTCAACCGATTCTGGTAAAAGATGGAAGAATGCGTTTCCTAGGAGAGCGCCCGCTGCAAAAGCGACGATAGTATGTTGGACAAAAGCTGTTTGGCTTTTTTTCCAAGCTAAGCTTGCATATCCTATGAGAGATAGCAGGCTTATGACAGTAGCCGCGATTAGCGCAGGGAAAAGTGTATGCATATCGTTATGTGGATAACTTAACACAAGCTATTGACAAATGCAACTCGGTTGCGTTTAATGAAGCTTATGAAAGAACGGCAAACAAAAGCTAAGCTTGCGATTCACGAGATTCTATCGGCTTTGGAAAAACCGATGGCGGCTATGGAATTGGTGGATGCATTGGAGAAGCGTGGTTTATCGGTCAATAAAACAACGGTGTATCGTGAGCTTGAAAAATTACTCTTGAAGCGTGAGATTTCAGAAGTTGATTTTGGAGAAGGGCAAAAGCGTTACGAGATTACGCATGGTGATCATCACCATCATGTGGTTTGTACGAGTTGCGAGACGGTTGTCGAGCTTGAGATTGAGCAGCAGCTTGCACGTATCCAGTCGACAGTAGCGGAGCAGAGTGGTTTTAAAATCCAGAAACATCTCGTGGAATTTTTTGGAATGTGCACGAGTTGCGCTAAAAGCGTATGAAGATCGCGTTTGTAGGGAAAGGTGGGAGCGGAAAGACGACATTGTCGTCACTTTTTTGCCGACATTTGGCTACGCATGGAAAAAAGGTTTTAGCGATCGATGCGGATATCAATCAGCAACTTGCCTCTGCTTTGGGCGTATCTGCCGAGCGAGCCGCTATTATTCCTGCACTAGGAAATCTACTACCAGAAATCAAGGATTATTTGCGCGGATCCAATCCGTTGATTTCTTCCGCGTCTCAAATGGTTAAAACGACGCCACCGGGCAGAGGATCGCGTTTTATACGGTTCGATTCTTCCGATGTGTTTTTTCATCGTTTTTCGTTTGAGTATGAAGGGATGTGTGTAATGGCGACCGGAGGGTTTCAGGAAGAGGATTTGGGAGTGAAATGCTATCACGCTAAGACGGGCGCCGTTGAGCTTGTTTTGAATCACTTGGTTGATCGACAGGAGGAATTTGTGATTGTCGATATGACGGCGGGTGCTGATGCGTTTGCATCCGGGCTGTTTACCAAGTTTGATCTTACGCTGATCGTGGTCGAGCCGACGCTTGCCTCCGTGGGCGTCTATCGACAATACAAGGGCTATGCTGCGGAATTCGGTATTCCTGTTGCGGTGATCGGGAATAAAGTCACAGATGAAGATGAAGAGGCTTTTTTACGGGAACAAGTCGGTGCCGATTTATTATCGATCATTCCGTACTCTAAGGCTGTGAAGGCTCGTGATCGGGGAGATGCTACAGCTGCCGAGGCGGATCAAGAATTGCTTGCAGCTTTCCATGTTCTAGAAGAGCGACTATTGTATACGGAAAAAAATTGGGAACGATTTTATCGTCAAGCCGTTGAGTTTCATATCCGGAATGGCAAGAGCTGGGCAAATGCGAGTGTAGGTTTGGATGTTTCGAAGCAGATTGATCCCGATTTTGGAGCGAAAGATTTTGTCGCATTTTTGAACTGATCGTATCCGGCCCATTTGTCACGTAATTCGCGACAAATGGGTCGGACGCGATCGCATTCCTGCGACGCGAGGCCGATACCTCAAAGGGGGTTCCATGTCTCTCAACGTTCCTTCCGAGATCACCGTACGCATTCAGAGCGCGACGAGTGAAGTCATCGATCACGCGCCGTTTGTCGATATCTGCAAGGTGTCCCTTCCGGGAGCTGTGAAGATGTACGAGCTGCTGCGTGAGCGTCTTCAGGGTGAGGCGAGCGGTTCGTACCGCAAGTGCTTTCATGGCTTCACTGAAGTGGAGCGTGGGCATGTCGTCCGCGCCTGTTACGGAGACGCGATCAATCGCGAGCTGAATCGTCACTATGGCGTTGTCCTGGTACGCACGGCTTACGGACGGGTTTCCGGATTCATCCCCGAGATGGCGGCGCGTGCGGATTTCCGGTGCCGTGTGTTCCGGCTCTCGGCGCAGAAGGCGCATGGGGATGATCCGGTGGAGACACCTGAGATCGTCGACTGCGCGAAGACGCTGCGTGAGATCGAGCGCCTCTACCCGCAGGCCTACGCCTGCATCGCCTCACACGAGGGCCGACCGTTCACTCATCGTGCCTCCGAGCAGCCGCTCTTTGGTCAGCTGGTCGAGATGCTCTCGATCCGGCCGTACCGTTTCCTGCTTGAGGATGCGTTCGGTCCGATCGCTACCGTCAACTGCTGCCGTCAGACGGGACGCGGTAAGAAGGGTAAGGAGAAGCCCAAGGACGAGACCGCGCCAGCAAAGCCCGATGACACGCTGGGCGAGCTGTCCTGGGATTTCCTCACGAGCCGTACCTATCAGCTCCAGATGCAGGAACCTGCACTGTTCGACTGCTGAGCTTCCATGCCGACCCACCCGTAGAAGCCGGGTGGGTCGGCTTTTCTATTGCTTGTAGACATGATTTTAAAAGCGGCGTAGCGTTGATGATGTCGGACTGTTCGACAGGAGTTGGCATGCACCTTCCGAGTGTATCGACAGAATTGGTTAGTCAGGTTCGACGAAACGGATCTATCGATCAGGAGGAGTTTGAGGAGCTTGTTCTGCATTGGTTTCCCGCAGCAGCGTCTCTTTTTTGGACGGTGCAGCGTCAGAATCGGTCTGTAGCCACCCAGAAGACGCGAGAGGAGGACGATACGGTCCCGCTCCGGATTCTGAAGGCGTTGCGCCTTCCTAAGCCCTCTACGCCGTCGCTCTCGACGTGGTCGCCGAAGGTGATGCGCCTCTCTGTTCCTGACAGTGTTGGGAATAAGGGCGTGGTCGAGGTACGCCAAGTCTTGGCAAGCGATGCCATGCATCGTTGTTCCGAGACACGACATCGACACAAGCTCTATTTTGAGAATGAGGATACGTTGGTTGCTGTTCCCGATGGTGTCTCGTCACCTGTCGTGGAGCTTCCGCCCATCTCACTCATTGAGGAACGATACGGACATGCTTGCGAATATGTCCGTTCCGCCGTCAAACGGCTGGAGTCCACCTTGGACGATATCGGATGCATCGATGTATCCCGTTCAACGAAAGGTGGTGATGAACTGCTCACCTTCATGTCTATGCGTCCGTATCGGATACGCGTGGAGCGGGAGTACGGCATTCATCTTGCATATCAATGGCCGGGTGTATTGGCGGCCGTTCCGCGTGGGTCAGAACATCGTCTACAGCGATTCTGCTCGTATTCCGAGCAGGTACTCGCCATCCATCAACATAGTTGAAGCTTACGCCCCCAAACTTCGGTTTGCGGGGCGTTGTTATTTTCCGCGTTTTGGTGTTTTTGCTCCAAGTAAGTTTTTGAGTGCAAATACTTTTACGATTTCCGATGTGATGAAGTATGCCACGACGATAATGAGAATGGTTGCGAGATGCATGGCGGATGGCGGATGAAGCAGGAAAAGCGATTGTCCGATCGATGTGTAAGGGAGAAAGATCGTAACCGCAGCCGCCAAGATACTAAATAAGAGTATCCAGAATGAGGGAGGTTTTCCTTTTAGGAAAAAACCGCGTGTTCTGATGGAAAAAATTAAGACGAGTTCTGTCAGCACGGATCCGATGAACCAGTTGGTTTGTAGAATTGGTCCGGGTGATCTTGCATAAATCGCAAAGAAGATGAAATCAAAAACTGTACTAATAGTTCCAAGAGCGATTGCGATCAGCACTACGTCTTTTATATTGTAATGTTTCGGCTTCTTTAATTCAGATGTATCCGGACGGTCGGTTGAAACAGCAATCATCGGGAAATCGGAAAGGAGGTTTACCAAGAGAATTTGTAAAGGAAGCATCGGCAATTCTCGGATAAAGAGTGTGGAGACGGCAATTGCGTAAAAGTTGCCAAAGTTACTGGTTAGGGTCGCGCGTAAATACGTGTTGGTATTGGCAAAGACTTCTCGTCCGAGTCGGATACCATTTATGATCGCCAGTAAGCTGGATTCAAGCAGAATGACATCCGCGGATTCACGGGCGACATCGGAGGCACTTTGCACGACGAGTCCAACCTCGGCTGTTTTCAAGGCGGGGACATCGTTCACGCCTTCTCCTAGGAATCCGACATCAAGACCGCGAGACTGGATGCTTTTTATGATTGCGTATTTTTGCTCTGGTGTTGTTCTGGCGAAAACGGCATATTCACGAACGGCTTTTTTTCTTTCATTTTCATCAAGTGCGGAGAAATCATCGCCGAGCATGACTTGGTCGACAGATTTGATCAACCCGATTTCACGTGCAACCGCGCCAGCGACTTCCGGAGCATCTCCCGTTAGTATTTTTACATCGATACCAAGACGCTTAGCTTCATGGACAGCTCTGGTCGCTGTTTCTTTTACTGGGTCGCGGAATGAGATCAATCCCAGAAATTCCAAACCGTGTTCATCTTTGATGGTAAGTTCTCCGTGATGAATTTTTTTGGTCGCGATCGCGAGCACACGACCTCCCATGATGCCTTGCGCGGTTGTCCATTTGGCTACACGTAAGCGAAGTGCCTCGTCTGATTTTGCGCAACGAGCAAAGAGTGTTTCCGGAGCGCCTCTTACGACGAGCAGGCGTTCACCGTTATGTTCAAGGACTGTGCTGCTACGACGTCGTGAGGGGTCAAAAGGTATCTCATCGATCAGGGTGTCGTGTTTAGGTCGATCTTCCTCGCTTAATGCATCAAATAGGGCTGCGTCAAAGGCATTTTGTGGACGTGTGCCATCGATCAAGAAATCGCGAGAACCGGATAGGGCGGTAGAGAGAACGAGCGCTTTGTCACCCATAACCGAGTGAACCGTGAGATGATTCTCCGTTAGTGTTCCTGTTTTATCAGTACAGAGGACATCGATAGAACCAAGATTTTCCATCGCGGATAATCTCTTTAAGACAACTTGTTGTTTGGCGAGTTTAAGGGCGCCACGTGAAAGTGCGATGCTGGTAACGAGCGGAAGTGCTTCTGGAATAACACTTACGGCAAGGGCGATAGAAAACACAAGTAGCTCAACAAGATCCGTGCCCTGTCCTTTGATGGCGATATTTGCGACAAAAACAATAACGAGTGTCACAACGACCATGCGCAAGATAAATCGACTGAAGCGAGAAATGCCCTGTTCAAACTCCCCCTGGGGACGACGTTCCGTTACGAATCCTGTGATACTTCCTAAATGCGTTTTTGAGCCGGTGGCAGTGACGATCGCCTCCGCTTTTCCCATGACGATATGGGTACCTGTATAGAGTAACGGTTGTTCTTTAATGTCTTTTGGCACTGGTTGCGACTCTCCCGTTAACATCGATTCATCGACGCTTATTTCACGGGCTTTGATGAGCTTTGCGTCAGCCGGGATTCGATCGCCAGCCTCGAGCAGGAGGATATCGCCAATAACCAACTCACGCGTTTTAATTTGCTGTTCTTTACCATCACGACGCACGCGGGCAAGAGGCGTCATGAATTTCCGTAATTCACGGACTGCGTGTGCAGAGCGTTCTTCCTGGATGAATCCGATCGCGGCGTTTAATAGGACAAAGCCGGTAATCAATAATCCCTCAACTGTTTGGCCGAGGAATAATGAAATTGCGCTTGCAAGCGCAAGGAGATAGATGAACGGAGTTGCGAATTGTCGTAATAGGATCTGCCAGCCGGATTCTTCCTTGCCGATCAGCTCATTATGTCCGTCTGACGCCAAATGCCGCTCGGCTTGGGCCTGCGTCAGTCCTGGATGATCGACATAATGGGACATGGATTAGGTTTCTGTCATTCTCCGTTTTAGTTCCGTCACATTGGGAACGGGCCAGGGGTTGATGTGATGGAGTTGTGCAAGCGCCAGACTCGTGTGCGCGCCAAGTCCGATACATGTCCATGCTTCTTCTAGCCGGTTTTTACCTGCAACATCGACAATGATGGCACAGATGCCCTGTTCTTGTAGTAGTTCTGCGGTGAGTTTTATGCGTTTTTGGTTTCTAGGGCTGTAGTGAGCGGATTGGAAGAGTACGGCGACGAGATGTTTTTTTACTGAACGTGGAAAGGTGATGCCTTCCAGGAAGTGATGATCCAGCTCCGGTATGAGTTGTGCGACCGAAAGCTGTTTGGCGTTTTCATTAATTTGATTATTAAAAACATGAACCGCTCCAGATAAATGCTCAGCTGACATGAGTAGGATGAAGGCGTTTTCCAGGTGTGATGCCAGTGCTTCCGACTGTTTTTTATCGATTGTATTTGCCGCCTTTGCCGCTGACTTGATCTCGCGTTCACTTATTTTAAGAATTCCTGCTTGAGTCAGTATTCCGGCCAGGCTCATCGCCATATAACCAATGGCCATTCTTGGTTGATTGGATGGGTTTTCTTCTGGATCGATGATGAGTGCAGGAAGCTTGTGTTTTTTGGCCATTGCCGCTAGGTCGCCGCCATTTGTCATGATCACGATATGAGCTTTACGACGCAGTGCATCGCGGGCAGCTGAAAGTGTCTCTTCCGTTGTTCCCGAGTAACTCGAGATAATAACAAGCGTATCTGGTCCGACATGATTGGGTAGATGGTAGTCGTTGGAGATTTGGAAGGGGACGCGTAACGTGTCGTGGAAAACGCTTTGCAATACATGGGCACCGAGCGTTGAGCCTCCCATACCAGAAACAACGACAGATGTCGGTTTGTGATGGGAGGCGGGAAGTTTGAGCGCGCTCGCTTGTCGCCAAGCATCTATGATTTGAGCGCCAAAACGAAGATCTTCAGAAATATGAATAGGAGCCTTCATAGCTCCTATTCTACCACTGCTCGTGATTTGCATCTTACTGGAGTTTACGAACAATGGCTTGAGCAAATTTTGTGGCCAGCTCTTGATTGTTGTTTGCTGTCACAATGAGCCAAGTTTGCCCTTGAAGCACGGACACTTGTCCAAATGTTTGTGACCAGAGGGCTTGCTCGCCGATTCCGGGAAGTGTTTGTCCATCGGTATAGGCAGCTGTTTTACTTGCTTCAAAAATAGTGGTCGCTTCTTCAACCGTTGATGCGAAGCGCGTTAGGATAGAGATGGGTTTGATCGATGCGGTTAAACCAGGAGCAGAGTACGTACATGTTGTCACGACGATGTTGCGAAGCATTTGAACGCTGACATCGCGCTTTGCATAAGCGAGACCTGAAATTGTTTTTGCTTCTTCGAGCGTCAGGAGTGCATCACATCGTGATTCCGCTGATCCAATAGTTGATGCTGTTGGCGTCGTTGTGATGGGAGCGGTCGTTTGAGCGCCGCAGCCAGCGCCTAATAAAGCAAGGGCTCCTGCTAAAGCGAATAGTTTCTTCATATCGTTTTAGTTTATCACGATTGGCGTTTGCCATGCATAAGCATATCTACTGCGTTTTGAAGATTACCAGCCGCCTGTAGTCGGCCTTCATTCACAAAGAAGATCTCATCCGCGTTCTCGATGGTGTTCAGGCGATGGGCAATAATGACTTTGGTTGTTGATTTTGGTAATTGGTCAAGAACCTCTTGTAGGGATTGCTCCGTAATCGTATCGATGTTGGCGGTGGCTTCATCGAGAATCAAGAGCTCTGGCTTGCGCAAGACGGCACGCATGAACGCAATGAGTTGCTTTTGCCCGAGTGAGATCGAGTCTGCGCCGGAAACGGGTGTGTCCACGCCATTTTCAAAACGCGCCAAGAGTCGAGCAAGCCCCATTGTATCGATTGTGGCGATTTTTGATTCACGATCTTTATCAACGTAATCTGGATTGGCGTAGAAGAT
This sequence comes from uncultured Gammaproteobacteria bacterium, assembly GCA_964482085.1. Lineage (GTDB taxonomy): Bacteria > Patescibacteriota > Patescibacteriia > 2-12-FULL-60-25 > 2-12-FULL-60-25 > CAIXDN01. The sequence continues at coordinate 82,084 of CAYZVS010000003.1, forward strand.
ATTTTCTAGAACCGTGCCGGTAAACAAGAACGGTTCTTGTAAGATGAATCCAATTTTCTTTGTACGCTCTTCATCAGAATAGGTGCGCAGGTCACGTCCATCAAACAGAATGACACCTTCTGAAGGGTCATACAGGCGCGCCATCAGAGAAGCGGTTGTGGTCTTACCGCCACCCGTCGGACCAACGAGTGCATACGTTTTGCCGGGTTTCAAATCGATTTTAATATCGCTTAAGACATTAGGACGTTCTGGATAGCCAAAACCGACCGCATTGAATCGGATGAGAGAGTCGTCGTTATGCGAGGTAAGAGCATCTACTACAGGCAGATCCATCGGTTCTTCCAGAATTTCCGAGACACGATCCCAAGCGGCAAGTGCGAGTTGTAACGAGTTCCAGAGCATCGCGATTTGGCGGAGCGGTCCGTAAAATCGTTCAATATAGATCAGGAAACTCAAGAGCAAACCGACGGTAATAATGCTTTGCGAGGCCAAGTTAAGACCGTAACCAAGTACGACAAGGATAGCCAAGTTGGAAGCAATGTCGTAGATAGGGGAGTAAAGCGCGCTTGAGATTCCAGCGCGGACAGCGGCTTTGAAGTTGATGTTGTTTACTTCCGCAAAGCGACGACGGAAATAATCACGACGATCAAAAGCGACTACAACCTTGAAGTGCTCAAGGCTTTCTTGGATTTCTGCGCTTAATCCACCCGTGGCACGCAGGGCTTCTGCATTACGTTTTTTAATCCAGCCGGACGTTGCTTGAGTGAAAACAAATAAAACGAGTGCGGGAATTAATGCGGCCAAGCCGAGGCGCCAATTCAGGACGAGTAAAAAGGTGCCGGAACCGATAATCATGACGATACTCATCGTGAAACGTACCAAGGTTTCCGAGAAGAATTGGTTGAGCTTGTCGGTGTCGTTGTTGATGCGCGAGATCAGGTCGCCTGCTTTATTGCGATTGAAGAACGCAATTGGCAAGGATTGAAGCTTAGCAAAAATCATGTTACGCAGACGGAAGAGTACGCGTTGACCAATACGTCCCGTGAACTGCATCTGCGCGTAACTTGTCACGAGGGCTACTAAAAACGCTACAAACAACCCGCCGGTCGTTGCAAAAATTCCTTGGTAGTTTGCCTTTTTGATGAAGTTGTCGACCGCATATCCAAAGATGAACGGTACAGCAAGGTTGATACCAGAAGCGACTAAGACCGTGAGTACGGTTAGTGCTAGTTGACCTTTCTCCTCTTTGAGGAGAGGGAGAAGTTTATGGATCGCTGAAAGCGATGATGTCCGTTTTGTGGAATTAGTGTTCATATTGGTTGGTGCTGCGTTGGGAGTTGAAGATCTGGACATACTCCGGAGAGGTTTCCATCAAGTGTGTATGCGTACCTTGTGCCAGAACCTCGCCCTCCATCAGCAAGATGATATGATCATAATCCTGAACAGAGGCGATTTTTTGTGTTACGGAAATCAATGTGATGTCCGGATAGTTTTTACGTACGTTTTCCAGAATACGATGTTCAGTGTTGGTATCAACGCGTGCGGTGAAGTCATCGAGCAGGAGGACGCGGGGTTCAATTGCCAAAGCACGAGCCAGCATTAAACGCTGTTTTTGACCGCCGGAAAGGCTGGTGCCGCGCTCGGAGACGAGCGTGTCGAATCCGTTAGGGAGTGTATCGATAAAGTTTTTTAATTCCGCTGTGTCGATCGCTTTTTCAATGGCTTCCGGTTTCACTTCATGTCCAAAAGCGATGTTTTCACGAACGCTTAAATTGAAAACGATACTGTCTTGAAACACCATTCCTACCTGTGAGTGGAGGCTTTCACTGTCGTAGCTCATCACTGGATGATTGTCGTATAAAACCTCACCCGATTTTGGAGGTGTGAGACCGGTCAAGACATTCAGGAGCTGGGTTTTTCCGGCAGCCGTTGGACCAAGAATCGCTGTGCGGGTTTTTGCGGGGAGCTTAAAGCTGACATCTTTCAGAACGGGATGCTCACCGTAAGCGACGCTGACGTTACGTAATTCAATATTTCCGATGAGATCCGCTTTATAGTCTCCGCCTTGCGGAATTTCTGGAGCATCAAGGACTTCTGCAACACGTGCATAGGATGCGGAGGAACGGGCGATCATGTTGCTCATGAAGCCCAGCATCAACATTGGAAAAATAAGGATTCCAACATAACTGTTAAATGCGGCGAGTTCACCGACACTCATCTGGCCGATGATGACCAAGTGTCCGCCAAAAGAAAGAATCGCGAGCGTGGCTAAGCTCGAAATAAAAGTGATGAGTGGAATCATGCTCGAGAATACGCGCAAGATTTTCAGTCCGTTTTCTTTGGCATCCGAGTTCACGACGATAAATTTTGCCGATTCCGCCTCCTGACCGTTCAAGACGCGGATCAAGGTTGCGCCAAGAATGCTCTCATTGATTGTCTTGTTTAGACGGTCGATGATTTTTTGAGAAGCGCCAAAGAGCGCGCCAACTTGGGAGAAGATTCCGTAGAACATGAAGGCCATGATCGGAATCATCAGAAGGACGACGAGTCCGAGTTTCCAGTTGGTGACGATCAGCATCACGCTTGCGCCAATAAGTAATACGAGCGATGAAACAAGGATGACCATGCCTTGCGAGACAAACATTTTAATCGCATCGATATCGCTCGTAAGATTTGTTAGGAGCTTGGATGCTGTTGTTGATTGGACGAATGTGTAGCTTTGACGAGAGATCTTATCTGCAACTTGCTGACGTAAATCGCTCGCGACGCGCTCGGATGCATAAATGCCGAGGATTCCGAGGATATAGTCAGACGTCAGCATGACTCCGCCAATAATTAAAAAGGGGATAGCGACGGTAACGAGATTAAATGTGCCGTGCGTGTAGGTATCGATACCCGCGGCGACGAGTTTTGGGAATGTTAAGCTCAGGACTTTGCCAAAGACGGACAAGGTCAGCAAGCCAGCGATAAAGCCTTTATACCGAGGTAGAAGGCTGAAGAGTGTGTTCTTTTTTTGCATAATTAGCAGTGTCCAAAATATTTTTCACCCCAGTTAGCCATCTGTTTTAAGACAGGAAGTAAATCTTTCCCTTTTTGTGTTAGGGCGTATTCTGTGCGTGGAGGGACTTCAGAATAGATCGTTTTAGTAATAATTTCAAGCCTCTCTAGGTCGGAAAGGCGATCGGAAAGGGTGCGTGGGTTTACGCCGCCCGCTTCTGTTTGTAGCTCGTTAAATCGTAGGGTTTTTTGTGAGAGCGCAAAAAGAAGGCGGGGAGTCCATTTGTCTCCCAGCACGGTTGTGGCAAAGGCCACACATTTGGATTTATTTTCTGGTGATTCCATAGGCTTGACGTCTTGTGATGTCATGCTATATTTTGTATAGTTGGTTGTCTTTTTATAGCATCTAATGGAAATTGTCAATATGAATGGGGATGAAATCGTGAAAGCGTTGAGTTGGCGCTCTGCTACGAAAGCTTTTGATCCGGCTAAAAAGATCTCAGAAACGGATTTACATACGATTTTAGAGTCGGCTCGATTGTCACCGAGTTCGTTCGGAATTGAGGCATGGAAGTTTATCGTGGTTGAAAATACGGAAGTAAGGACTGATATTCGTGCAGCCGCATGGGATCAGCCTAAGGTCACGGATGCCTCGCATTTGGTCGTAATCGCGCGACGTACTGATGCTCGTGCAAATATTGTAAATGAGTTGATCGAACGCACAGCAAAGATACAGGGCGTGGCATCAGAGTCGCTTGATGGTTTGAAGCAGATGGTCGGGGGGTCGATCTCTCATAGAAGTGATGAATCGCTTGATGTCTGGGTGCGCGCACAGGCTTACATCCCACTCGGCATCATGATCGAGAGTGCGTCGTTGCTCGGTATTGATAGTGGCCCGATGGAAGGATTTGATCCATTGAAAGTCGGTGACCTTCTTGGATTGAAGGAGAAGAATCTTAGCGCGACAACGATGTTGGCACTCGGTTATCGTCTTCTGAGTGATGAGACGAATCGACCTAAAGTACGTCGTGCGTTTAATGAAGTTGTGGAATTTGTAAAATAATATGAACGCCTCTATTTATCAGTACACGGTTCCATTGTTCCAGAATGCTCTGAGGAGCTTGCTGGTCCTTTTAGACAAGGGGGAAGCATTTACAAAAGAGAAAGGTGTCGCTGAATCAGAATTATTGGATGCGCGGATTGCAACTGACATGTTTCCATTTGTAAAACAGGTTCAAATGACTTGTGATAATGCTAAAGGCTGTACGTCGCGTTTGGCCGGTGTCGAGAATCCAGCATTTGAAGATAAAGAAACGTCCTTTGCTGAGTTGAAACAGCGTGTACAGAAAACATTGTCATATCTCGAGACGTTTAAGGAGGAACAGTTTGTAGATGCCGATAATCGTAAAATTACGTTGGCTTATTTTCCGGATAAGCATTTGTCCGGAGTGGATTATGCAAAGTCCTACGCGATCCCGAATTTTTATTTTCACGCGAGTATGGTTTACGCGATTTTGCGTATGAAGGATGTTCAGGTTGGTAAGTCGGATTATTTGACCGATATCCCTTGGAAAGTTGGAGCGTAAACATTGATTTCTTTTAGATGGTAGTATGTATAAATGATGTATTTGTATCGTCTATTAGGTACGTTTATGGCGAGTTTCCTGCTTTTCTTTGTAGCGGGAGTAGCGCATGCGCAGTCAACGTCGACCGTCAGGGTTATTGCATTTCCGACGGATGCGACTCTTACGTTTACGGACAATTACGGTGACCCAAGGTCTGGTCATCCACATATTGGTATCGATATTCTTGGACCAAAAATGACGCCTCTTTATGCCGCCGTTGATGGAGTCGTTAGTTATCTTGTTAACCCGGAAGCGAGCTGGGGTTATCAGATCGTCTTAAAAGATTCTGAGGGTTGGACCTATCATTATATTCATGTGAATAATGATAGTCCTGGAACGGATGACGGAGCAGGTGGTGTGGTGAATGCGTATGCTCCTGGATTGGTCCGGGGTTCAATCGTGCAGAAAGGGCAATTGGTTGGTTGGATGGGTGATAGTGGGAATGCAGAAGATATTGCTTCTCATTTACATTTTGAAATTCATCAGCCAAATGGTGATCCGGTCGATCCATATGCGAGTTTGAATGCCGCGCTTGGACCTGGAACCTACGATGTTTCTGAAGCGGCTGAAGCGAGTATGGATATCAATACGGACAAGGGATTGGTTACAACAGGTGGCACCAACTGTATTTCCGGTTCTTTGATCAAAAGTTTAGCGAATACAGCTGTGTATTATTGTGGTGCAAATGGCAAACGTTATGTCTTTCCAAATGACCGTGTTTACTTCACCTGGTACGCGGATTTTAAGAACGTCGCTACGATTCCGACGGAACAGCTGGCTTCAGTTCCGCTTGGCGGAATTATCACGTATAAACCCGGGAGTAAGCTTGTGAAGATCGAGTCATTACCAAATGTCTATGCGGTGGAACGGGGCGGGTTGTTGCGTTGGGTAAAGTCTCCATCAATTGCAGCAAGTTTATATGGAATTAATTGGGCAAAGAAAGTTGATGATATTTCCGATGCGTTTTTTGGTAGCTACGTGATAGGTGAACCGATTGCTTCAATTTGATTAATAAAAAAGCAAGCCTCTGATCGAGGCTTGCTTTTTTTTATGGTTCTTTCTTTTTGTCTAGTTTAAAGAAACCTATTATTTTTACTCCAAGGTAGATAACGAGTGCGATTACAAGGAAATCAATTGTGACAGAGATGAGGTCTCCGTATAGGATTTCTGCTGTACCGATTTTAAGAGAGGCTTCTTTTAGACCTCCTACAGATCCGAGTGCCAGGCCTAAGAGCGGGCTAATGATGTCGTTAATGAGTGCGGTGACAAGTTTTGAGACCGCGCCTCCTAAGATGAAGCCGACGGTGAGCCCTGGGACACCCTGATTGCGGATAAATGTGAAAAAGCCTTTCATTCTGTTTGTTTCTTATCTCGGTTAATAATGAACTCTTCTTTTTCTACTTTACTCCATTTTTTAATTTTTGCCTCGCGTTTGCGAGCGGCGCTTTCTGTTTTCATGCAAGCGCTCCATAGGAGTAGAACGGGTTTACGGCTTCTTGTGTACGCTGCACCTTTTCCGGCATTGTGCTTTTCTAGTCGTTTACGGACGTCCGTGGAAATTCCTGTGTAGAGACTGCCGTCTCGACATCGTAGGATGTACACGTGCCATGCCATGAGATTATTTTGATGCTGTTAATGATCGTAACTCGATGATTTTTATGCGTTTCGATTGATGAATGTGATTGTTAATTGTAGAACCGTAGCAAACGTAACCCATGCTAGGTAGGGGATATTAACCAGCGCAATCCAACGTGAATGCGGATAAATTGCTATCAGTGCCCAAACGAGAGTGATGAGTACGAGTAAGATATCAATCGCGGCAAGCAAATTGTTTTTTAAGCCAAACTGAAGCGGTGTAAATGCGGCGTTAAAGATCAAATTAAGGATAAAGGGTAGTGCTACGATATACGGAAGTTCTTTTGTCGCCGCTTTGTAGAAAACGGTTCCAAAGGAAACCGCGATGATAATATAGAGAATGGTCCAGACCGGGCCAAAAAGCGATGAGGGCGGGGCCCAGCTTGGTTTTTTTAGGGTTTGATACCAATTATATGTGTTCATAGCTCTATTCTTGCATGTTCCAACTTATTCGGCTAAGATTCTGCCGCTATCCGAAGTTGGGAGAGGTCGCATAGTGGCCTAGTGCACTTGCTTGGAAAGCAAGCATACCGCAAGGTATCGGGAGTTCGAATCTCCCCCTCTCCGCCATCACAAATCCGCCTTTTGGCGGATTTTGTGTATGATGGCGCCATGCCCT
>CAYZVS010000004.1:0-87999 GCA_964482085.1 uncultured Gammaproteobacteria bacterium
CACGCGCATCCCAAACTGCGATCGCAAACATGCCATCCAATTTTTCAAAACAAGCTTCTCCCCACTTTTCATAAGCATGGACAATCACCTCGGTGTCCGAGTTCGTCTTGAAGCGATAGCCGTTGGCTTCCAACTCCGTGCGCAATTTTGTAAATCCGTAAATCTCGCCGTTCAGCATCACTTGCACCGTTCCATCTTCATTCGATAATGGCTGATGTCCTCCACCAACGTCAATGATACTTAAACGTCGAAACGCAAAACCAATTCCGGGCGCTTCAAAAAAACCCTCATCATCAGGACCGCGGCGCTCGAGAGCTTTCGCCATCTTGCGTAACGCCTCGGATGAACCTCCGGATCCCGTAAAACCTGCGAGTCCGCACATAATCAGGAATCGATGCGCTCAAAAACAGCGATCGACCCGTAGCCAAAGTTCCGTAGAATTGGAACGGAACGATATCGATCTAAAAATTTGGCGAGCGGCAATAAGAACTGGAAGTACGGCATTACCAGCGAGCTCGCCTCAAACGAAACGAGTTTCCACTGCGGATGCCCCAAGCGTCGGCGCATCACCCATGGATATCGCCAAATATGCGGCAGCTCATCATGCCCGGCATATCCTTCTTGTACGCCTTCACCAAAAATTCCAAACAACACGCGCAGCATTCCCCAAGGTAAAGCCACGATCGAACGTTTGCCGAATTTCCAATAACCATGATCGCCACCAAGTAACGCCATCGCGCATCCATTCAATCCCGTCGGCAAAGCGACAATCACTCGCTTACGGGCGACACGGCACAATTCACGAAAGCCCTGATCAAAATCAGGCAAATGTTCGAGGACATGCGAGCTGATCACCACATCAAACGATGAATCGGCAAAGGGTAAATGCTCGGCATCAGCCTCAAGAAATGTCGTCAATGATTCCACGCCTTGTGATACGGCCAATTCATTGGCATGTTCGATATTCGGCTTGGACAAGTCGCTCCCAGTAACCTTAAACCCGCGCTTGCCGAGCATGATTGGAATCACGCCTTCTCCACAGCCTGAATCAAGTACCGACTCGCCAGACTTCACATGATAAATAATCGCCTCATATTGCGTCGTATGCGCATAGCGACGAATAGGATCCGGGGACGCAAAGCGCTTCTCCCAGATACGATCCGGGTGTGCGGCGTAAAAGTCCTTAATTTCCCCCATATGGCGCAAAAAATCGATCATGGGTACGCTACCTGTCACATGGAACTGCGTCAATCGGGTAATAACGCTTTAGACCGGCTCACGCAGGTCATGGGTTTTGATGTTCGATTTTACGGAAAATCCTTTTCTTGGTTGGCTGCCGGACAAACAAGCGGCATCATCCGCGGTATCGCCACCACCTTTTTGATGGCTCGCTGGCTCCCGCGTAATATCATGGGCGAGTTCCGTTATGTACTTGCAATGTTCGCTATTGCCGGAATGTTCGCAGCCGGCGGCGTGAGCACCAGCATTATCCGTGGTATAGCCAAAGGCGACACCGTGATCGTCTGGGCCGGTATCAAACGCATTCTAATGATCGCACCGCTCGGCTCGCTGCTCCTGATCATTGCCGCTGCGGAACGTTACGTTGTCGGTGAAACAAATGTCGCCATCGCTCTTGCTTTCTCCGGCATCCTGTTCCCAGCCTATGCGATTTGCGGACTCTACGGATCAATCTTAACAGGCCAAGAACGCATTCAACGTCTCACCAAAATCGCCATCATCAACAATTCGCTTTTCGCGATTTGTTTTTTTCTCGTGATTTGGAAAACCAAAGAATTGCTTCCCGTCTTTTTTGCCTATCTCGGTATCGATATTCTCTTCCGCGGATTTATTACGTGGAATGAAGTCCGTCAGCTCAAAAAATCCGGCGAGGCTGTCTCGCATCTCAAGCTCGGTGATCATTTGAATGCCATCGGCGTCATTCAGGCGCTTGCTTCACAGCTCGATCAAATCTTGATCCAGCGCTTTGCCGGTTACGGCGTTCTCGCCAACTACAGCGTCGCGATGTTGATTCCGGAACAGATGAAAGATTTTGTGAACGCCCTCGGCGGCGTTATCCTCCGACGTTTCTCACGCCATGAAAACAACGCAAAAATTCTCGCGCAAACCAAAAAACATTTCTGGACAATGGCCGGTCTTTCCGGCGCCATGATCCTCGCTTACTGGCTTGTCGCTCCGTTTTTCCTCCCTTGGTTCTTCCCGCAATACGGGGAACAAGTTCTCCCGTCCCTTGTTTATTCCCTTGGCTTACTTGGCCTGACATCAATTATCGGGTTGAATTGGTTCCAAGCCCAACACAATCTCAAAGCACTTTGGCTATTCTATAGCGCCAATACCGCTGTGCAAATAATCAGCAATATTATCTTAATTCCCCTTTTCGGATCTTGGGGGGCGATCGTCTCAAAAACTTTTACACGCCTCGCACTCATCCCCCTGACTTACCCGCGATCGAATCCTGATATAGCGCAACGATCTTAGGTCCATTCACCCGCCAAGAAAATTCTTTTTCGATATGTTCTCGAGCATTCCGACCAAGCTCCGCACGCAAGACATCGTCACCAAGAATCTTGCGCACGGTCTCGACAATCAAATCGATACGTTCTTTAGGCAGATCAAATGGTGCATCGTAGTCGGAATCTTCTCGGTCAAATAACTTGATCAGCAATCCATTTTTTCCATCTTCAATCAATTCCGGATATCCGCCGATCGCACTTGCAACCACGGCTCTCCCTGTAGCCAACACCTCCGTACAAGCGAGACTCGTCGCTTCCGCACTCGAAGGGAACACAACGACATCGGCATGACTGATATAGGGACGGAGCTCTTCATTTTTCACCGCGCCCTTAAAGGTGATGATGTCAGACACCCCAAGCTCGGTAGCGAGCTTCTTGATCGCTTCTTCAGCGCGTCCCGTTCCAATCGCGAGATAGTGAACATCCGGGATGCGTCGGCGAATTTCCGGTAACGCTCGCACGAGATACTGAATGCCATTCTTAGGGACAAGCCGACGTACGGTCAAAATAATCTTTTTCCCTTGGGGATAATCCACCGGTCGCGCCAACGACGGATCCGTCTTAAAAAAGACATCGTCGACCGGGTTTGGCATGTACACATGTCGATTCTTCGGAGCAATACGCTTGCCGATGCGGTCAAATTCCCAGCACGCATGAATATTGGCGTAGGCACGTTTCAAAGTGCTCGCGCGATAGATGTCATGTACCATTTTGAATTTCCAATTCTCTCCGGGTAAATCCAAAATACCGCGGCCTTCCGTCGTATTGAACAACGGTTTGCGTGTCAAAATCGATGCAAGCGTCGAGTAAAAACCAATCTTGTAGGAATCGATCGTATGCAAAATATCCTGCTCCTTGGCAAAACCGAGTAAAGTCTTCCAAAAATGGAAATACTTGGCCGGCTTCCATGACCAGGGCACACGCACAACGTTGATGAGCGATCGCTCCGGACCTCCGTCAGATGGAGCAAAGGTGAAAATCGTCGCCTCATGCCCGTTCTCATTCAAGAACTTTGCTAGATTGTAAGCGTAGAGCTCAGCACCTCCAAGAGCGGGAAGATAATCGTCCGACAAAATACCAATTTTCATACAAGAAATTTTTGAGGAAACGCTCTCGCCCAGGCAATCGTCTCTTTCATGCCTACTTCAACCGGCGTATTTGGTAACTCACCCAAAGCCTCGCGGACCCGATCCAATTTGGCTCGACGAACTTTAACCTTATCCCAAGAACGAGCCGGCAAATATTCTACTCCCGACTTGTTATCCGTAAGCCGATTGATCATCTCCGCCAAATCCTGAATCGCCATATCATTTGTGCTCGCCAAATTAAATGTCCCGCCAATGGCTTCATCTTTCTGAGCGAGTGCGACCATCATGTTCACTGTATCAACGACATACGTAAAAGTTCGACGTTCTTTTCCCGTACCCGTAATCGGCAAAGGCTTCCCTTGCAAAGCGAGTCGAATAAAATTCGGAATGACATTCCGATACTTTCCCGGAAATTCACCCGGACCAAAGGAATTGAACAATCGCATAATGACGACGGGCAGCTTGTCATGCTCGTGATAAAACTTGGCATACAGTTCTGCGACGCCCTTTGATACGGTATACGGCGTATCATAAGCCGTCGGCGCCCAAGCATCATCAAACGGTTCTTCGCTGTGCGGATACACGCAAGAAGAACTCGTGTAGATGAAACGCTTCACGTTATTTTTCACGCTACGGGTTAAGAGTTCTACCGTACCGGCGACATTCGTCTCCAGATCCGCAATCGGATGATCCACGGAATTCTGATTTGCAAAATGCGCGGCTAAATGAAAAACAATTTCCGGTTCTTCACCGGCAAAGATTTTATCAAGCACCGCCTCATCACGAACACTCCCTTCGATGAATCGGATGCGAGCATCCTCCGGTAATACATCCGCAACACCAGAAGAAAGATCGTCAAGAATAACGATCGAGGCTGGATCTTTTTCCAAAAGGCGTCTGACTAGATTACTTCCGACAGCTCCTGCACCTCCTGTTACCAAGATGCGTTTATGTGCGAGTTCCATAGCGATTGTGCGTCAGTTTGCGTCCAAAACGAGTCTTCGTCAATTGAGGTTCGAGAAAAATCCACCAGCCATACAAAACAAAAAATGTAAGCCACGGATATACCGGCCCCGCATACCTAACAATATTATCCGCCGGAACATGCGCAAGAACCAAAGCAAGTAGCAAATATCCAGGAAAAAACTTGCTTCCATACCGCTCAAATCCTAAATACAAACCCAAAAGCATTCCAATCCACCAAATCAACTGAATCAAATGCGCTATCAACAAAACAAATACATCGATACCAGTAAGACCGCTCGCTTCTTCCTTTGGCCAAAACATTCCCTCTATTCCAAATTCCGCTGACAAGGGCGACGGCAATGCGAGAAGTCTCCCCATGTCTACAACCGACCACAAAGCCGCTTTCACAACATGCGGCGCATCGCTAAACAGAACAGCAAAAACTTCCTTTCTCAACGCACTATCCGCATCAATTTCATTGCGATCAACTCCCCATGCCGCAAATCGATCCCAAACCCATTTCCATTGCTCCAAAATAATCGGCTTGGATTGCGGATAATAATATCGTGCAAGACTTCTTCCGATAACAACGGAAACCAAACTGTCTTGTAAGCGCTGCAAAGATTCATTCGATTTATATGCTCGCGCTGCAATCTGAATTCCTGACCGACCCGTTATCGACCACACACCAAACGTTTTGTTATTACGAATCACCCACGGAGAAACTAAAATGATCAAAATCGCCAAAAACAAACCTCCTTGCTTAATAATTTCTAAAATACCCTTCTTCTTCCATGAAAAGGCCAGCATCAAGCCAAGTGCGATTGGTATAAGCGCGAGCGGAACTCGAGTAAGTACAAGCGCAGCAGAAGCGATCGAGAAAGCGATCAAATCAGGCCAAAGCTTTTCCGTTGTCATGGCGCGTACGGCGAACCAAGCAACAACAGCAACAAGAAATGCTGTAAACATCTCAAGCAGATGTCGAGATGCATAGACAGCCAATCCATACGACAAAGCCGACGACCAAGCACCAAGCATGGCGAGCTTTTTATCCAAACGACGAAGTGTATCCCAAACAAGCCAGATAATCGCAACAAACAGCAAAACCTGAATCCAAAGAAAAACCTCAGGCTGATCTGTCACCAAATGAATCAACGCACGAAAAACCGGATAGCCTGGCTCGCGCAGCATGCTTGCAGTTCCATCAATTTCATATCTCCCCTGCAAGATTGAAAGTGAAAGTGCATCATATTCTCCTGCATCTTTGGCGATTTGACCCGGCTGCATCACCACAAAACTTCCGGCCAACAAAAAACCGATCAACATCGCAATCCAAGGCCCTTTCAACCAATCAAACTTCATGAGCGCTTTTCCGATGACAATCGCACATTCTCCGACAAACATCCAAGAGCAAAACAAATCGGCGCCGCTCCAACAAGGACCGCCGAGCACCATCCAAGCCAAAGGCTACCAATAGCCCAACCGAGTAACGCCAAGACAAATGCACCAAACAAACACACGAGTGCAATCAATAAAAACAATTTCAACGGATTGTAATGCGAGATTACAGAAACCATGATCTGAGTCGTGCGTAGCGTATCTTTAATATGTCGAACCTTGCTCTTACCCATACGCACCGCATAATCAATCGGCGTATATCCGACAAAAAAACCATTCAGAAAAAAAATCAACGTAATCGATGTTGTAAACGAGAAACCAAGACAAGTACGAGAAAGATGCGGCATCAATTTCTCACGTCGCATCACGCGCAAACCGGAATTAATATCCGGAATACGCCGACCAGCAACATACTCGGCAAGCAAACGGAACATGATTCGTGCCGGATATTTGAGCAAACCTTTTTTGTATTCATTCCCTGTACGAGCACCAACAGCCATATCATAACCATCTTCCGCCACCATTTTGTACAGCTTAGGAAGCTCCTCGATAGGATAGGTCCCATCCGCATCCGTAATCGCGATATATGGATGCTGAGCCTTACGGATTCCGTCCTGTAAAGACAAGCCATATCCCCCATTGGTTGGGTGCCTTATCACACTCGCGCCCGCCTCAAGGGCTTTTTTGCCCGTCTCATCCGTACTGCCATCGTCCACGACAATAAGCTCCAAGTCCCATCCCTGGGCTTGGGCAGTGGCTTTTACGCGTTCCAGCGTTGGACCGATACCCTCCGCTTCATTGAGCGCCGGAATCACGATAGACAGTGACTTGAACATAGTTAGCGAGACCTTAGCAAATCAATAGCTTCGCGCACATGGGCCCATGACTGATAAGGCGTTTTGAGCGTTAAGAGCCTTCTAAGCAGGAAAGATGGCCTCAGATAAAAACGACGGATAGCAGATGACTGCAAACGAAAAATAACATCATTAGACAAGATATCGTCCTCCGATTCTTCAAGCCATGCTGGCTTGCTTTGCGATGAATCAAACGTCATGCGCGTCGTATCGAGCGCACCCTGCTCTTTCATCAATCGTCTAAATGTCGATCCAAAACGCGGCGTTGCAATATTGAAAGAAGCGTAATCAAGTGGAAGCTTGGTCGAGAACTCGATCGTATCTTTGATCGATTCTTCCGACTCACCTGGCAATCCCACAACAAATGTTCCGACAGATTTGAGTCCAAGTCTTCGTGTAATCGCCAAAGCATCAATCATCTGTGATCGCTTGGTGTTCTTTTTATATTTCTTCAAAATTTCTTCATTTGCCGACTCAATACCAAACATAATCGTATGGCAACCCGCATCTTTCACCGCATTCAAGAATTCTTCATTCACCAAATCTACACGCGACCAACATGTCCAACGCAATTCCGGAAACTCTTCCTTAATGCGACGTAACAACTCTTGCGTTCTTACACGATTGACACCAAATGTTTGATCACGGAAAAACACTTCGTGAATTCCAAGCGATCGTAGTAATCGCAGTTCATCAATAACCGTATCGATATCACGTAATTTATAGCCCGTCGTACTCATTGGGCAAAACGTACAAGAAAACGGACAACCAAAATCTGTCAGCACGGTTGCCCACATGCGCTGTTCAGAAAAAGGAAAAATATATTCTTGAATTGGCCACAAATCCCAACGCGGAACAGGCATATCGTAAAATCCATGCCCATGTTTTTCCGCCCCTTCCTTGACCTGCCCGTCTTTTCCTCGATAAATCAAATTATCAAAAACAAGATCTTCTTTGCGATCCAACCAATTTGGAAGATCCTGTGTGGAGAAGTCTGTAAGAACGGCATCACAAAATGGATGCAAATCGAGCGCATGCTCCCGAATCTCGCGATACACATCCCCAGATCCGACAAACGTCGTTTCCGGCATACGCTTTTTAAGCTCCGTCAAAAATGGAACGTCCTCCTCATAAGAAGGCGATGCGATCAAGTAAATAACGAGCTCCGGTTTGAATGCTTCGACGCGTTTCCAAGTCTCTTCTTTGGACAAACCTTCCGCGATCGCATCGACGCAGTCCAAAAAATATCCAGCCTTATCGAGAACACCCGACAAATAGATTAAATCAACAGGATGGTAGTAATAACTCGCTTTAGAAACGAGTGTACAAAAATAATCACGAAAATATTTCTTTGTGCCTGGTGGATTCAGCAAAACCGCACGCTTGCGTGTTGGTCCCGCCGCCTTAGCGGTAAACGTCTCGGTTTTTGAGGCATCGGTGGGCAGATGCGTACCTTGCACGAAAGTAGATTCCATATCAGATCTTCGTTCCCGATGCCCTCCAGCTTACGCCCACATACGGCGTAACGGAAATATCGCGATATCCATTTTCTGTAAACCAGCGTTCTGCACGTTCTTTTTTAATAAAATCCGTTTGCGGAGCATTCAACTTATCAAACACGTTCAAATGATTACGCTCAAAAGAAAGCTTACGCCAGTTCTGGAAATATTCATAATACGGTAAAAACTTTAACGGCAATAAATACAACGAGTAAACCGGAAAATAAACAAGACCTGTCAGAAATTTTGAGAATGCATTTAATGCCGATTTTGGAAGTCTTATCAAAATCAAACGCTTCGCGTCTTCCACAAAAACACGATTTAAAAAATTTCCTTCATAAGAGTAACACCACACAATCGTACGACCTCCGGACTTTGTGAGCTTCACAAGATTTTTAAACGTTGCATCTGGATCATCCGTATGATGAATCACACCAACGCAATACACGATATCAAAAGTATCGTTCAATTCAATCTTTGCGATATCACCCTCAACGTATCGAATATTCGTAAACGCTTTTGTCCGCTCCTTAGCGACTTCCAACGCATTGAGATCAACCGCGACAACCTCTTGAGCATAAGGCGCGACAAAAGACGTATGCTGCCCTCCACCACAACCAGCATCAAAAACACGCTTACCTCGGAAATCTTCAAGCGTGTTTGGCAAAATCCAATCACTGAAAAGCCAGCGCTCTTTGTCCTCAAAGCGTTCCCACTGCCATTTCCAGTCATCTTGTTTGCGCTGAATATCGTTCATACATTCTTCTTTATAAGAATTTGCCAATAGCCTCTTATAATCTTCCATTTATACCGAAAAAACACGCTCTCATATTCCCAAGGTAAAGCAACCGACCCATCAATCATCGATTTTAGTTGCCCAATAAGAACGCGTACAAATTGCCCAGAACCATGCCAAAAATTATACCAGACAATCCATCGCAAATAATGCGTAAAACCATTCACGGGTGATTCTAATTCCATTGCGATATAACGATCCGTCTTACGTTCTAATGTCGCAGCGTCTGTCCACGGAGCGATAAGCGCCTCTTCATGGTCGATCTGCTTCACGCCATCGGGCAAAACAAACCGTTCATGAACCTTTCGTTTAGCGAGCATCAGCTTATCGGATAACCGAAAAAGTCGAATATAGTAATCCGGATAAAATGATGCATGATCAACGAGTCGTCCATCTGGAAGTTTAGCAATGCGCCGTACGCGATGCACTACACCGTGCACATCCTCTGCAAAGATGCGCTGTACTAAATCAATGAGCCTCTTTGTGGGATACTCATCCGCATCTACAAGAAACAACCAATCATTCTTTGCCTTTGACCAAAGGCGATATCGCATTTCAATAAAATCTTCGATACGCGAGTTTGGAACATCATGATCAAATTGCTTCTCAACGCGAACACCCATGGAACGTGCAAAAGCCTGCGTGTCGTCAGTACTGTTACCATCCATGATGTAGACATCATCAAAGTGCGGGACAAGCCGTGGCAGCATCCGCTGTAAAACGTTTTTTGAATTCAATGTCAAAATCCCAACAGAGCACTTGATTCGTGGTTTGTCAGCAAAAAAATCTTTTACGGCAACGATAACTTGAGAAACTTCATCATCCGTAAGTTCCGGAAAAATCGGAAGTGAAACAATACGTGTAGTTACGCTCTCTGCTTCCGGACAATCACCAGCTCTCCCTCCCCAGCGCGCCATCGAGGGCTGCATATGAATCGCTATCGGATAATGAATTCCATTCCCGATTCCACGTTCCAACAAAAACTTCATCAAAGCCTCACGATGATCCGTATCCAAAATAAACCAATGGTATACATGTCGATCACCAAAATCCCCAGGAAAGGAAACCGGCAACCCCGCAAATCCCGCGCGATACTTACCAGCAATCTCTCGACGTCTTGCATTGGCCGCATCCAATCGCCCTAAACGCAATCGCAAGAAAGCCGCTTGTAACGCTTCCATTTTCAAATTGGTCCCAAAAATATCATGTCGATATTTCTCCTTCATGATTCCATGTAAACGAATCGCGCGCAGCTTCTCTGCGATCAAGTCATCATTCGTCGAGATTGCACCTCCTTCTCCTATCGCTCCCAAATTCTTAGTTGGATAAAAACTAAAACATCCAGTTACACCCATCGATCCAACACGTTTTCCATTCCAAATAGCACCGTGTGCTTGCGCAGCATCTTCTACAACAAATAAATTATTCTTAGATGCAAAAGCTAAAATCGCGTCCATGTCGCACGCTAGGCCGTAAAGATGGACGGGAACGATCGCTTTTGTTTTTCCGTTCAACAAACTCTTGCAAGTACCGAGATCAAGAAGATGCGTCCCTTGATCGACATCACAAAAAACCGGTTTTGCGCCTGCCATCATTACAGCTTCTGCTGTCGCAATAAAAGAATTCGTTGGCAGAATAACTTCATCACCAGGACCAATATCAAATGCAAGAAACGAAGCGTACAAAGCCTCCGTGCCACCATTCACCCCGACAACATGTTTAACCCCAAGAAAAGCTGCAAATTCCTTTTCAAAAGCCTCAACTTCAGGCCCAAGACTGAAAGATCCAGAGTCAATAACACGTGCAGCAGCGGCCAAATATTCATCTCGATGCGCCTGCGCATCACGCTTGGTATCGATAAGCGGAACGGCCATAGAATTGGCCGTACCTTAGCAGAAGTCCATCCTATCAAGCAAGTCTAAACATAGCTCAAATAATAGGTACGAATCACGCCCCGACACAGTCTGTGTCGGGGCGTTTTTCAGTTCATTTATTGCAGACGGTACGGATCACTTGCGCCGGCTGTCCAGCGACGACCGTACACGGAGGCACGTCTGTCTTCACGAGGCTATAAGCTCCGACCACGCTCCCCTTGCCGATCTTCACACCCGGCATGATCACGGCATAGTCGCCAATCCAGACATCATCTCCGATGGTGACCGGTTTAGCGACGATCGGATACGTCTTCTGCAGCATCGGCGATGTATTAGGTCCCGAGTCGCTGTGGATGATGACGCCGACGGCCAGCGTCACACGATTCCCGATCTTGATCCGAGCGCTTCCGCCGTGGATCACGCACTTGGCATTGATGTAGACATCGTTTCCGATGATGAGCGGATATTTCTGCGAGCCAAAGAGAATGGTGCCCGAACGAATCCGGACACGATCCCCAAGCTTTGCAAAATTCGGATGAACGTCTTCCGCGAGGTCGACGTCACTACCAGTCTTGTAACCTCCACGCTTCATAAATCACCTCAATGTGCAGCTCGATTTGAGCATGAAAAGGGGCCTTTGGCAAGGCCCCTTACAGTTAGCAACGGATTCCAGGAATCCCGCATCCCTCTCGATAGTTGGCGAGAATCGCTCCTGAAACATAGTCCACGTGTCGACGCGTCATGCGTTGATGACAAGGTAGAAAGATCGATGCATGGTGATACCAATTACCAACCTCGATACCAAACGGTTTCACGAATGCACTCACACGCTGCATCTCGTCCTCATTCTCCAGCTTCGCGATGAATGCGCCCGGCAAAACGCTAGGCGCAAGTTCACTCCACGGAGCAACAACTTGTGCGAGCCTACCTGCGTACATGTTCCAAACGTTCTGACGCGCACCACGAATCTCCGCAAGTGGCTGCCAGACCTTGGGTAGAAGTCCAAAAACTTCATCACCCTTAGCCGGGTCCGAACTGCGCAGAATCTTCCAGTGACGTTCCGGCGGAATCTTCATTCCAACCAAAGCGCCTCCGTACTGTAGCGGAAGCAGCTTGGTAAACGAGATGATTTTCACATCACCCCACATACCCGCCCCTTCCGAACCCCAGCCATAGGCCAAGTCCTCGATAAGTGGAATTCCTCGCGCATCGCAGAACGCGCGCATCTCCGCCGCATGCGGATTAGGAAAACCAAACTCGTGGATCAGGAAGACAGCGTGCGTTTTGTCCGACGGCGTCTGCGACCACTTGCACACGCTCTCGATCGCTCGTGTCACACACGATGAGATGTACGGTGTTCCAGTTGTCGTTGAGATCAAGACCTCATCGTCAGACGACAATCGTCCCTGATCGCGATACTCCATGAGTGCTCCCGCGATCGCAAACATCGCTCGCGGAAAAAAGGTCCACTCATCCGTACCGACAATCTTTGTGAAAAGATCGCGGCCAGGCTCGGGAGGTCCCGGATCAATTCCGTACGCAGCCGTATCAAACGGAGTGATACGCAAATCGATCGGCAAATCCGTCGGTCGCATCACCATCGGATAATCCTGCTGCGCGTAACCGCGAAAGTAGAACTGCAACGATGGTCGATACGAAACACCGATATCAAAGTACGAGTAATTTCCAAAAGAACTCTTTATTGCCTGCCACAGGAGCAGATTGGGTGTCTCGCGCTTTTTACCCGCCGGAGTCGACGCGTGGCACAGCAAGAAGTTCTTGCGACCAACACCAGCCGTCAGCACCCAGCCGAGTACCTCACCCGTATCTTCAGCTTCCGCAACAAAACCGCAATGACGCGTCTCGAAGACAGATGGAATATCGTCAGCGTTGGGAGTGAACGGCTTCACAATCCCAAGGTCCTTCTCGGGCACAAAATCCCGAATTCTGACCCCAGATCGCTCGCCCTTGCGAACACTCGTACGCACTCGAGTCGGAAGCGACTCCCAAAC
This sequence comes from uncultured Gammaproteobacteria bacterium, assembly GCA_964482085.1. Taxonomy (GTDB): domain Bacteria; phylum Patescibacteriota; class Patescibacteriia; order 2-12-FULL-60-25; family 2-12-FULL-60-25; genus CAIXDN01. The sequence continues at coordinate 13,019 of CAYZVS010000004.1, forward strand.
CGTTGTTTCGTCGGAAAGAGTAATAAGGCTTCCCTGAAGGACATAATCCTTGCTGGTATAGCCGAAAGCGGGCTTTTCCTGGTGCATGGCATGTCCAGCCTATGAAGAATCTACTTTTTCCGCAAGCGTGCGCCTTATTCCAGATCAACAAAGACTCCATCGCTTTCAAGGGAGCGCATCGCCGCCTCAAGCACCTTAACGACTCGCAATCCCGCATGACCGTCAGTAGCTGGCGCTCTATTCTCTTTGATCGATGCAAAAAACTCACGCAACTGAGCACGAAGCGGCTCCTCCTGATTGATATGTGGAATTTCTACAGCCCCCGTACGCAAAGCTGGATATGCTGGAATATCTCCCGTCGGATCATACGTACCACGATCATAAACTCTGATCGGTTCCGCTGTATTAATATCATCGTAAACTGCCATTTTCTTATCACCACCCACCATCATCAAACGTTGCTTCACTGGCGAATACCAATTCACATGCACATGTCCAAGCGTCCCATCGCCATAATCAAGTGTCATGTACACCATTGTTTCCTGTGGGCTCGTCGGATGAATCACGTGCTTAGCGCCCATCGCTGATACGCGCACCGGCTCTTTACCGAGCAATGCCTCAAAAATTGTCAGATCATGCGGCGCCAAATCCCAAAGAACATTCACATCGCTACGGAACAAACCGAGGTTGACTCGAACCGAGTCTAAATATTTCACCGTCCCCAGCTCTCCCGTCTTCACAAGCTCAACCAAGGCTCGTACTTCCGGCTTATAATGAAATATATGTCCAACCATCAGCCGTCGATCCGCCTCCTCCGCTTTTGCGATCAGGCTCTTTGCTTCGTCGATCGTACGCGTGAGCGGCTTCTCAACCAGCACATGCAAACCGTTCGCCAAAGCCGCTTCAGCCAGCGAAGCATGCGTATCAACCGGCGTCACAATAATCGTTGCATCATACCCATCGGCAAACGCTTCCGGTGCAGGCTTAGCCACATGCGTCTTCGGAAACTTCGCCACCATTTTCGCCGCCTTCACCGGATCAAGATCTGAAATACCGATCGATTCCACTTCCGGAAATTCAACCAGGTTACGTACCACATTTGGTCCCCAATAACCGACACCGACGACGAGAATCTTCATAAATTATTTCCGCAAGAGAAAAAAATAACCCGAAACCTGTTTTCCGGATGAACGTCGCACACCGTCCAGCAAACGCCCAATGCTTCGCACCACCTTATGTCCCATGCGACCAGGAAGCAAATGCGTCAATGTCTCAACTGGACCACGAACGGCCTGCAATTCAATCGATGAAAACGGCGCAGACAAAGAACGGATCCCATCCTCGGTAAAACGGAAATAATCTCCGTAGTATCCAGGCATGGCGTGATAGGGAGAAAGAAACGGGACGGAGATAAAAACGGTTCCACCCGGTTTAAGCACGCGGTACATTTCCTGAAAGGCATCCCAAGGTCTCGGCACGTGCTCGAGCACCGCCAAACAAATAATCGAATCCCAAGATACTTCTGCAAATGGCATCGCCATGACATCGCCTACAACATCAGGATGATACGTGTCGACCGGATCCATAACCTTGTAAGAAACGTGCTCCAGTAAAGGACGTATCCATAGACGCTGTGTATCGACGACATTCCCTCGGCCGGCATCGACTCGTAAACCAGCGCCAATATCCAAGACCAGTGCACCGGGCTTCAAACACTCGAGCACCGCTCGTTTAAAGAATGCATCCCAAGCGGTTGCCTTCATAAAGACGAATGCAGGATATCAATCACGCGCTTGGCCGTCATGCCATCGCCAAAAGGGCAGATCCAATCACGCGATTTCGCAAGGAGTGCATCGACAATCAAACCGAGCTCTGCTGGGTCCGTCGACGCATACAAAACATTCCCGCCCGCATCGACCGTCTCAGGACGTTCCGTATTTGCCCGGAGCGTCACGCAGGGAACGTGAAGAATATTTGCTTCCTCCTGCATACCGCCGGAATCCGTGAGCACGAGCTCGGCTCCCGACTGAAGCGCCAACAAATCCAGATATCCGATCGGTTCGCTCAAAATAAAATTTGCATTTTTCAACAAATCCTCCCAGAGACCGCTCTTCAGCAATTGCGCCTTTGTGCGCGGGTGTACCGGAAATACAATTTTCCAACCACGCGTTTCCGCAAAGAGCGACAACATTTCGATCATCGCCTGCAAGCGATCCGACTCATCCACATTCGACGGCCGATGCATCGTCAACAACGCATACGGGCTATTGATACCGAATCTAGACAGCGTATCCCCGCTTTTAGCAATCTCGTGATAATGAAGCGCCGCATCGACCACAGTATTCCCAACAACATACACGCCTTCCAAAATCGTCTCGCCGAGGAGACGTCCGCGCTGTACTTCCGTGGGACAAAAATGAATGTCAGCGACAATTCCAGCCAGTACACGATTTGCTTCTTCCGGCATATCCCAATCGTCGCTACGAAGTCCGGCTTCAAGATGCGCGACGGTGATTCCAGATTTATGCGCGGCAAGCGCTCCGGCCAAAACGGAATTCGTGTCTCCTTGCACCATCACAACCTTCGGCTTCAATGTTTCAAATGCATCATGCAGCCGATCGATCATCGCTCCAAGTTGTTTCAGCACTGGCATGGAACCGACGCGCAAATTTATTGCCGGCTGTGGCAAGCCAAGTTCGCGAAAAAAAATGCCATCCAAAGCATCATCGTAATGCTGTCCGGTATGGACGATGGCGACAGGAATCCCCCGTCGCATGGCCTCGAGGACCACCGGCGCTGTCTTAATAATCTCGGGTCTTGTGCCCAAAATGACGACTAACACAGGCAATTATTTACCAGAAAACACCTTTTTATACCAGAGCTGGAAGGATACTGCCGACCAAAGCGGCGCCAGTGCGTATCGCTTTTTAGAGATATGTCCATCAAGCATGCGGTTCAACCCATTAAAATCGAGTATCCATGAGGTGCCATCGACATAGCTGGGCGACAGAATCTCGCGCATGTACGGCTCAAGCGGTCCCCGAATCCATTTAGCCATCGGCGAGTTCCACGCTCGCTTCTCTTCCGCCGAAAGATGCGGAGCAATCCATGGCTTCATCGCATCGATAAGAACACGCTTACCCTGCTTCCGATCGCCAAGTTTATATTTCGACGGAATTCTAAATGCATACTCGACAAGATCGACATCGAGAATCGGTACGCGCTGTTCAAGCCCATGCGCCATCGTTAATCGATCGGTTCTGATTAACGATTCATCCGGAATCCAAGTCCGAACATCCGCCGTCATCAACCCGTTCGTCTTATCTTTCCAGCTGTCGACAAAGTACGGTGCGAGCATCTTTGCTGTTACCGACCAATCATTCATTCCTTTCTTTAAAATCGAATCAATGTCGATTTCTTTCTGCGCAACAAATGAAAGATGTCGATCAAGGCCCGATTTTGCAGCCAATTTCTTCCAAGAATCCTTCGGGATACTGCCGAGCAAACTCCACGGGAACGGAAATTTCTGCAATCGATCGATCTGCGCGGCATACCAATACCGCGGATAACCTCCGAACAGTTCATCGCCACCATCACCGCCAAGAGCGACGGTGATTTCCGGCTTTGCAAACTCGGCGAGCGCATACGTCGATGTCTGAATATGATTCGCCACGGGTTCATCCATATGCCAGGCCGTTGCCTCTAAAAGATCGCGCGCCATCATCGCGTCCAATCGAATAACATGATGTTCCGCTCCAAAATATTTTGCCGTTCGTGCTGCAAGTTCCGCATCCGCATTGTATTTCTCCTGCTGAAAATCCGAGGCGTATGAAACGGTAAACGCTTTAAGCGGTCCGCTCGACGTTTCGCTCGCTAATCCAAGAATCGCCGACGAGTCAATACCTCCGGACAAAAAAACTCCAACAGGTCGATCGGAAACCAATTGTCTTGCCACCGACGACTTCAACCGCTCGCGCACTCCTTGTACCGCATCCTCATAGGTCGATACACGTTCCCCTTCCTGCAACTTCCAAAACGACTTGATGGTGAATTTTTCATCCTGAAACAAACCAACATGACCGGGCGACAAACGTTTAATCCCTTCGACCATCGTCTGCACCCCAGGAACATACAGTAATCTGAAATATGCATTCAAAGCATCCTTATTGATTTTGCGTTCCGACAAAATCGGCAGCAACGCCTTCATCTCCGAAGAAAACGCCAGCTGTTTTCCATCAAAGAAATAGTAAAGCGGTTTAACGCCGATCTGATCGCGGACCAATCTCAAACTCTTTTCATCACGATCCCAAAGCGCGAAAGCAAAAATGCCGTTCAAACGCGGCAAGCAAGGCTCGCCAAAACGAGCGAACATACGGAGGAGTACTTCCGTGTCGGAAGTCGAAGTAAATCGTTCCCCCATTCCCTCAAGCTCCGCACGCAATTCCTTATAATTATAAATCTCGCCATTAAAGATGATGGTAAAACGTCCATCCGGCGACGCCATCGGCTGATGACCTCCCGGCGACAAATCAATAATCGACAAACGATTATGTGCAAAGGACACGGACTCAGTTTCCCAAAGTCCTTGGTCATCCGGTCCGCGATGACTCGTCAACTCATGCATCTTTCGCAGAAGCCCCGGATCACGCCATGTAAAACCATTAATCCCGCACATATTAGTTACCCAGCATGATAAACGATGACATCTTGTTGATGAGCGATTTCATACTATGCCCCTGCTCAACAATTGACTGTAACTCTTCACGAGAATGCAATCGCATACCCCTAATAAACTCAGCAATTCCCTCTGGCGTATCCTCTTTTGGAAAATCTGGATATCCAATCGCTTCCGCATGTCCTTGAATAATCACCGGCGTTAATCCGCAATACATCGCTTCAAGCGCAGACTTGTCGATTGTCTTAGGAACAAGATTAATAAAAACACGGAAACGCGGATAAATCTCCTTCAAAGATGGCATGGGAACCGAGCCCATAAAACGAACGCGTTCAGAAAGACCAAGATCTTTTACAAGCGTCTCAATCTCACCTTGATAATTATTGTCGATCGATGGATCAAGCGGTCGACCATAATGCGTCAACCGATATTCACTCGGCAAAAGCGCAAGTGCTTTCAATACGACATCAAGACGCTTGGAACGTGAAATACGATGCACAGCAAGTAAATGCTTTTCATCTTGCCGCTCTGAATCCGGTAATTCCGGAACATTCCAATATTCCGTATCAATCCCATGCCCTGTTACAATCTTACGCGGATCGCCATCGTAATGTGGCAAAGACTCTTTGGTCGCGCAAAAAAATCGCGTTACAGCAATCTCGCCGATCTTAAGTGAAGTCGTACGCGTATAATGCGTAAACCAAAAATAGGTTGGAATGCCACGCAACTTCCAATACACCGCCCCGGCCGCAAGCCAACGCGTGTTCATGTGCACAAAGACGCGATCGTACTTTAAAGAAAACATCAGCTTCCAAAAGCGGAATAACGACCCAAAACGTCCGCCCTGTTTATGCTCAACTGAATACACATTTTCCAAACTCGTCTCCCCTTTCTCTCCGCAAATAATCGTGACATCGAAACCAGCCTCGCTAAAACCCTTGGCCCACAAAGCCGCAAAGGCAACATCATCGTCCTTGTCGTTAATCTTGGGCGTTATAAACAAGAGACGTTTCTTCATACTTAGAGCAACTCCGACAAAATATTTGCAATCCGTTCCGCTGTCTTTCCGTCCCAATGCGGTGGAAGACCACCATTTTTCCAATCACCATTCATGGCGCGCTCAAATGCAGCAAGAATTTTTTCTGGATCACGTCCAACAACTTCACTTGTTCCGTAAGTCACCGTTGACGGTCTCTCTGTTTCATCACGTAATGTAATACACGGAATCGACATCGCGGTTGTTTCTTCTTGCAAACCGCCAGAGTCCGTTAAAACAAGCTTGGAGTTTTTTACCAGCTTAATCATATCCAGATAACCCATCGGATCAACAATCTTGATTCTAAAATTATCGCCCGCCAATTCCTGCATTCGAGCCTTAGTGCGTGGATGTACCGGAAAAATCAACGGCAATGTTTCAGAAATCTTTTTGAGCGATTCCCATACAACACGCAATGTCTCCGGATGATCAACCGTTTCAGGACGATGCATCGTCAATACGCCATACGACTTTGGGGTAAGTTGTAGTCGTTCCAAAACGTCCGACGCTTCCGCAAGTGGCTCCGATTTACGCAAAGAATCGATCATGATGTTTCCAACGTAATGAATTTTCTCTTTTGGAATACGTTCATTTTCCAAATGCACAAGTCCCGCATCATCAGAAACAAATAAATAGTCTGAATGATGATCCGCGATCATACGATTCAATTCTTCTGGCATACTCCAGTTATGCGATCGAAGTCCCGCTTCAACATGGACAACCGGAATATTCGCGGCTACACCAGCCATCGCACCAGCCGCACTCGACGTTACATCGCCTACAACAATAATCGCGCTCGGCTTCCGTTCCGTAAGCAATGGGATAAGTGCTGCCGTAATTCTTTGTGATTGAGCAATACGATCTCCAGCACCAACTCCCAAATGAATATCCGGATCCGGGATGCCCAATTCTTTAAAAAAAACATCCGACATGTTTGCATCGTAATGCTGTCCCGTATGCACCAAAACAACACCGATATCTTTGCTAAGCAAAGCCTCGTAAAGCGGCGCAATCTTGATGAAATTTGGCCTTGCTCCAGCAATCAGAAACACCGTTTTCATGCGTCTCGCATCTTACGGCCGCTCGGCCTCTGTGGCAAGCGTTTCCGTATACAACCAATCTCCCCCAACCTCTCGTAAGCGGGCATCACCAACAGGTTTTCCAAAAGCCCCTAAAAGCGATGAAGCGTAAGGAAAAAAGTGCAGATGCAAATCAAACGTATATCGATACGGCCTCTGCTTAGGAACAACGATAACCAACTTGTGTCGCGTTAAACGCCTAAGTTCCGACAACGACTTTCCCAAATCACGCACATGCTCGAGCGTATGCGTACAAACCACCGTATCAAATGAGCAATCGGGAAACGGAAGCGCTTCTACATTCGCTTCAAGAAAAGTAGCGGACGATGCTCGCTGACGCGCTTCATCACAGATAATAATGTCCGTCGCCGTTACACGCGCTCGCTCAACAAGTTTTCCAGCAAGCACACCCTTTCCGCAACCCGCCTCCAAAACATCTCCACCAACAATCTCGCCAAGCACAGCACCAATTGCTTCATCAGTTAAATCCGTATCACGCTCCATAAGTACAGGCTCCACATCGCGATACGCTTGCGCAAATTCCTCTTCCGTCATCGCCCAAGCTTTTTCTTTAAACGATAAAAAAACATGCGCTCGGTCTTTATACAAAATCCGAAACGGAATCGACATAAACCACCGGGCATCACGCAACAAAGGTGGAAGCAATTGATCCAAAATAAAATGGAATTTCAATGCTGTTTGTCGTGAAAATTTCATACGTCAGAACCAAGAACACGCATTTTAAACATACGTAAAATAAGTTTGGCATGTCTGCGCATTTCTTTGCGATAATCGAGCTTACTCTCACCATGAATACGAACGGTAAGCGGCGCAGGAATCTCTGCAACGCGACGCTTACGTTGTACCAGATGAAACAAAATCTCGGCATTTATATCAAAGCCGGTCGTCTTAAGCGGCAACTCAATCAAATGTTCACGGCGATATAATCGAAAAATCGGACTCACTGCAGTGACATCGGCTCCGACAACAACCTTATAAACAATCGTTGCAATATGAGAGATGAATATTCGATAGGAAGGAATGTCCTTTCCGTACCCAGCTAACTTTGGAGATCCAGAAACAAAATCAACATCTCCCTGCTGATAACGTGCGAGCAACTCTTTCACGAGCTCCGGCGCAAACGTTAAATCACTATCCATCGTGATAACTAATTCCCCCTTAGATTCTTTGATCCCAGTACGAACCGCAGCCCCAAGTCCAGAATTCTTTTCATGACGCACAAGGCGCACAGGCCCACCCAAAGATTCCGCGACAACGGCCGTCTCATCCTTACTCCCATCGTCAATCACCACGATTTCATAAGGCATGCCGAGAACATCAAAAACAGGAATCACCTCATTTGGGATTCGCTTCAGGTTTTCCGCCTCATTATAGGCTGGAAAAATGAATGAAATCATGGCCACAGGATAGCGCAAATACGTCTGGCCCGCTCGATCCACGTATATTGAGCCGATAATCGCTTGGCTTCAAGAGCCCGCGATTTCGCTTCTTCCGGCTGATCAACCACTTTAGCTATTTCCGTTACCAAAGAATCCACATCGCCCGGTTTTGCAATAAACGCGCTTTTCTCAGAGAGAATCTCTCGAACACTTGGTAAATCCGTCGCAATCATCGGAACCCCACTCATCAAATACTCAAACAATTTGAGCGGCGACATGTAATAGGCATAATGCTCCGTATACGGAAATGGCATGAGCAATAAATCTGCAGCCGCATAAAATTTGCCGAGTGTCGCTTGTGGTTGATGGCCCATCAATCGTACGTTCGCTCCCAATTTACTCGAATATCGTTCCAACTCCTGCCGCGTCCCTCCAACCGCAAGTAACAAAATGTTCTTTCCTTCCGATGCGAAGCGTTCCACAGCTTCAATCGATTCATCCAGACCTTTAGGCATGTTCATCGTTGTAAACTTGCCCGTATACAAACATACAATTGTTTCCGGTGCGATTCCGAGCTCACGACGAACTTCCTCGCGCTCATAGATGAGCGCAAACATCGCAGGATCAACCGCATCTGGCTCAACAACAACGCGATCCGTTGCAACTCCCGCTTCAACGAGACGTTTTTTACTTGCACTCGTAAGCGTAATAATTCCGTCGAGTCGTTTTGCGATACGCATCGCCCAAGAAGAATGATGTAGCGCATGCGATTCCCAAACGCGCTTACCTGGTATCCCTGGCACGCTAAACACATACAGCTCGCGACTAAATACAACATCGGGTTTGAACCGTTTCAACTCATTCCGCAATGACCATAAAAAAGTCGATGTTTGAATCCAAAGTCCAAGTCGGCCGAGCCACGACCAACGAATCGCATCCACACAAGGCAATCGCTTAAAAACAAACGAGGGTTCGACACCGTAATAAGCAAATGGGTCTTCTGCTTGTACAGGCTTACGATCTGGAACAAACAACGTCACCTCGTGCCCAAGCGCCACAAAAGAACGGCACATCGCCATCACTTGATCACTCTGAGCCTTTTCCGATGGAAATCGGCTATTTGCGACGTAAGCAAGTTTCATACAAGACAAATAACGCGTAAGCGGCAAAAGGCGCAAGTAAATGATCCAACGGCATTCGATACTTGGTATAACCAACAAACACGGTATGCATCAATGAATACGTGATTAAAATAATCACAATCAACACAGCCTCCTTCTTTTTCCGACGAAGAGCGATCACAAGTCCAAGCAAACCAAACCAAACAACAACCAACGTAGAAACCCAAACCGCTGCACGCGCCAAAAAGACTTTGAGCGGATTATTAGCAAAGGTCCAAGGAGCGCCCGTTTTTACACTAGGAAATAAACCCGGCTGCCAAAATGTTTTAAGTTTCTGTAACTGAATTTTCCAGCCATCCGACCAATAATGAGTCTCCATCCAAGCTGAGCCTTTATCTCCCCAATACTTACTAAACTGAGCTTCATTCAAAAGCCCTCGCTCAGAGCAATGTTCAAGTTTTCCAACAGGATATTTTGGATGCCATTCCGTCCAGTACTCGCTATCGCGATAGACACCATCAGCTTCAAGCTCGGCACGTAACCATGGCTGAATCGTAAACATGATGTAGTTTGGATCTGTCGATGAAACAACCGGATCATCAATGATTTCCATCGGATATCCACGCTTCGTGATCTCGTAAATATACTCATTATTTGCTTTATAAAAGCCATGTCCCAAATCCGTCGTAAACGGAACAAAGGTATGAAAGACCGTCCAATTGCGATATGTCCACGGTGCAATCAGTCCCGCTGACACAACCGCCATAATCACAGCAACAAGAATCGCACGCTTCCAATCCGGCCACCACATCCAAAGAAACCACAGCACAACAAACGGCATTGCCGGCAAAATTGTTCCCTGAATGTAAGCGAGGGCTGCAATGGAAACACCAGCGAGAATAGCCGTAGATATTTTTTTATTGTCTTTCAATCGCAAAAGCGTCCAGACTAAAAACAACATCAAGAACACCGATAAAAACGTGTGATAGTACTGCGTGAAATGATAAAAGGTGTACGGATAACACGCCATCATGAACGCTCCCAGTAGAGCTGCTTTTCTCCCAACAAGACGCTTGCCAACAACATAAACCAGAATCAACGCAAGCCAAGCAATAAAATTCTGCACCAAAGCTTGCACCAACGTATTTTCAGGACGAATCACGCTATAAAGAGCCGTGAGGAAAAACAGGAAGCCTGGAGATCGATACGCAGACGAGCAACCAAGCTCCGTAGCATACGAGTATCCATATCCCTGAAACCAGTGTTCAACGAGTGTATAGAATCCCCATTCGCGATTTACCAAACCATGATGAAACAAGAAAGCTGAAGCGAGTCTCGTTACAAGAGCAAACAGGACAAAAATCAAAACCCAAAGAGCAAATCTTGGTCGCACCTCACCAACAAATTCACACAAACGCTTCCAACCCTCACGCTGTGAGCCATGAAGTGTGGACATTTTTTGAAACGCCGCAGCTTTTTCTCGGGCGTTCTTACGCATGACATCTGTTTCAGCACGATTCTCGATCGTGTGTCGCATCGCTTCTGAGAGAGCGGCCGCATCCCCAATCGGAACAACACTTCCCTCAATCTTGTCACAAAACAAACTCCCGACACATCCGACGTTGGTTGTAACAACCGCAACACCAGCGGCCATCGCTTCCAAAATCGTTCTACCAAAACCCTCATAACGTGACGACAACACAAAGCCATCAGCCGTATTCCAAAGCTCATCCGGATTCTTCCAATCCTCAATTTTTACTTGCTCAACAAGTCCCATCGACTCGATTCGTCCATGCAGCATCGGCAAAAGCGGTCCCCGTCCGATTAAACGGATCTGAAAGGGAACATGCTTAATCTTCAATTGTTTGGCAGCTTCAAGCAAAACATCGAGTCCTTTTTGTTCGACAAATCGACAAGGCACAACAAATCGAAACACCTCCGCACGTACAACCATTTCTTTAACAAGCAAGGACGATACATCAACGGCAACCGGAATCACCTCGATCCTATTCTCATGGATTCCAATCGCAACAAGATGCCGTTTTACTCGCTCGCTCACAACTCGAACTCTCTCCGCTTGTTGGAGAATACATTTACCCAAAACAGACAATAAACGATTCTTAATCGATTCTTTCTTCCAATATCCAGAATAAAAATCTCCATGTTCTTGCACTTCAAGTGGAACATCTTTTACGCGTGAAACAATATATCCAATCAATCCAGCGATAAACGGATCTTGTGCTGTTACCACGCTACGATTTGGTACCGTTCCCACAGACTTCATTCCCTGCCAAATCGATCGAAAAAACCGAACAATGCTATTGCCAGAAAATCCATAAACCATCAGATGTTCACTCTGTGCAATCTCATCCGTCTTAAATCTCGATAAGACAATCGCCTGAATACTACCCTCCCCCGCTAAATGTCTAAGGCGTTCTGACGATGCTGATTCCGTATCCAAAAGCTCGCGATCAAAAGAGAACATCACCGTCTGAAGCGGCCCACTTCCCTCTCCGACATTCACGAGCACCCGCTCAACCTGCTTTGTCATCTCCTTATGCGTCCATTTCGCAGCCAACGTTACACGTTCCACGTTATGTGTTACGCGATTCAATGCCTCGATCCAAGCCTCCCGCTGGTTATACGGCAAAACCGTAATCAAATCTCCAAATACTTCTTTCGTTTCCGGATTACCCCCCTGATCGCTCACAAGACACGGAACTCCCATCGAGGCCGCTTCCGCCACAACGTGCGGATACCCTTCATATCCAGAGTTCAACAAAAATACATCAGAAGCTCGCATCCAATTACCAATCTGCTCGCGATCAAGTCTACCAACAAAACGAATACGATCTTGAGCCGATGAAGCTTGCGCGAGCCTTTTCCATTTTTCCGTTTCTGGACCTTCTCCCGCAATCACCAGCTGATGTGTTTCAGGCAATTCTTTCCACCACTCAATTAATTCCGCTACTCCCTTCCAAGGAACAGCGCGCGCAACAGTAAAACATACGACAGGAGCCTCTAAACCTTCAACACTTCTTTTTTGTTCTCGAGAAAACCCTTCAGGAAGCGTATCCTCGGCATTTCGAATCGTTTTAATAAAAGCCGGATCAACACCCCATCGCAAAATAACAGAATGCAAATAATTGCTCGGGGCAATGATCTGACTCGCTCGCTTAGCTACAAAGCGCTCGATCTTTTCATACAAACCAATAAGACCTCCATGTTTCTTTTCTAAAAAAGCATCAAGTAAATCTCGTTCTCCTTTTTGTTGAGCCATCTCCCACGCGTAATCGCCAGGAACACGTAACACTGCCGGCACCTTTCGTAATCGCGCAGCCAACATTGTCGGCAAACCTTCTGATACAGCACCTTGCAAATACGCAACAGAAACGTCCTTCAACTCGCGATACGCCGCAAACATGAATCGAGCATATCGAATAAACGGCCCACCGCGACGAGAAACGCGCACCACACGCCAGCCCTCTTCCGATGAAGTCTTTTGTTCACCATAGGCAACAACCGTAACCGTATGCCCAACAGAAACCAAAGCACGCGCCATGGCTCGCGCATAAATAGAAGGTCCTCCTCCTTCTGGTGGGTAAATACCCGAAGCAATCAAAATTCTCATGTCTTTTCCAAAACCAATGTTGTCGACCATTTCACCTTATCTAAATCTTCAGGAAAATAAAGATCATTCAATCGTTCTTCAAAGGCATACCACGCTTGAACCGCTTCCTCAGACGCTCCTCGCATAAAGCCTTTAATCGGATACAAGTTATGCTTACGAGTCATGAGCACCTTAAACCCAGCCGCTTCAGCCTGCAAACGGAATTCTTTATCATCGACGTGCTTCATATACGGGCCCTGAATTCCAACCATAGCCAACAATTGACTCACCGGAACCATCAAACGCTCCTTTAAATCGTGAGATCGAAAGTGCCCATCATCATAATTGAGATAAGCAATGCCTCCAGTCTTCAACGATTGATACACCGTCTTCAAAAAAGCATCCTTATCAACAACATGCTCAATCGCACTAAATGCCGTCACAACATCAAAAGATTCTTCTGTCGATAAAATCTGCGCATCCCCTTCCTTTAATTCAATATTCGAGAACCCTGCAAATTCCTTCCGTCCACGTTCAATGGCCACGCGATCATAATCAAAGCCTCGATAGACTGCCTGTGCATGCGTCTGTAAAAAAATCTTCCACGACGTTGCCGCGCCACAACCTAAATCAAGAATCTTAAAATGATACGATTCAAATCGTTCATGTAGCTCAGATAAAATCCACTGCTTAGCAGCATTTCCGGCAGTGTAAATCATAGGGATTCAAGAATCATTTTCATCTGCTCTGCGATACGCCGCCAATCATAACCCTCGCGCACAACACGCGCACCATTCATCACGACCCGCTCACGCAAACCAGATTCTGACAAAAGACGATCAACGGCTTGAACAATCGATTCCGGATTCCGCGGCTCACAAAACACCCCCGTTTCTCCATCAGTCAAAAAATCCGGGATACCGCCAACGCGCGTTCCCATAATCGGAATCTCGGCGGCCATCGCCTCTAAAAATGAATTTCCCAAACCCTCGGAAAGAGAAGGTCTAATAAAAATATCACAAGAACGTAAAAGCTCAGGCAAATCCGCATGTGCTTTATACCCTGCAAAAATTACGCGATCTTTTATACCCAGTCCATGTACCAATGTACGTAGCATCACTTCATCCTCCCCAACGCCAATCACCAAAAATTTACAACGCGCAGGAAGTAAGGGAATCGCTCTAATAACATCGTCCACTGCGTTCTTGAGCGACAAGCGCGATGCCGTAACGAGCACGATTTCCTCTTCAGTAAAACCAAATGACTTACGAAGCTCTTGTCGGCGCTCACTTGATACGATATGTGAAAAACTCTCTATATCCACACCATTAGGAACAATATCCACTGTTCCAAGAAACCCATTCTTCACAGCCCACTCCCCAAGAAACCGACTAATCGCCTGTACACGATCAGCCCGCTTAAAAAGCATGCGCTGAAGAAAACTAAAAATACCTAAACGTTTTGCATACTTCTCCAACGGATCGCCTTCTTGCAAGGTCAAAAGCAATTTCGATTTTGGACGTAACCAACAATAAAATAAACTCGCAAATCCCGCATAACTCGCCATCATCGACCAAACCGGTGTTCCCTTTGCAACCAATCGCTTTGCTTTCCATGCGCCAACAAATGGCAAAAGATATTTGTCGATCGAGTATCCAAAACCCACACGATACACGTCGACATTCCCTATCCGTTCATGGTCAGTTAATCCGCGCTTTAATCGTGCGCAAATTAAAACAAATTCCATCGACGGCATCCGATCCGTCAATTCCTTCAATGCCACTTCCGCGCCTCCGACAACCGGATAAAACGCCGTGGAGAAAATTAAAATACGTTTATCCATATTTTTTCAACCACGTTGCAAGTGAATACAACATCCACAATCTATTTCCGTGATCCGATCCATTGTCATTCTCTTGCACAAGTTTTATCACCTCTGCACGAGAGACATAAGCATCAAGCTTCGTATTATCCAAACAACGCTCTGCAAAAGCCGCTCGCAACGGTCCTCGGAACCAAACAGCCAATGGAACTTGGAATCCACGTTTTGGTCGTTGCAAAATTTCCTCTGGTAAAATATCTTTCACTGCTTCTACTAATAAACGCTTCTTCAGCTTGGAAGAATACCGATATTCCAACGGCAAGCGCGTAACATATGAAACCAATTCCTGATCGAGTAGCGGACTACGAGCTTCAAGTCCTTGCGCCATTGTCGCGCGGTCCATCTTCACATTCAAATCATCCGGCAAGTAAGAGCGCAAATCAAAATCCATTGCCGCCGCCATTGGATCCAGTTCAGGATTTAAATGTGAGCGAACAAATTCCAGCGCTTCCGGCTGCTGAAAATACGCGCCACAAAACAAAGCCGGATACCCGCCAGTAAGCGTTTCCGCAAAACGATCATAACGTTTATCTCTTGTTATCCATCCAATGCTACGTGCTACATGATACGCGCTACGCGCCAATCCCGTCTTCTTTAAACGCAACGCTTTCTCAAAATATCCATAACGACGATACCCACCAAACAACTCATCACCGCCATCACCCGTTAAAACAGCCTTAACATGCTTTTGCGTTTCGCGTGCAAGAATCCACGTATTCAATGCAGACGAATCGGCAAACGGGGCATCATATTGGTTGATCACATCATCTGCAATCGCGAGCAAATCTTCCGGCTTCGCGATAAATGCGTAATGCTCAAAACCAAATCTCTTGGCGAGTTCAGCTGCCTGATCACGTTCATCAAATGCCGCTTCCTCAAATCCGAGCGTGAAAGAAGAAAGTTTAATGCCTTGCTGATGTGCGATCGCCGCAATCGCTGAAGAATCGATTCCACCTGATAAAAAAATACCAACAGGAACATCAGCGATCAATCGTAAACGCACACTCTCCTCCAAAAGCTTCCGAACTTCTTTACCTGCATCTTCAAACGAAATATTCAACGCTGATTCTTCCGGTAAATATTTCGTAATAGAAACGTTTCCATCTTTCAACCATCCACAATTCCCCGGCTCCAGACTCTTCACCCCAACAAATCCCGTAAGCGGGCTCGGGACATATTGCAAACCTAGAAATAATTTTACGGCTTGTTCATCGATCTTGAATTTCTCAAGCGCGCCAATCGCCTTCAACTCTGATGCAAACAAAAACGAAGATGCGTCATCGCGATAAAAAAACGGTTTCTTGCCAATACGATCGCGTGCAAAAAATAACGCTTGCTCTTGTTTATCCCATATCGCAAAAGCAAACATGCCACGAATCTTCTCCAACATTTTTTCTCCATCTCTCGCAAACAATTTCAACAAGACTTCCGTATCGCTTGTCGATCGAAAAGAATCTGTCTCAAATTCCGATCTCAACTCCTGATAATTATAAATTTCTCCATTAAACGTAACCGTATATCTCCCATCTGCGGATACCATCGGCTGTTTCCCGTTCTCCGACAAATCAACGATAGAAAGACGTCGATGAGCAAATCCAGCTACCCCATCCATCCAAATCCCCTCCCCATCCGGCCCACGCTTAGCCAAAGCTAAAGCCATGGCCTTCAAACGACCTTGGTCAGCTTGGCCATTTTTTCGTACTTCACCGGCAATCCCGCACATACCAACCAGCCTAGCGGAAACCGATTTTTTTCGCAAAACTGGCACTTTTTTACGCTTTTGATATGGTGATTCTATGAGAATCGCACTCTTGGTAACTCAGGGCGAGCATGGAGGCGTCCAGGACTTCCTCGGCCGCTTTATGAGCCACCTAAAGACCCAAGGCCATCAAGTGGCCGTCTTTTGCGGTCCCGGAGACTGGCTAGAAGCAAAATGCACCATAGAGGGCATCCGTTTTATCCGATTACACAAACTCAAACGGAATCTTCACCCCTGGTTTGACCTGCAGGCAACTCGTGAACTCCGCATCGCGCTACGCGATTACAAACCCGACGCCGTGCATTTGAACAGTTCCAAAATAGGCATCATCGGATCATTAGCGGCACGTCGCGCACAAGTACCACGTATTGTTTATCGCATCGGCGGTTGGGCTTTTTTAGAAGATCTTTCTCCGCTTAAAAAATGGCTCTATCGATCAGCTGAGATTTTCACGGCACGATTTAAAGACATTATTATCTGTGTAAACCCCGACGATGCAGAAATCGCAAAAAGATACGGAATCAAACCGCGGACAGAAATCCGTTGCGTTCCAAATGGCATCAATACAGATTCAATGCTCACGCAACTTTATACACGTGAAGAAGCACGCAGAATCCTGAAAGCAAACGATCATTTTATTTTTGGCACTATCGCCAATTTTTATCCAGCAAAAAATCTTCCCAACTATATTGAAGCTTGCGCGATCGTTGCTGTAAAAAATCCGGAAGCGCGATTTGTTATTATCGGCGATGGTGAAGAACGCGCTCTGATTGAAAACGCAATCCAGAAATACAACGTAAAAAACAAAATCATTCTCGCAGGAGCACGTGAAGATGCAGATCGCCTTTACTCGGCTTTTGATGCTTTCGTCCTCCCCTCCTCAAAAGAAGGCATGAGCTGGGCTCTGCTCAAAGCAATGGCTTGCGGACTCCCCTGCATCGCAACCGATGTCGGCGCCGCTAAATGGATGCTTGATCAAAATACCGGACTCCTCGTGAAACCCGCCGATACGAATGGCCTCGCCACATCGATGCAAGAAATAATAACAAACAAATCACTCCGGACGACACTCGGTGAAAACGCACAGAAAGCGGTACAAGACCGCTTTCCGTTGGAGCAAACAATGAAGGGCAATGAACTCGCCCTGACTTCCTAGCGTCGTAAACCCTTGTATTCAGACGTATTTGTAGCGACGTCCACGGGAGCAGCAGCTTCCGGAGTTGGCGCAGATACCGGTACTATCGACGATGCCGCCTGCGGATTCTGAAGCGCCTGTAATGCCGATTCCGTTGTCGGATCGATGGCATTTGCCGCGCCAAGCAATTCCATCGCGAGTTCTGGCTGTTTACCGACAATCAATTTATAAACAAGTTGCGCATAGACATCGCCCGTTGCAACTGGATAATCCGTCGTAAGGCCAGCAGTAAACTTTTTGATTCCATCAACATCGCCACGGATCATCAATGCATCCATGACCACGACGAGTTCCCGTGCGCTCTGCAAACGATACGGATACGGAACTGATAATGCTTTTTGAATATTCTCTGCACCAGCTTCAAGTTCATGCTTGTCGTACATCGTAGTGATGCCAAGATTCCAATATCCTTCACCGTAGTCAGGATCAAAAGAAATGACATTACGGAAAATATTAATAGCCGGTTCCAGATTGCCGGTCATTAAATACAACCGCGCCAAACCGTAATGCAGCTGCTGTCGTTTAGGGCTGGTCTGAATTGCGGCTTGATATTGCTGCTCGGAAACTTGCGCCTCACCAGGAATAAGCGAGATCATTTCTTGCGCTAAACGAGCGTAGATAAATCGTGGATGCGTATTGTTTGGATGACGCGCAATTTCCTGCTCTGACAATTTCTTGGCGAGCGCATAAAGCTCCTGCCACTGTGGAACGCGCTGAATACCTCCAGATGAAGCAAGTGAGATCATGTTTCTGGCAAGCAAGAATGACTGCTCATCAAGATACGGGGTCCATGTCTTGGACGCCTCGGTTGCAAGTTGCAACGACACAGCCGGATTCACACTAAAGACCGCATTAGATTGCAGGGCAAGCCGAGAAATCATGAATGGATTTATAGACGTACGTAACACGAGCAGACCCATCACAATCGTCAAAACAATATAACCCGTCCAAGGCGCATTAATAGTTCCTACCTCTTTATGCTTTTGTGCCATCGCCTCCTTTTCTCCAACAAACTCACCTTTTGTTGCGGCGATAATGAGAGCAAACAACAGATAACTCATCGAGAAACCAGCCGGATGATCAAACACAAACAAGTTCTGGACAAAGTACGCCACAGGCAGTGAGAACAGGATCGCCGCAATTGGTAAATCGATATATTTTTTGCGATAAGCCCTGATCGTGCTGTAAAAGATCGCACCGTAAACTCCAAAGAAGGTTAGGAAGCCAAACAAACCTGTCATCGACAAAACATCCATCACTGTATTATGCGCCCGATCAAACCAGGTTTCATACGATCCAAAGCGCAAAGAAATTGGATTGTATTTCTGGTTAAAGAGAATATGGAAGTTATCAAATCCCCAACCGGTAAGCGGACGCTCGACAAAACCCTGCCACGCAATGTCCCAAGCGATAAGACGCGTACTAACAGCCCCCTGAAAATCAACGAAGCGATACAGCGGAGACTCGCGTATAATTGGCTGTTCACGCACAACATACAATGTTCCATAGCCAGCAAACAAAGCTAACAAAATACCAAATACACCAAAGCGTAACTTTTTATTTTTGGTAAAAAGCGCTGTAAAGAAGGCAAAGG
The DNA here is from genome assembly GCA_964482085.1 of uncultured Gammaproteobacteria bacterium. Classification (GTDB taxonomy): domain Bacteria; phylum Patescibacteriota; class Patescibacteriia; order 2-12-FULL-60-25; family 2-12-FULL-60-25; genus CAIXDN01. Next base: position 32,370 of record CAYZVS010000004.1, read on the forward strand.
CGATTAAACCAGCTGTAACTCCGACAAGCGCACCACGCGACTGCGCCAACAAAAAAGCGATGATATCTAGACAGAAGATCAACACATACGCGATGCGCCAGTTTTTGGACGTATTTCTCCAAAAAAGCAAAGCCAAGAAAAAGAAGTTGAAAATCTGATACGCGGCCATGTAGATCGGATTATCAAGCAATCCTCCCACACGTGGACCAGCCGGAAACATGAGCAGATTAGGATTCATTTTCTGCATGATGGCCACGATAGCCATGATGGCTGAGAGTGCCACCTGATAATGCAGGAGCTTCTTCCATTGTTCCCAAGTTTTCATGACACCCACCGTCATCGTAAGCCAAGCCAAGAAATGCAAAAGCGTAAACAAGCCATTCATGCGCTCCTGATTCCCCCACCAGGCACGATATGGATCAGACGCAAACACAACAGACAAACCAATCGCAACAAAGTAAGCCAAAATCGCAAAATACAAAACATGCTTCTTGGGGCGATAAACCGGCTCCATCCAAGCTAAAGCAAGATATGCAGGAAAAGTCAGCCCAACCAGAACTTGAAAGAAGATGAGCTTAGAAAAAACAAAGGGGAAAATGACGACAGGAATAAATACCAAGGGCAAAAGTAGCCCTCCGTAGACCCCGAGCATGCAGATCGCCTTAAAAAACTTGATGGCTTGTGAGCGGTTCATAGAATACGGACAAGCATAGCACAACCCCTCTAACCCGCGGAACCTAACCTCTCTAAATCTCCCCTTCTACGAAGGGAGACTTCCTAATCAGAACCCTCCTTCGTAGAAAGGAGGGCAGGGTGGATTATCCCGTCCTTCTTTCTCCCATCTTTCGTTCCAATCGTTGAATCACTTCATCCAGCCTTTGTACAACCTCATCATTCCAAAATCTAATCAGCTCAATTTTATGCGCCGCAAGAAAATCAGATCGCCTCACATCATATTCAGCTTGATCTTTATCACCATGAAAACGGCCATCCACCTCAATCCCAAGTCTCAAAGCGACACAAAAAAAATCCAGTACGTAAGGCCCGACAGAATATTGACGTAAAAATTTATACCCCTGAACCCTGCGCATTCTAATACGCTTCCAAAGCTCACTTTCCGCCTCAGTCATATTCCGACGCAACTCCCGCCGCCGATCCCTCAACCTCCGATCATTGTAAACATATTGCATTCTCTACTCCGTTCCATGCATTTTAATATCTGTCAATCCTAATCTCCGACCGTAACCCCTCTAAATCTCCCCTTCTACGAAGGGAGACTTTCTACCTAATCAGAACCCCCTCCTTCGCAGAAGGGAGGGGGCAGGGGGTGGGTTATAACAAAACAAACACCGCCCGAAGGCGGTGTTTGTTTTTACCTGACTGACGCTAGGGATTAGCGGGTCAAGGTCTGGGTCTGTGTGAGGTCTTCGACGTAGACATCGTTTGTCCAGTCAAATGAGCTACCCGGAGCCGCAAAGGTGTGCGGAACTTCCGAGAAGTCAGACCATACGAAGGAACCTGGCTGTTCAGCCGTACCATCGTTGTTCGTATCGAGGTTGATACCAGGGCTGGCGAGACCAGGGTTGGTCAAACCAGTACCAGCAATCGAACCAACTACGAGGTAACCCGTTGTTACCGTACCAGCGAGGTTGCGGGTAGGAGCAACGCTGACAGTATTGCCAGCGACCGAACCGGCTGGGGTGGCGTACAAGGTGTACACGTTACCCGAACCAGAAATCGTCTCTTCATTAGTGAAGGTCACAACGATGCGACCCGTCAATGTAGCAGCGAGAATCGAACCCGACTCGATGTTAGCACCGGCGTCATCTTCGACGGAGTAGTCACCGAGGTTAAGGTCCGTGGAACCCTTACGAACGCGGAAGTTCGTGAGAGAAATGGAACCGGTCTTCGAGAAGTCAAAGCTGATCTTCTTGAGAGCGACCGAGCCAGCGCTGTCAGCAGAAACCTGCATGCGGTACAAATCCTGTGAAGTACCGTCGGCAAGCGTCGTGGTTGAAAGCGTCTGACGCGTAGCAGTTGGCTTGGACTTGCGGATGACAAACGAGTTGCCAACCGTCGGGGAACCGGTCGAGTAGACAAGGTCACCGGAAGCAAGACCAACAGCGCGAACATTGAATTTGCCTGCGTAGTCAGCGCTCCAGTTACCTGAAGTCAAACCAGCACCAAGACCAAGTTGGACCTGGTTACCGGAACGGACGACACCGGAGGTGGCACCCGAAACCGAGGAGGAAGACTGGACGTTATTAATCTTAGCCCAAAGCTGGAATGTTACAGAACCGTCCTTTGGAACCATGATCGGAGCAGACGTCAGATCCACGTCCTTGTTGCGCAAAGCGCCGGACGAGAAAATGTCGGAGCCAGCGACCACACCATCCTTCGCGACAGCAATCATCGTGAAGTTGGCTGCATCACCCGTCGAAGTGACGTTGATGCGCTCAATGTTCATGGCTTCGAACTGAGCCGTAGCCTTGAATTGAGCGAGGTTCTGCCATGTGTCACCACCGGCGACGAGAATCGTCGACTGGCGGAGGTTATCTGCAGCAACAGTAAGCGTACCGCCGTTCTTGACCGTTTGGACCAAGACCGGAGAAACACCTGCGTTGGCGATGACGTTAGCACTCAACGTTGGGGTTACCGTGTTGGAGTCCTGGTCATCAGCCGTGACATCGTTCGCAGAAGCGATACCGACAGCAAACTTGTCTTCAGGGCCACCGATAACGGAGTCGGCAGTACACTTAACAACAAGGGTCTTAGATGAACCGGCAGGGATCGAAGCATTCACGTTCGTGATGTTCAATGCACCTGTGGTGACATCTGGGGACTGTGCGTTACCAAGCTGAGTCGATCCGTCGAAAAGGGCACACGAGGTGACCACGTTTCGCAAATCGCTGCCGATAAAGCTGGCTGGGGCGGTGGAATCACCAGTACCCGTAAGCTTGACCGAGCGGATCAAGATCTGACTCTGGGAGCCAGCCGTGAACACAAAGCCAGCGGAAGCGATGTTCTGCTCCTTCTTAACAGCCGTACCGGCTGTTGGGGAAGCAGCGAGAGCGACCGAGAGGTTCGATGCCTTCACCGTCATCGGGTTACCCGCGATGGTGGTGTTCGGAACAATTTCCGAAGCTGGCAAGAATTCACCCGTGTCAACAATACGAATATCTGAAGTTCCATACAACGAACCGCCAGGACCCATCGTTACACGGTACTGGTTGACGCCAGAGCCAGAGAATTGGCCATTGATGTCATCAGCACTGTTTGTGAGGTCAGTCGTGAACGCGAGGTTCAAGGTCTGGCCTGCACTGACGTTGAACGAGTCATTGAAGGTAAGCGTTCCGGAGTTGCTCGAGCTGGAAACAAGAGCCGTCGGCAACGAGATAGGACCCATAACGGTCGCACCTGTGTCGAGGTTCTTGATCTTAAGGTCGCGGAAGTACTCTGTACCTGCGGAACCCTTTACCAACGCGTTCGGGGTAAGACCAGCGAGCGAGAACGTCATCTTGCGGATTTCGAGCATGCTGTCCGAAGCCGTGATGGCGAACTTGAACATAGGAACATCTTGGGCACCCTTGGCTACGTCAGATGTCGCAGGACCGTTGAAGGTCGTTGTGAACTGACCGCCCTTGGTTGTGACCAAGCTGAAGTTTGTGCTTGCACCATCAAACGAACCGTTACACGGGGATGTCGTGTCAATACAGACGCGAGCACCGGTACCGAATTCTGTGTCGATAGCGTAGACATCCGTCGAGTACTCGACGTAGGTCTTAATCGTGCGACCCGAGCGGCCAGCAACGGAAGCAACCAAGGAGAAGACACGCGTTGTGCCGTCGGTAACGAGATAAGCTGGGTTGAAGTTCAACACAATCTTATCACCTGCAAGCGATGGGGTCATCGCAACAAGCGTCGTACCTTGATAGAGCTTCAAGTTGGTGAGGTCGGAGTTCGAGATGTCACCTGTCTGAAGAAGAGTCACGCGACGGACTTCAATGTCGTTACCTTGTGCAACGAGCTTGAAGTTGGCGATTTCAGCTTCAGAGGCGCCAATCTGCGGATCGGTTGGAGTCGTACCCTTCTGAACGTCGAGGCGGGAAGCCGTCGTCGTACCGATGGTAAAGACATTACCGCGGACCGGGAAAGAACCCGTAACCGTGGCACCCGTACCGGCCAAGACGACGGAAGCAGCGTCCGAAATTTCGAACGAGTGCTGACCGCCAGCTGTGACGCCGGAGTTCGTGTCACCGACAACCAAGACCGAGTAGGTCTGACCGGCGGCGATCGAGATGTTCAAACCGTTGAATTGAACCATGTTGGTCGACGAGTTGATCGTGCGGCCAGTGGTCAAACGCGTACCGTCAGCCTTGTACAGGTAGACGTTGGCGAAATCAGAGGAAGCACCGACGCCAACGCGGCGGACGGTAAGACCTGTGATAAGAGCGCCAGCAGCACCGGCCGTCAAGTTGTACTTGGCGAGCATGATGCTTGAAGCGCCTTGCGGAACGTTCTGTCCTGCTGGCGTGTCGGAAGCAAGAGTAACCGAGGTTGAGCCACCAACCATGGTCGTACCAGGGTTGATAACGTTAGCCAAGACATCTTCGCGACCCGTTACATCAGCACCGTTCGGATACGAGATCGTCGTGGTGATGACATACATTGGGTTGAAGTTGTTGGCCGTGAAAGCAGGGTCAACAAGCTTGCGCTTCATACCACCCCAAATGACGTAGCGGCTAGAGTCACCAACGTAGGTGATAACCGTACCTTCTGGGTGCATGGCCGAAGAAATCGACGCACCAATGGAGTAGTTAACGAAGAAACCATCCGGGACGTCGACAACGCGCGAGGCCCATGAGGAGCCGTAAAGCGAGATAGCGAGAGCCTCGGACTCGACCCAGTGAAGAACACCGTTTGGGGAAACAGCGTACACCTTAGGATCGGTCGTGATTTTCACGAGGTTGGTACCTGGGCGAATGGTGACGTTGCCACCAATCGGGTACGAAGCGAGCTCCGAGTCCGAAATGGTCTGGACGGAATTGAAGTTCATGTACCACGAGAAGTATGTCTTCTCGTTAGGGAAAACGTAGCGCTTCATGTCGCTGGCAAAGTAGTAGACAGCAGGACCGGAAGCCTTGATGAGCTGACCAGGCGACGCGGCGGATGCCATGCTAGGAACAGCAAGCAATCCGGCACCGACGGACCAAGTGATGGTCGTCAGAGCAACGAAGCTGGAGAAAATTTTCTTGAGAATATTCATAGTTAGAATCCTTTGCAGGATTCGAGGCCCTTTAGATCCGTGCGAATCGTTTAGGGCGTGATGAGTAGTTACGACTCCAGTCACTCTGACGCTAATCAGAGGTCGACCTTGACGCCGGAGTGGGTATATTTCGAGCGCGAGCGAAAGGGGTCACCACATCTTTCGATGAGGTTCTCCCGCTCGTCAGGACGGCACTACGACGGAGTCGCAGGGTCGCCCTGTTGTGGCGGAAGAACAGACCAGCTCGCATTTCCTTACGGTGGACTTGTCGTGCTTGTTGCGGTGGATGATGCTTCGGGAGCTGTCGCCGGAGTCGAGCTTGTTATGACGGGAAATGGAATAGGAATATTTGATTGCGTACTGGAGGCAACTAAAAGATCCGCAGCCGTTTCCGCCTGCGCTGCGGCCTTGGAAGCTTCCAAAAGCTTACCTGAAACCTCACTTAATTTATTAGCATTCAAAAGAGTACGAGCTTCCTGCAACGTCGTGCTCGCGGCATTGAATTGTCCAACAGTTGTGCTTGTCATTCCTTGCAATAGGTTAGACCCCGTACCAGTTGCTTGTAATTGATTGGAGATATTACTGGAATCGCTTATCGAGCGCAACTTATCCTCCGAGTCCGTAAGACTCGCCGTAATACGATCAACTTTATTTGTAATCGATTGACGTACGTCTGCCTCACTCACAATCCACTCGGTATCCGGATTCGTGCTCGCCTCAAGCAAAGCCTCGACTGCCGTAACACCTGTATGAACAGCCGCGACCTCTGCCTCGGCGATACTCGACTTCACTTCCGGTGAAGCTTCATTCTTCACCAACTGTAAATTCTGAATAATTTGCGCGCTAGCCTTGTCGACAATTTTAACCGCTTCTGCGCCACCTTTTGTTTGCTCGGCACGAACTTCCGTAACCTGCAATTTCACGGTGTTCAAATCACGCTTCAGATCTTCTGCAGCCTGCTTCAAACGCACCTGCTGCTCCGGAGCAGGCGTTGCAGCGATCTTTTGGATTTCTTCAACGCGTCGATCCACGAACGAAGACTTGAGCACCAAACGCTCAGCCTTACCGGATGTAAAAGCTAAACGCGTCTGCTCGGTTGCAATTTTAATCGGATAAAGAAAATCTCCCGGAAGCGATCGGTCGGAAGCGGAAACGCTTGCAATTGATCCGCCAAGCACCGTGATCATCACGGACAAAATCGCAAGAGCCGGCGCACGCATCAAATTTGTCAAACGCGGCGGAACCAAAAGTCGCATTGCAGAACGCGCACGCACAGGCATGGCTGCCGGTTGCGTTGGAAGCGTATTACGGACCTGAAGTAAAAGGTGCTCACGCGTACGAGCAACAAACGCCTGATCAGGTACGATAACACGCTCCGTCGTTCTGACGGATTGCAGCTTTCGCATCAAATCACGTTTGGTCATGGGTTTAAGTCGCGAGTTTGTCGAGTGCTTTGAGTGCCCGATGATAGATCACGCGTACATGCCCGGGGGTCTTGTCGAGAACAAGGGCGATATCCGTAAAGCCAAGTCCGTCGATGAGCCTCAATGTCAGCACATCACGATAATCTTCTTTCAGACGTTCAATACGTTCGAGAACAATGCGTAGATCAGTGCGAGCCTCGACCACGCGTTGTTCGCGGCCTCGATCCGAGAACTGTCCTTCAAGATAAGAAGACGTTGCAGGATCATCATTTGTTACAACTTGCTTCTGAGCCTCTGCTTTACGGTAATAATCTACAACCGAGTTTCTGGCGATTTGATACAAAAAAGCGCGAACATTACGAATTTCCGTATTTTGTAAAATAGCGTTCCAAAAACGCAAAAACGTCTCTGACGTCACATCTTCAGCCACTTCACGCGAGGGAAGCTTTAGGTAAACGAACCGGTATATCGCAGAGATATACCGGTCGTAAAGGCTGCTAAATGCATCCGCGTCCCGCTTGGTACGAACGCGATACAGTTGGTATTGGTCGATGAGCTGGCTCATGCGTTTCCCTCCAAAAACCACTGCTAGGAAGTTTATGAATATTAGCCATAAAATAGCATTTTTGCAACCCTGTGGGCTATTTTTCATCCACAAAAGCCGATACAAATACTGTTTTTAACTTAATTTGTCCACACTATTGTGGACAAATTAAGAAAAGACTGCTAATTTCTTCTTATGTCAGAAAACGTAAATACAAAAGAAGAAGTCGTCCGACTCACGATCAGTGAGGCGGCCAAGCTTTTTGGTGTAAATCCCCGCACCGTCCGCCGAGCGATATCGGCCCAACAACTCCGATACATCGTTGTAAGAAATCGCTATAAGATTTCTTTTCCCTCGCTCGTGTCATGGTCACAAAATCAAGCAACCGTCCGCCGCAAACGTGACACGCAAGGCATCGGCCAATGGGTAGACCAATGGCGTATCCGTAATCTCAAATATTCTCCCCGAACTCCAGAAAAAACAAATCCCTCGCACTAGGCGAGGGATTTGTTTTTAAATCGTGGCTGCAAGAACGGGACGACTCACAAGTTCCGTATGTCCATTCAATGTCATTTGATACACACGAATCATGTCATCAAGACGATCATCCACATGGTGAATGCGTGCCACATACGCATGAGCACGCGAACCCATTTCAAGGCGTTGCGTCTTGGATTGACTAGCAAGTTCAATCAATGCATCTGCGAGCGCGTTCACATCACGCGATGGAACGGCTTTCATATGGCCGCCAGTCGCTTCACAATTGCCTGGAATATCGGTCGCGATAATCGCACGACGATACTGACAAGCCTCTACCACAGCAAGAGAAAGCCCTTCACTCGCCGTTGGAAATACATGTGCCAAAGCCTGTGCCTGCAAAGCAGCTAATTCTCGACCGGTTTTTTCACCGAGCATCAAAACACCCTTTGTGCGTGCGGCGAGTCCACAAAGCCAAGTCGCATAACGATCTGTCCAAGAAGCTCCACCCACAAGTACAAGCGGACGATCGGTAAAGAGATCCGGACGTGCTTTTCTTGCAAGTCCATAAGCATCAATCAATACATGTGCCTGTTTATCCGGAATCAAACGACCAACAAACAAGAAATATCTGTCAGACTGTAATCCATTCGCCTCTAAAGCACCCGTGTCACAAATAGGCTCTGGCTCCGGGATTGGATGTGAAACGTACACGGTTTGCGTACCATACGTTTCCAAACAATAACGCGCCAAAGTTTCAGACACGGCAATCGTACGATGACTCGCCTGGCAAGCAAGCCATTCACCAACACGAAAAGCAAATTTAGCAAAACCACCCCATTTAGCCAGGACGCGATCAATACAGTGAAAGGTAACAATAACCTTAGCCTTAGGCATGATCATGCGCGCAAACGGCGTAAGCAAAGCAATACCCGTTCCATGCAAATGCACAATTTCAGGCTTGAGCGAGCGGGCCTTCCAAAGCGCGGTAACACCATGCGTAATCGCATCCAAATGCTTGGTGCGAATACCCGTGGTAATCACCTGCTCAATGTTATGCGGTGCACGGCTTCCACCCACATACCAAGCACGTCCAAAAACGACCACGCGATGTCCGCGCGATACAAGTCCTTGCGCCAATGTTTCCACATGGCGCTCGATACCGCCGGAGCGAGCCGGCAAGCCTTTTTGGCCGATCATGACAATGGTCATACGTGTATTGATAATATAGGTAAGGGAACCGTCATTTATAACAAAAAAATCACATTTTGTCAATGCTTCGATAATACTATTTAGCCAACATTAGCCAAATTATAAAATACGCTCTATCCATACAATGCTCGGCTCGGCCTCATACGGCGCTAAAATAGCGATAGCATCTGCCTGATAGCATTCTGGAGGCTGTTTTTGGCTCTTAATCCAGCATTCAATAGCTCGAGAAAGGTGCTTCAATTTTGTCCAAGTGATCGAGGCTTCCGGATACCCATAATCCAAAGATCGACGAAGTTTCACCTCAATAAAACGAATTTCCCCATCGCGCGAGACAATCAAGTCAATCTCACCTAATCGGCAATTCCAATTCCTTTCGATAACACAAAATCCACGCTCCTCAAGAAACTTGGCGGCCATCGCCTCCCCTCTTTGCCCATGTATTTTTCTAGAATCCACTCCCTACTCCGTTCCAAATTTTAAGTGAACTGTCAATACGTAAAAGCCCTCCGATCGGAGGGCTTTTGCCTAGTGCTTTGGCTTAGGTAGCCACTTCTCAAAATTGTGCTTTTCCGCCGCTGACATTTCTCCTTTTCTCGCCTTCTTGTAATCGCGATAAATCTCAAACTTCCACCATCCAAAAATAGCAAGCCAGATCACATACAAGAATCGCATTGAGAGCACAGGGATACTCTCATAGTAAAACCAGTACAAAAGCAATCCAGAGAGTCCTGCCGTTAAAAGCCAAGTAGAAACGCTCTTAAGCATGCGACGAACAATCTTATCCATCCCTTTTTGTAACTTGAGATAGACCATCGTTGCGATACCAGCAACAACCAACGCTGACATGAAAATCACCAACACACGTTCCACCCAGGGAAAAAACGGCACGAGTCCGTAGCCAAACCAATAATCAAATCGTAATAGGGGTTTAAGATAGTCCATAATCAGTTGGGTTATTCATCAGACATTCCTTCAGGGACATGCGTGGAAAACACCTCTGTTTCTCGCGATGACGGTTCCTTGGCATACACCAAAGCATAATGGGAGTCACCTGCATCAAACTCGTCCACGAGCTCAAGCGCAGGATCCGCAAAATAGCGCTTTGCTTCTTGCGCCGACATTCGGTTCTCGATGGGAGGCCCGATCGTCGTTTTGATCGGCTTCCACTCGACAACAAGGATACGACCGCCCGGCTTGGTAAGGCGCATGGCCTCTGCGACCAATCCGGCCCGGTTGACTGATAGATAAAGGTTATTGGAGGCGATAGTCAAGTCAACGCCACCTGTGGGAATACGCGCCGCATTCAGGACGTCAATATCTGACCATATCGGCAAGACATTCCAATACTGATCATACTTAGCCGCTCGCTCAATGGCCTTAAGCGCCGCTTTATCGATATCAACCGCATACACACGTCCCTCACCACCCGTCATCTGGGCGGCAGAAAAAACAAAGTGACCAAGCGCGCCACATCCGAGATCGACAACATGCAAGCCCTTGCGCAAACCCGCGCGTTCGAGGACTTTGAACGGATTGATCAACTCATTGCCGCTATGACGCATGTTTAGGGTGAAGCTGACGGAAACAAAGAACCAAGAGTTGCTTGTAAAAAAGCCGTCCAGAGATTCGTAGCGACCAAAAACCCAAGTAAACAAAAGACGATTCCCAATAACTTATAAAACAAATTGGTCCCACCGCCTCCCAGGTACTTCTCAGCAAAAGCGACACCACCAAAAAAATCAACAATCGTTCGTGTACGAATCACAAAGAATGCGCCGACAGCGACGATAACTGAGCCCAAAAGCACACGTAGAAAGAATCCCATATTGTATGAATACGTTTAAAGTGTAGCATAATTGAAATCTATGAAGAAACACCGTCCAATACCCAGAAAAGCCACGCATCACGATCGCGGACCCAAAACCTCATGGGAGAATGTTTCTGGTTGGTATTCAGGCTATATGGGCAAAGAAGGCGGTGATTTTCAAAAAGATCTCATCTTTCCTGGCGCCTTACACCTTCTTGCACCAAAGAAGGACGGCCACTATCTGGATCTCGCATGTGGACAAGGAGCCTTCACAAGGCTCTTAGCGACCAAAGTCTCTAAAGTCGATGGATTAGATGCCGCAAAAAGCCTCATCGATCTCGCTAAAAAGAACGCACCCAAAAACGCACGCTTTGTCGTCGATGACGCAACCAACTTTGCGCATCTCTATCAACCATCGTCCCTTGATGGAATCGTTTGTAATTTAGCGATTCAAAATATCGATGCGCTCGCTCCAGTCTTTTCCGATGCCGCGCGTACTCTCAAACATGGTGGTGTTTTTGTCATCACGATGAATCATCCAGCGTATCGACAACCAAGACAAAGTGGTTGGGGTTGGGATGAAGAACGCAAACTCCAATATCGTCGTATCGATAAATACATGTCGGAATATGAAATGCCGATTATCGCACACCCAGGATCCGCACCGAGCGTTAAAACCTATTCCTATCATCGTCCCATTTCCGTTTACATTAACGAACTCGCCAAACACGGTTTTGTCATTGAAGCGCTGGAAGAATGGGTTTCAAACAAAGTGAGCGATTCCGGACCCCGTGCCAAAGCAGAAAATATCGCCCGCCAAGAAATCCCGATGTTCCTCGGAATACGTGCCGTAAAAATCGACTAATCAATCAACTGGTCAACAATTTCGTAAGAAGTAATTTTGTCGTATCCATCAAACAAGAAACTTCCTCGAAACGTTTTTCCTTCCAAGTAAAACGGAAACCAATATTGATCATCCGGCCAAGCCTTGTCGAAAGGAAATTCTGAAACATTGTACCACTGAGGCCGAATCTCTTCTGTCTCAATGGGTTCACCTTTAAAAACATGCGATTCGTATAAGTGAATCTCGATCACACCCGGTTGTTCCACATTTCGATAATCGCACTCGATGATGCCAAATTTTCGTAGCTCCCCAACCTCAACACCTACTTCTTCTTTCACCTCGCGACAAGCAGCCATTCCAACGTCTTCACCTTCTTCCACTTTTCCACCAAGCCCATTCCATCGCCCCTCACCAAATCCGCGTTTCTTGTAGCCCAAAAGAATCTCATCACCACGGCGGAGATATACCAGCGTTAAAATTTTACTCATACGCTTACAGAATACCTAAGATTCCGTTCCGTGACACTTTTTATACTTCTTTCCACTTCCGCAAGGACAAGGATCATTGCGTCCAACATCGGCCATAGCTTGTGAAACAGCCTTGGAATCTCCATTCGATGAACCCATTACTTTCTGTAGCCCAGAAAGCTCAATCGGTTTTGCAAGCGCCTGCATACGACGCATTTCCTCTTCCGCCGTCTCGCGAGAAATACGCACATTAAAAATCGTTTGCGTTACGCGTTGGTTGAGATTAGCAAGCACTTCATGAAACAAGCGATACGCTTCACGCTTATACTCAACCAAAGGATCACGCTGTCCATAGCCCTGTAAACCAACGCCATGCCGCAGATAATCCATGTTCTCCAAATGCGCAATCCACAAATCGTCCAAAGCGCGAAGCGCCACGGCTTTCTCGACTTCCGCCTGCATGAGCGGATCACGAACTTCATTGCTAAGGGCGTCATATGCTTCTTTAGCAAGACGCAAAAGCGTTTCAACAATACCGGTGCGCAAAACCAACAGGTCATGTTTGTTTTCTGTGTTGGATTCTGCGGCCTTCAACTGCCCACGAACATCAACGCCTTTGGGCAAAATCATGCTGGCGGCTTTTGCGAGCTCATCCAAATCCCATTGCAACGCATCTTCCGGCGCTGTGTGAAAAGCCACTATTTGCTCGATCTCACCCTCGATCATTTCCATGATCATTGGCTTAAGTGGACTCTGATTATCCATGGTCGGCTGTTGTGATGCCGTCAGAAGATCGCGACGCTTTTTATAAATCACCATGCGATGTTTATTCAACACGTCATCGTATTCAAGCAAGTGCTTACGAATATCAAAGTTGTGACCTTCCACTTTACGTTGTGCAGCCGCCAAAGAACGCGTCAAAACCTTGTTCTCAATCGCCTCATCTTCCGGTACGCCCAAACGCTCCATCATGCCTTTCATGCGATCAGAACCAAAAATACGCATGAGATCGTCTTCCATCGATACATAGAATTGCGTAGAACCCGGATCACCCTGACGACCGGCACGTCCACGTAACTGGTTATCAATACGACGCGATTCATGACGTTCCGTACCGAGCACATGCAAACCTCCAAGCTTACGTACCTCTTCCATTTCTTCCGGAGTTGTCGGATTTCCACCCAGCAAAATATCGACACCACGACCCGCCATATTCGTTGCAACCGTCACCGCGCCTTTACGTCCTGCTTGCGCGATAATCTCTGCTTCACGCGCGTGATTTTTGGCATTCAACACTTCATGTGGCACGCCTTCTTGACGAAGCAACTCCGATAAAAGCTCGTTTCTCTCAATAGAAACAGTACCGACAAGCACCGGCTGTCCTTTCTCATGACGAGCCTTAATCTCACGAACAGACGCCCTGAATTTACCAATTTCGTTTTTATAAACACGGTCGGTCAAGTCATCACGCTGCTGTTCACGATTGGTCGGAACAGAAAGCACCTCAAGCTTATAAATCTTGTGGAATTCCTCTGCTTCCGTGGCGGCTGTACCAGTCATTCCAGCCAACTTCTTGTACAAACGGAAATAATTCTGAAAAGTAATTGTTGCAAGTGTGATGGACTCACGTTGTACTTTTACGTGCTCCTTGGCCTCAATCGCTTGATGCAAACCCTCAGAGTACCGACGCCCAGGCATCAAACGCCCCGTAAACTCGTCCACAATCATAACCTCGCCCTCACGCACGACGTAATCACGGTCAAGCTTGAACAACGCCTTAGCGCGCAAAGCCTGCTCAATATGATGCACGGTCCGCATGCCTCCATCCGCATATAAATTCTCAATACCAAGAGCTTTTTCAAGCTTAGCAACACCCGCTTCCGTTAACGTTGATGCTCGCTGTTTTTCATCAAGCTTATAATCCTCAACCTCGATCAACTCCTTTACAACTTCCGCAAAACGGAAATATTGATCCGTCGCCTCTTCAGCAGGAGCACTAATAATAAGCGGCGTACGCGCTTCATCGATCAAAATCGAGTCGACTTCATCGACAACCGCGTAATGTAATTCACGTTGCACCATCTCTTCTGCGCGCTGAACCATGTTATCGCGCAAAAAATCAAAACCAAATTCATTATTGGTTCCATACGTAATGTCAGCCGCATAACCCTCGCGACGTGAAACCGGTCGCAAATAGTCCATGTCAACACGGAATGAACCTGTCGCATCACGCTCCTCATCATGTTTTTCCTCCGCCTTAAAATCTGGATCATACACAAAACTTCCGGCATGCTGAATACAAGCAACAGAAAGTCCAAGTGCGTAATACACCTGACCCATCCATACGGCGTCACGTCGCGCAAGATAATCGTTAACTGTAATCACGTGGACACCTTTTCCGGTAAGTGCATTCAAATAAACCGGTGCCGTAGCTGTAAGCGTCTTACCTTCACCTGTTCGCATTTCCGCGATCATACCGCGATGAAGCGCGAGTCCGCCGAGCAACTGAACGTCATACTGTCTTTGTCCAAGAACACGGCGAGAAATTTCACGCACAAGAGCAAATGCTTCCGGTAAAAAAGCGTCACTCGACTCACCCTTGGCCATACGCTCACGATATTCCGCGGATTTGATTCTAAAATCCCCGTCTCCGAGGGACTTCATCTGGTCCTCGAGTTTATTTGCCTGCTCCACAACAGCCCGCAAACGCGCGACTTCACGGGCATTTGGATCACCGAGTACCTTGGACAAGAACTTCATAGTCGGCAGATCTTAGCCTAAAAAGACGCCTCGTACAAGGCGTCTTTTTGGCTTTATCTTAGGACTTATTACGATCATTCATCTTGTCCTTCCACTGGGTAATCGTCTCCCGTAAATGATCTTTAACCTTATCAATCGCCTTATATAGATCCTCCGCCTCACGATCGACCATTATCGTTTCACCACCGATTTGCACATTGGCCTTGCATTGAAAGATTTTTCCGCTGTGATGACTCCCGTCAGCCATTCCAACTTCAACATCAATATGTCTAATCGATTCAAGATACTTTTCAAGACTAAGCATTTTTTCTTCCGTGTATTCTCTGATGGCAGGCGTAAGCTCCATGCCTTTGGCGATGATGTTGATAGTCATACCCTTCAAGCCTAGCTCAAAAACCAACCAATTGCACCTCCTCGTGCAACTCAATTCCAAGCTCATCCCGAACCTTCATTTTTACACGTGAAATCAAGGCCAAAATATCTTGCGCTCGCGCTTGTCCTTTATTCAAAAAGAAATTTCCATGTTTAGCACTCACCTGCGCATCTCCAACCGACTCCCCCATCATTCCCGCCTGATCAATCAACCATCCGGCAGAAAGCGACTTATTCTTCAGCATCGATTCCGGAACTTCCACAGACCGTTTCAAAATATCCAATTCTTTCTCATCGGAAAATTCAAAATTCTTAAATGCACATCCTGCACTGGAAGCATCAAGTGGCTGCTTCTCTCTACGCATACGCATGATTTCCTCCATTCTCATCTTTCCAGCTAGAACATCAGACGATGGTTTTAAAGCGAGCGTTGTCGATAAAATAAGATGTGGCCGATGCTTAAACATGCTTCCGCGATAAACAAACTCACACTCGCTATTAGAAAGCATCTTGCGTTCATGTGTATTCAAATCAAAAACTTCTACGGACAAAACAGCGTCTTTCATCTCCCCTCCATAACAGCCAGCATTTCCATAAACCGCTCCACCAATAGTTCCAGGAACACCAATCGCCCATTCAAACCCCGTCAACCCAGCATCCACCGATTGCCTTGCTACCAAACCCGTAATCATTCCCGACTCTGCCGTTACTCGATTCTCCTCAATCGTCGTTTTACGATTAGCGGCCTGAATAAGCACGCCCTCATAACCGTCATCAGAAACCAGCAGATTCGATCCTCCGCCATAGATAAAAAATGGGATATCTGTTTCCAAAGCCGCTGTCACAGCCTCAATCAAACTCTCCGAGCTCGTTGCCGTCACATGCAACTTTGCATTCCCACCCACTCGAAAACTCGTACGCTTAGCCATCGGCTCATCTCTGTTTGCACTCGGAACCCTCGCCAAGAATGCTTCAATCTTATTTTCTGTCAGAGGCATCATACATCCATGATTTTATCCGCAATTTTATAAATGTCGCCGGCCCCCATCACAATAATCACATCACCCGATCGCTTCCAACGCTTAAGTACAGCCAACGTTTCATCCAGAGAAGAGGCGTATTCAACAGAGCGCACCATCGAGCGATCCGCATCGTGACGCACAATTGCATCCTGTAAATCACGTGAACTCACGGAATCATCATCATTTTCTCGGCCAGCAACATCAAAAATCTCCATCAAGAGTAGCGCATCCGCGCGATCAAAACTCGGTACAAAATCCAAAAATAAATCGCGTGTTCGCTTCCGCTGATGTGGCTGAAACGCAAGCACGATGCGCCGTCCCGGATAAAACGCCTTGGCCGCTTCAAGTGTCGCCGCTACCGCGGTTGGATGATGTCCATAATCCGAAACAACCAAAATACCATCTTGATCACTTATTTTCTGGAAGCGTCGCCAAATACCATGAAAACGCGCAAGCACCGTCTCAAGCCCGGTCCATGGAACACCCAAAGAAGAAACCAAGCTAAGCGCGGCGACACAATTCATAACATTCATCTTTCCCGGGATAGGCAGACGGAATCGATACACACGGCCGCTCGAATCACGTAATCCAAATGACTGCTCACCGGGCTTTATCGTATGATCCACAATCTGATGATCGGCATGCGTCCCAAAACCAAAAGTCCGAATCCGTACGTCGCGTTCCAGTAGTGAAGCACGCGCCTGACCAACCAGCGTCTGCACATTAGGATCATCTGCATTTGCAACAACGACCCCACCGTGTTGAACCTTATCGAGCAGCTCCCGAAATACCTGCAACAAACTCGGCAAATCCGGAAAAATATCCGTGTGATCAAGTTCCAAATTATTTAAGACAACAGCATACGGCTCAAACTCCAAAAAATGCTTGGCATACTCATCCCCTTCAATAACAGCCAAAGAGGAAGATCCAAAGCGCACATTTCCATCCGGAAAAGACGGAACACGACTTCCCACAATCACCATCGGATCCTGCGCCGCTCCTTCTAGTAATAATCCGGCAAGAGCTGTCGTTGTACTTTTTCCATGCGTTCCACACACAAGCAAACATCGTTTTGAAGCAAGCCATGCTCCCAAAAAGGCAAAGTTCGTAACTTGTAAAAGACCGCGAGCTGTTGCGGCGACACGCTCCGGATTCTTTTCACCAGCCGCCGATGTATAAATCAGTAATTCCGCATCTGCCGGAACATGACTCGCTTCATGACCGATCGCAACAGGAATCCCGAGCTTCACAAGTTCATCCGTTGCTTCTGATCTTGCAACATCCGATCCGGTAACGCGTACTCCGACGCGCACAAGCAACTTGGCAACGCCCGACATATTAATTCCGCCAATGCCAACCATGTGGACACGGCTTACCTGGGTCAAATCCATGTACATAGGCTACGACTAACAAGCGTTTGCGTCCAGAAACGACAAAGCCTCGTACAGTTGTACGAGGCTTCAGTCCGAGTCAGGCGTCTTCCGGAGCTGCTCCCGGAAGCAAAGGTTCAGGCGGGGCCGCGGGCTTGGGAGCCGTTTCCGGCTGTATCCAAAGCACCGTGCCGTCAACATCGATAATCAAGTAGGGCCGGAACTGGTCCGGATACACGATCGGATACTGCGGCTGATAGACGATGCGTATCGCCTCGAGAAAATCATCCTCAGAGACCTGATGCACGTCTTTCTCGCACATGATCATGCACTTCAGTGCGTGATCGATGATATTTCTATCATCGTTGCGATATACCTTGGCGAGAGCGACCAGTATCAAGCGATACCCCGCGTCGAGCGAGGGGGTACACCTCTCCTTCATAAAACGAACGACATCGATAGCAGAATTGCCGTGTTGGCCATTTTCTTGGGCCATAGACCCTCCTTAGCTAATCGAAGCTAGCAAGAAACAGGCTTTTTGTCTAGACTGCCTCCATGTTGCAACTATCTCAAAGCGATCCAGAAATCTCCGGATTGATCGAGGAAGAGCTCACGCGTCAGCGTGAAGGCTTGGAACTCATTGCCTCGGAAAACTATGTTTCCAAGGCTGTATTGGAAGCCATGGGCTCACCCTTAACCAATAAATACTCGGAAGGTTATCCGGGAAAGCGTTATTACGGTG
Organism: uncultured Gammaproteobacteria bacterium; assembly: GCA_964482085.1. Taxonomy (GTDB): domain Bacteria; phylum Patescibacteriota; class Patescibacteriia; order 2-12-FULL-60-25; family 2-12-FULL-60-25; genus CAIXDN01. The sequence goes on from CAYZVS010000004.1 coordinate 50,677, forward strand.
GCAATGAAGTAATCGACAAAGTCGAGACGCTCGCCATCAACCGCGCCAAACAACTCTTTGGTGCAGAGCATGCCAACGTCCAGCCACATGCCGGCGCGCAAGCCAATTTTGCTGTCTACCTTGCTTTACTGAATCCGGGCGACACCGTACTCGCCATGAACCTTTCTCATGGTGGCCATCTCACACACGGCTCACCCGTAAACTTTTCTGGTAAATGGTTCAACATCATTCCGTACGGTGTTCGTGAATCCGATCATCTGGTCGATATGGACAATGTCCGCGCACTCGCGCTCGAGCATAAACCCAAAATGATTATTGCGGGCTTTAGCGCTTATCCTCGCAAACTCGATTTTGCAAAATTTGCCGAGATCGCACAGGAAGTCGGCGCCTATTTATTTGTCGACATGGCGCACGTTGCAGGTCTTGTCGCCGCCAAACTTTACCCCGACCCAATCCCCCACGCCGACGTCGTCTCTACCACCACACATAAAACACTTCGTGGTCCGCGCGGCGCTATGCTTCTTTCCAAAATCCAAGATCGACTTGATCCAGAAGGAAAGAAAAACCTCGCACAAAAAATCGACTCGGGAGTTTTCCCTGGATCGCAAGGTGGTCCACTAGAACATATTATTGCTGCAAAAGCTGTCGCCTTTCACGAAGCGCTGCAACCATCTTTCGTCGACTATCAAAAGCAAGTTTTGTTGAATGCGCAGGCTATGGCAAAAACCTTCTTAGAAGAAGGTGCGCGATTAGTTTCTGGGGGAACTGACAATCACCTACTCCTTTTGGATGTCACCCCTTGGGATATTGGTGGCAAAGAAGCTGAGATTGCTCTTGAACAAGCCAGTATCTCCGCCAACAAAAACATGATTCCGTTTGATACGCGCAAACCAGCGGATCCATCCGGCATCCGTCTAGGAACTCCAGCCATCACAACTCGCGGTTTTGATGAAAAGGCAACAATCGAACTCACGCATTTAATTGCTAAACTGCTCAAATCTAAAAACAACGCGTCAACTTCAGAAGAAGTAAAACACGAAGTTCGCAAACTCGCCGACGCTTTCCCACTCTATACCGACCAAAACTAGACACGAATCGCTTTCACGAAAGACTCCAACAATTCACCACGTCCATTTCCAGAAACGGTGCTATGCGCGATCACCGGTACTCCTGGATACGTGCGCTCGAGTTCTTGAATCTTCTGTTGCAACTCATTCCGTGAAGGTTTGTCCGACTTATTCGCGACCAATAAAAACGGCAAACCAGAACGTTGAACTTGCTCGATAATCTCTTTATCGACAGGCGTAACACCGAGGCGTGAATCCAGAATGATGACGACTAATTTAATACGCGCCCCAACCGACAAAAAACCAGACAGCAAATCAAGCAATCGATCGCGTTCATTTTTAGAAGCTTTTGCATACCCATAACCCGGAAGGTCAACCAACTCATACTTCTTGTCCATCGAAAAAATATTGATGAGACGCGTAAGTCCAGGCGCGGAACTCGTCTTAGCAAGCCCAGCAACGCCCGTAATTGAGTTGATAAGCGATGATTTCCCAGCATTCGACCTTCCAAGCATCACCACCTGCGACAAGCCATCCTTGGGCACAAGCTCAGGATCAGCGTAACTTCTTATAAATGTCGCATTCTTCATCATGGCCGGATCCTAGCCTAAAGGAACGTTTCGCGAAAGGCCTTGCCCGCGTCCACATAGGAAGCGTTCGATTCATCCTCGGGATTTGTATACGACCAATTCCAGTACAAGGCATCCGGAGTTTTGAACCCAAAAAATCCATGAACCTGCTTTTGTGCATCCAAAATCTCACTTCCTCGCCAATTGTGGCCAATAACAATCAAACCAGCATCAATTTCTTTCAAAATGTTTTCCTCCCCAAGTGTTGAATGTCGATTCTCAAGCCAAGTAAGTCGCTCGATAAGCTTTTGATAGAAAGCATTCATCTGTCCCCAACGTACCGATCCAAAAAATACAACCGCATCCGCCGCCAAAAGAATCTTACTGATCTTCCATAACTCATCATCCGGATTATTCAGACTTGCATAACATCGATGACAACCAGAGGGATCCTTCTCTTTATCCTCAAGCAATGCACCCTTCTCACCACACGTATTTCCCCGACTTGTAGAAACGTTTCCTTCGCACGGATAAATTTTCAGCGTAGTGACATCGATAATCGTTACCTTGTCACCAATTTGCTCCGCCATTTTTCTGGCGAGCAATGTACTTTTTGGTAAATCATTTTTCTCACCAATCCATCGATTCGATGTCGTTAAAAACAAAATACGTGACTTGTCACGTAAATACGTAATGCTTCGATCCATGATCGCGCGATCCTGTCCAATACGGGAAAATGGATTGCTGGACATAAAGAAAATACTACCACGAAACCCGTTTCCCCTTTTTCCACTCAATAATATCCCCCATCTTCATCTCGATAGGATCCGCACACCTAAGTGTAGCAAGTTGCGATCTGGTCAAAAGCTCCTTATGAGAAACATCGCACAAATACTGTGCGACAGACCAATTATTATCTTCATTTGTTACCCATTCTTCACGATCAAATCGTGATAAATCGACAGGCAAAGAATAGCGTCTCAGCGTCTTGAACCCGTTCTTGTCAAAGTACTCATGAAAATAAGAGAGCACGAGCTCTCGTATCGTCCGATAAACGGGCTCACGATATCGCAATACTCCATGGTTAGTCTTTGAAACAGCACCCCAACATCCATGCTGTTTAAACAACGCAACCACATGATCAAAATCATGACGAGCACTCTCAAGATCAAGAATAAGTGGCTTCTCTCCTTGTAAACGGAACGCGAGTGCCGCAAGCATTGCTCCTTCAATACAATGCGCCCGCTTCTCACGCATCACGCGCCGTGGTGAAAGACACGTATCCCCTTCCGGCTCATCATTTTGCTTCAACGTATCCAAATAATCCTGCACTTTACGAGGGGTATTCAGCCTCCTCAACAGCTTCAACTCAGAAGCATTCAGACCAAACATACGCACAAGATATCAAGCCGCACGTTCTTATGCGAGGTGCTATACTCTCCCCATCTATGCCAGACCTGAAAGAAATCCACGCCAGAATCCGGGCTAAAAAAGATGAAAAGAGAAAAGTAAATACGATTTTTAAAGATGTTCTCTCCCAATCCAAGCCTTATCAGGATCTTTTGGAAGAAATCCGTAAACTTAAAACCAAAAAGATCCAAATAGAAACAGAAATCCGTACCGATTTTGGAAAAGAAATGGAACAACTTGAGCGTATCGCCATGGACGTAAAAACCGACGAGATGCTCCTTACGGATCTTTCCCTTACCATGCTTATGAAAGGCCAACCGCTCGATCTCACAGATGAAAACGATGTAAAATACGAGCCCGTTTTTAAAATTACATACAAAAAGAGTCTTTAATTTTTTTCCATCTCTTTTGCAATCGCCTGATCTTTCTTCAACTTCTCCGCTTCTCTTTTTATAGCCTCATGCGCAATAGGCTGAACTTTGAATAATCGCATCAGTGAGAAGACGATCGAACTCGCAAACAAGATCAATCCGATATTCACTAAAAACAAAACGAGTGAATTTGAAATCATCCCCCAATCCAATCGCGCGATACCAATACCCGCCACAGCAACCGGCGGAATAAGCGACGCAGCGACGGCAACTCCCGGCAAACTCGCGCTCAATTTTGGCCTGATTAAAGCATATGAAGCTGCAAATCCTGCAACGAGTGCAATAAGGCCAGAGATAACGTCTGGCTTGAGCCTACTGATTATCTCAGGATTCAACTCAGGTCCCAGTCCAGCAATTCCAGAAAAAAACAGCGCAACGATCGCCGAGGCTGGCAAAGCAAACAAAAGTGACTTTACGAGAGTAAATATGGAACGAGATATTAACGGCTTCTCCGCCATCACGATACCCATTGAGAAACCGAGAATCGGAGAAAGAAGTGGCGCGATTAACATGCTCCCGATAATAACCGAAGCATTATTTGAAAGGAGACCAAACGTCGCCATAAAAACAGACAACACGATCATCAAAAAAAATTCGTCCCTCGGTGTGCTGTCAGCAATTAAATTCTTAACGGCATCCTGCTTATCTTGATCCGATAAACTCGTAAAAAGCGTTGTCATATAATTACTCTTGCGGCGTCTGATTTCTTAGCTGCTCCTCAAGTACCTGTGCCGCATTTGGGATAGGTGAAAATTGATCCAGCCCAAAGGCACTAAGCAAGCTAGAAAAAGACAAGATAATAAGTGAGGCGACAATCGAGGCTCCAAGTGCCGTACCTAAACCAAAAACAACACCCACTAAAAAACGTCTTTTGAAATCATTCTGTCTCTCCAGCGCTTTTGCGATACGTGAAAGCTCAACTTCAAGAACTGGTTTACTTTTATTTTGAAGCTTTGACATACGTACTAACCATTATAACGCAAAGACTCTAACTCCGCACTCATCGCAGCTCTGGTCAACGGTCCAACCTCTCCTGTTTGTTGAATTCCTTTTGAGAGCTGATATCGCTTTACAGCCACTTCTGTTAAAGAACCAAAGTTACCCGTGATGCGTCCATCCTGATAAATAGTAGGCCCTTTCCACGCCAAAAACTCTTGTAGAGCTCGAACATCTGTAACCTTGGTTGATCCAACGCTCAACAGGTCAACAAATTGATAGTCGCGAGAAATAAAAGTGAAAGGCCAAATGGAGCCTACGACGGAAACATTACACATCATTCGTGAAAATTCTTGCTCAGACGGATACCCAGGCACACCTAACTCCCCACTAATAAATTTAGAGGAAACATCTAACCGAGAAAGCGCATCGAGTTCCGCAGAAGCTAATGGAGCACCTACCGTATAGTCAAAATAAAACTCTTCCGAAATATCCGATACGTTTTTATTCCACTCAGCACCGGCAATCTTCATTGCCATAGACTCATTAGCGATTGCACGTAACGTACCTTGCATTTGTACCAAATAAACCGTCGGAATACTCGGAAATTTTACTAAGCGTATTCCTGGTTTATATGTGACATTTTTTCCGAGTGGAAGCATCGCTAATTGCTCTTTTAATATTGTACGAACAAGAGAGAAATCGCAATACCAAGAACGATACACACTTGCGTTTGGAAAAGCGTGTCGTTTTCCGTCGGCGCCAAGATAATAGACGGTCGAGTCAAGTTGCGTGTTTGGATTCCCGTCATCCGGTAATTTTACAAGATCGTGCAACGTAAAACCAAGCTCTTCAAATAGAGAAAGTTCTGCTGTCCGATCCCCTGAAATAAAAGGGCTCTGAGGAATCAAAATGCTTCCGCCATTTCCAGGAGCACTTGAGCCCCCACCAGGACTTGTCGTATAAAGCGGCATCGTCAATGTAAAAAGCTGATTTCGTGTATCAATATTCCCCACGACACTTGCCGTTGCAAGCGTTCCAGTCGCTGACACTGATACGGAATAGGGGTTGAAACCACCAGAAGTCACACTGATCGATGAATTTGTCATCTGATAAGCAGGTAGCGTTGTTGCGTATGCCGTATAACCCGTACCGTCTGTCGTAAGCGAGGTAGATGAGGCGCTGTTCGCAGAGGTGAAGGTTACTTGTGCGCCACCGACAGGAAGTAAACCTGTGTCCTGTACAAGCGCCCGTACGGAGAAACGAACATTTACTCGACCAGCCCCCGTAATAACGCTTGACGTCCGGGTAAACAAAGAATTAGCGATCGTATTATCACCGCTAGACTCGCTACGAACATCAGAATCAATATTCCCACTCAGAGTGGAGTCGAGCACAGTATTCCCTGCTGAAGTACCCAAGAACAAAATCCCGTTTGAGCTATTTGTTGAAATGACATTCGAAAATGAATTAGTATTTGAATCAATGAGTTCGATTCCTGCGTGACGCACACCTGTAACAGCACGATCAATACGTGCTGGGTTCGTATCACCCGGACGAATATTCGCGACAGCCGATGCGACAACAGATGCATTATAGGTAAAATTACCACCGCTCACGGTAAAAACGTCGTCTATAAAAAGATCGACCGTTATCGGCGCCCCACAAACAGCAACATAAGAAACAAGCGCGCTAGAGGATGTAACAAAATTATTTGGCGCATAAATCATGATTTTATCACCAAAGAGATCGACCAATCCCACATTCCAGTTATCAACAGCATTTCCGACAGCAACAGATACATCCTTTCCATCACTATCAATAATATCAACATCACACAAAGGGCCTTGAACTAGCAGAATTCTATCGTTTGCACCTACCAGGGCTGCAGATTCATTATAGGTATTGCCAGAATATTCTAGAATGGAACGAGTGATCGTGTAGGTAGAAATCCCCTGGGTTGAGGACCCGTTCTCAGCTACCAAGTTATTTAGACTGCTTCCGTCAATTCCTTGCAAAGTTATCGCGCTTCCTACCTGACCCAAGGGCACGGAAAAAACGGTACCTGCTCCTGATCCAGTCATATTCAAACCCGAGGTAAAACGCATAGTCCCACTTGCAACAAAGGGCCCATAGGCTCCATCGGCAAATAACAGTGTATCGTTACTTCGTAGATTCTGAGAGAGAAGCCCTGTCGTGGTCGCATCAACTGTCACATAGTCCACGGTACCCGCTGCATTTATGTGAAAAAGAGAGCCGCGGACGCCTGAAAAAGCTCCTACATCTTCTGTTCCATTAATATCCAAGTAGTCACTGAACGGGGAAAGCTCGTAATCATTCAACGGATCCGCGTCAGCTAACTTAAACGCTGGATTACCGATTAAACTCGTTGCGTCCAAACTGGTCACGAGCTTGTTATAATCATTAACAAGCTGATTGAGACCACTGAAACCATTATACGAATCCGTAAGATTCGCTGTAGAACTAGCTACATTGAAATTTAAACTAACACCATTGCCCCCTGAACTCGAGAAAGGATTGTAACAAATATTATGATTAAAATCGATATTGATATTCTGTAAACCTGGGTAAGCGCCGTTGTCATATACACCGAGACAGGCATTCCCGTTTAGAGAAGTCTGCGCACCACCCATGATCAAGGTATTGTGCTCCGCAACGACATTAACATCGCCCTCATTGACACGGATATTAATACCCAATGTTCCATTGGTATCACCCTGATCCTTGCTTGGAAAAACAAAAACATTCCGCGCAAGATACACCTCTACATTTTCTATAGTCAACATCGTTACAAAGTTATCATCAATCACCACCGCAGACTGAACCCTATTTCCTATAAAATTAATATTCAATCCAGCAAAAAAGGAAATAAAATACCCATTAGTATTCACATTATAATTATTAAAAGTATTGGTCGTAACGTCAAAATCATTAGGCGCATCCGCTGGATCCGTATAGTCAAACGGTCCTCCTCCAGCCGTTGTAAAAGAAAGACAATTACTACCAAAACGACATTCAAAAACATTATTGGAAATTGTACCGTTATCGGCGTTCTGTATTTGAATCTTCTGTATACCTTGATTATCCCGAATCGTAAGTCCATCACTCAAAGTAAACGTCAGTTGTGACGCAGCCGCGCTAGAAAAGCTATTTCCTATAAAACGAACATCCGTCTTTCCAGACGGCATCAAAACTTGTATTCTCGTAAGTACACTGAGATAAAACATTCGTACTGCCAAGGTTAAGGTAGTATGCAGACTGAAGAGCATTACCGATCACAACCCCTGCAGTACACGTCAACGTGAGATCGTTAGGCAAAGACAATGATCCACCTTCAATAGCGTCATTAAAAACATATCCCGTATCAACAAGAATCGTATCACCCGACGCTGGGGGGGGCGCTAAAACAGCATCCGTGATTGACGTATAATCACATCCCCCTGCACAGACCGTTGTTGTGGCCGCCAATGCACTGGTTGGCGAGCCTACAAAACCAATGAAAAGCGCAACAAGAAAAAAGAAGAGGGCGCGAAAGTGCATAAACATTTTATATGCATTTTATCACCATGCCGCCTACTAGTCCACCAGCTACTAAATACAATTTTTCAATTCCGCATCACATCAAAAGTATACCATCAATACAGAAGACTAAATATATGGCTCATTTTACTAAAAAGTATCGGATCATTGCCGCTTAGTAACGCTTGAAAGACGCTTATTTTGTTTTTTGCACCCAACGAATATCCTTAAATCCCATAAAAAGCATAAAAAGAACAATAACTTTTACCAAGATATTCCCATAAGGATCAAGAAAGAGTTGGGTCAGTTGGGTATATCTACCAAACAAAGCATGCACCAGAATGCTCAGAGGCAAGACAAGCCACATGATGCTAATCAACGTTATCTTAACGTGACATTTTGCAAATAACCAAATAATAAGCGGTGAAAAAACAAGAAACCCCAAATAAGAAATCGCAAAATCAAATACGGAAAATGGCCCAATGCGAAAAGTCCGCAAATAGTCTATGGGATTCATAACGAGGTATCAGAAAGATAGCTTGGCATACTCCGCACAAAGTGACAGGTATAACCTCCGGGGTTATTTTGTAAGTAATCCTGATGCTCGGGTTCAGCAAGCGTAAAATTCTTGAACGGCTCAAGCGTCGTAACCACAGGATTAGGCCATCGCTTTGATTCATTTACGAGTGCAATAAAATCCGTCGCTTCTTTCCTTTGTTGCTCATCACCATAAAAAATAGCGGAGCGATAAGAGCTACCAACGTCATTACCTTGCCGATCAAGGGTCGTGGGATCGTGAATAAGAAAAAAGAAATCAAGTATTTTCTTGTAGCTCGTCTGGGTGGGATCAAAGGTGATACGCAGCGCCTCCGCGTGTCCTGGGTGCTGTTGGTACGTTGGATCTGAATTTTCTCCTCCTGTATAGCCCGTTTCGGTATCCATTACTCCCGGCAATTTACGAAAAAGTGCTTCCATCCCCCAAAAACATCCCCCTGCGAGAATGGCTGTTTGTATAGCGCTCATAATTTTATCTCTAAAAAAATTATTTTTTAATCCCTAAAATAAACGGGCGTGCTAGTTGCGTCGCTACCCCAACGACAAAAACGATCGCGAGATAAAGCCCAAGCATCTGAGGTAGGCTAAATGGAACAGATCGTAAGCCACCTAAGACCAGAGCACTGATCCACGAGACAACTGAGACAGAACCCGATACGAGCATAAAGCGACTACGCTTTTTAAAAGTAGCGGATCTAGAAATGTTCTTACCCGCATGACGCTTCATGTGAGGAATGTGGTAGGTGTGAAAAACAATGCCATTGATCACAATCACACTCACAATGATCATCTTCGTAACAAACTTTACCGATGCAAGCAGTTCTTCTGGCCGTAACAGAAACATTGCTGCGCCAGAAGCAATAAGAATAACCAAGCCCAACCACACCATAGCACCAGCCGTATTCATTAAACGGATCTCATCATGTGACAAGACACGGTCACGCGCTGAACGCAGAAAAAGCGCATCACTCACAAAGGCGCCACCAGCACCAATCGCAACACCAAAGAGATGCGCTAGCATTAAAATAATACTCATGTGCTTATCATAGCATCTCTGCCTATACGGCTCTATAACTGGATAAAGTCCCTAATATAAGTTAGCCTGCTAGATATGAGCGATACTCCCCAACCCCACGTTTCAAAAGATCCGATGCATGGCAAAACCCTGCAATCGATTATTGAGTTTCTCGTTGAGACCTATGGCTGGGAGGCTCTCGGACGACGCATCAAAATAAAATGCTTCACCACCGATCCAAGCGTCAAATCAAGTCTCACCTTCTTGCGCAAAACACCTTGGGCACGCCAAAAAGTAGAGGTCTACTATCTCGCGACTCTTAAAAACGAGACGCATCCCCTTGATGCAGAGACAATCCCGATGGATCTTGGATAAGGGCTATATGAAATATCTTCTTCTTTTACCACTCACCATTGTACTTTTTGGCGCTGGCTGTTCAAAGACCGAGCTTGCTGTTTTTACAGACAGCGAACAAATTGAGGCTAATCACGTAACAACAACGCAGACACCCCCAGCACAAGCAATAGCTTCAGCGGTCACCCTTCCTGTCCTAGAATACGGCCAACGTGTAACGCGTAAAGCTTTTGGCGAATATATTCAAGATCGTTTTAGCGGATATCATGTTGGTGATGATATTGAATTTAATGATGAAGTATCTATCAATAAAGAGATCCCCGTTGTCGCTATTGCTGATGGCACGGTTACAAAAGTGAGCCAAACCTCTGGTTATGGTGGGTTAATTACGATCGCTCACGAGATAGATGGGGCCATCGTCCATGCGCTTTACGGTCATCTTGACCTTAAGTCAGTAACGGTAAATGTAGGAGATCTTGTGACCGCTGGTTCGCATATCGCCAATCTCGGGGATCACGAAAGTGCCGAGACCGACGGTGAGCGTAAGCACCTTCACTTTGCTCTTTACGAAGGCGGTAGCTCACGTCTCAATGGCTATGTACCCAACGCATCCTCAGTAAACGAATGGATCAACCCAACCGAATTTTTTATAAAATATAAGCTCATCTGGTCATCATCACGCGTCATCAACCCTACTCAAGAACTCGGTGGCGATATCTTTCCGCTACAATTTAAACTACCCGAAGGGATGGAGCTCGAATATGTCCCCTCGCTTCAGGCGCTCAATATCTTTACCCGTGATGGATCAGGTACAGCACGCGAACGATCGCAACTATTTGTACGCTTCTTTGACGCATCCTCTTTTCTGACGCTACCCACAGTAACGATCCACCAAACAACTGATCTTACGGTAGGCGAAGACCTTTATACAGCAAAGCGCTATGATATCGAAAAGAAGCCAGGTGTCGCCACTTTTGTTGACCAGCCAACTTGGCGTAATCAACGTCATATTGTGACAGACTTTCGTTTAAGCGAAGGAAAAGCGCGATACTTCGTGATCGCTAAAAACCCAACCCTTGATCTTGCGATCTATGAAACGTTTTTATCAAACGTAGAAATATTTCCATAAAACGATCATGACAAACGTCCCCCGCTCACTTCGTCATTGGTTTATCGCGCAATGCTAAGCTTAAAAGTTCTTTGGTCACTAGTGGCCATTGTGACAAGACTTTTACAATGAAATCAGTTGACGCGATTATTCAAGCTCAAGACGCACACTTAAAGGAGGTTGTCGCCAGTGGTGAAGCCACTCACGAAGAAGCCCTCAAAGACATGCAAGGTCGCTAGAAGCATCCTATCAAAGCCCTTAGTTGGTATATGGATACAAAGAAAGCATTCGCTGCTTTGCCTGAGCAGAATTAACTTCTCCTATGAAGGATTAAAAAAGCTCCTAATATAGGAGCTTTTTATATTTCTGACATGTATTCTTGATATTTAACACCTACCTATCGAACGATATCAGTAAATATCACAAGTCGCTTATTATAGCGTTTTTTAATTTTGTCCCAGACGCCCGTGCACGTGACGAGATTAAGATGACTGCCAGTGCCATCAGAAATAAAAACCTCTGGTGCCTGTGCGTTAAAGTCATAGACACGACTCTCACGAACAACGAATGTAATAGTCTTTCCTAAATCATCCTCAACGGTAACTAAGTCTCCTCTTTTTAGTTTATGCAAATTATCAAAAACGGCACCTCCTTTAAAACCAATATGTCCATCAATCACGGCGCTACCTGTCTTACCAGGAATCGGCCCATATTTGTACCAACCCGTATCGAATTGATTGCTTGGCACATCCATCGCACCTTCTGGTGTAAGGCCCATATAGCGGATAGCCGCACTGATACCAATACTGGGTATCTTGAGACGTATAGGGAGCCCAATTCCTACTTGATTGTTCTGTTTTTGGACACGTGCCTGTGCGGTAGGCACCAAGCTAGCATACCGAAGATCCTGACTATCAACAATATTTGTTGCGTACTCGACCGCTACGTACGAGAGTATAGCAAGCACCGCAACGATATATAATACAGGAGCAAAAGTCTTCCTAACGAAATTGAAGATATCCTTTATAGAGAGATGCTCCTTCTTTTTTTGCTTTCTTGAAAAAGTCGAACGAGATTTCGTTCGACTTTTCGTCTGTATTTTTTTACTATTATTTTTCTCGGCTTGGATACGCATTTCGATGAGTTAAAGCGAACAGGATTGTACCTATCACAAACATCCCTGAAAGAAGTACAATCCAGTTAAATGGATTATTGCTTGACCCAGAACCTGTGTTTGGAAGAGTAGGAATTGGATTTGATGACGGAGCCAAATCTGGCGATACAACAACTTCTGCGAAAGCTTGATCTGAAACGGTTAAACCGTTTGCGTGACCGGTTGCAGTGGCGGTATTCAACGTCGTCTCTGTCACGTTTTGTTGACATGTATAGTTCCATGTCTCATTCGTTTCAAGCAACGAATTACCATTGTTATCACCAGAGATAAACGTCACGTTAGTACACTTATCGTCAATAAGCGTTACATTGTCGAGTGATACGGTACCTGGATTAATAACATTGTAGGTATAGGTAACGAGGCCGCCAACTGATGCTAAGTCAATTGGATCTGCTTTTTTAATAACATGAATCAAAGGGGCGATTGGGGCCCCCTCAACGGTGACAGTAGCTAAAGCGGTATCGATAGCTGTTAAACCATTGGCGCGACCTTTAGCAACGGCGGTATTAACCGTTGTTGTTAGGATATTTGTCGTACAAGAATAGGTCCATACCTCATTTGTGCCGAGTTTCGTATCAGAATTACCATCACCTGAAGTAAACGTGACATTACTACATCTATTATCTGTAACCGTGACGTTTGTTAAAGCGACGGTACCAGGATTTGAAACCTTGTAGGTATAGGTAACTGAACCACCGTTAAAAGGCAAAGCTAATGGAACAGGTGTTTTTATGATTTGGATTAATGGTGGGACGACCGGTGCGCCAACAAAAACCTGGGCGATAGCCGTATCAACAGACGCCATACCATTGCCTTCACCACGTGCTGTTGCAAAGTTTACCGTTGTCTTTAAGAGCGTTGTTACACAGCTATACCTCCATGCTTCACTCGTCTCTAGCAAACTATTGTTATTACTATCTCCAGAGATGAGCTTTACGTCTGTACATTTATCATCAACGAGCGTTACCTTATTTAGGGTAATCTGACCAGGATTCGTAACGGTATAATGATAGGTAACCGAACCAGGTCCAGAAGGTAAATTCAAAGGACTCGGAACTTTTCTCACATTAATCAAAGGGGTACGGTATTTGACGAAGGTGGAGTTGCAGCGACACAGGAGGGAGCCGTAATCGTATCTGTATCAGTCGTGACGGTTCCTCCAAAGGCGAGAGCTCTTCCGTTCCATGTTGTATTTGCACCTACCGTAATACCTGCGTTAGTAATAATCGTACCAATAAAGGTCGTATTTGCCCCAAGCGTCGCAGCTGCTGTTGGCGTCCAAAATACGTCACAAGCTGATGCCCCAGCAGCCGAAACTACTGCGCCAGCGGTCGACGTAAGCGCGCCAACAGCTCTAAAAATATAGGTTCCGCTACCATTGAGGGTGAGTGGGCCACCAACATTCATAGCGCCAGTACTACAATAAACTCCCGGCGTATAGACACCAACTGGACCATGCGTAATATCAGTAGAAAGATCAATTGCACCAGGCGCAAACGTAAAGGTACAAGGCTGAACAGCAAGAGCAGATAACGCATTGCCTTGATCAATGCCAGCTACCGCGTATGGTGCACCTGATCCATAGCTTGGATGAACACCGGCTGGAGCAACAGCAGGTCCCGTAGTAAATCCGACACTGCCAGTAATAGTTGTACCTATTACCGTATTTGTATAGGTATCACTAAGCACGCCAAAGGCTGAGGCTGCGCCAAGAGAAGGCGTTGTTGCAGCTTGTGCAATAGGAGTGGACACAAAAAGCAAAGCCGTTGCTAATAGATATCCCAACCTTTTGTTAAAGAACAAATCTTTTATCATAGAGACAATCTTCCCGTTAATAGCGGGGACCGAAGGATATAAATAACGACCTTACTGTAACTAAATATCATCATACCATAAAATATAGATTCAAGGGTAACCCACAAATTCTTACCTCGGCCACTCCAACGGCAACATGCCCGTAAACGGATACGTACCGAATAGTACATCCGCTACCCCCTCACCTTCGCTACCAGGGAGCCATACGGCTATGATTGCATCCCATTCGGTCGATTCTGGCGGTAGCTCAAGCGGTCGCCCTGAGACAATTACCACGACAAGCTTTTTACTCGTTGCACGAACGAGGCGAATCGTTTCAAGATCTTCTGTGCTTAGTGATGGATGCGCATTGTCGCCCTTACCTTCTGCATAAGGCTCTTCGCCAACGACGGCAATACCAATCGCCGCCTTACCAGACGAGGTGCTAAATGATCCACTAAGGTCATAGTCAACAACTGTCGAAGATGAAATGCTCATCTTAATCCCATCTAAAATCGTTGTCCCTGGGACCCAGTTGCCATCGATCCCCTGCCACTCGACCGTCCAACCACCCATTTGGCGGCCAAGATTGTGCGCGGCAGAACCAGCAACAAGAATACGATCAACACGAGATGAGAGTGGTAGTGTGCGGTTATTATTTTGAAGAGACACTAATGATTTGCGTACGGCTTCACGTGCTAACTCGCGATGCTCTGCAGAGCCTACACTGGCAAGCATGGATCCATCCGCGCTCGCGTTCTCAAACAAGCCTGCAGCAAACTTTGCACGGAGTATTCTTCTCACCGCATCATCAAGACGTTCGGGAGAAATGTCACCGTTTTGTACTGCGCGCCGAACATAACCCACAAACGGTTTATAATCGTAGGGCAACATAACCATGTCCACACCGGCATTCATCGCCGTGACAACGGCATGATACTCACCACCGGGAATTTCATACACACCATACCAATCAGAAACGACTATACCGTTAAAACCAAGCTCACCTTTAAGCACGTCCGTAACAAGATAATGGTTCGCCGCTAACTTCAAGCCATCCCAGCTATTGAGACCGACTAATACTACGGAAGCACCTGCATCAACAGCCGCTCTAAACGGAGGTAAATGCACGCGTCGTAACGTTGCTTCATCTACCGTAGTAATTCCTTGATCGATCTTAAAATCCTTGTTACTAGAAGTACCCCAAGCCATCGCCCCCGCACCCATATAGTGCTTGGCTGTAGCGATCACTCTCGTCCCGGACGATGAAAACGACTGCGTACCATCGACGTAAGCGCGACCCAAGCTTGTAACCATGTCCGTGCTAGATCCAAATGTTTCATACACGCGCCCCCAACGGCTATCCTGAACAACATCGAGATCGGGGGAAAAATTCCAATGAATACCAGTGGCGGCCATTTCTTGTGCCGTGGTTTGCGCGACACGATACACAAGATCCGCGTCATGACTCGCACCCAAACCGATCGCATGCGGAAACACCGTCGCGCCAATGACATTCGAGTGACCATGGATCGCATCGACACCGTACAGCAACGGAATTCCCAAACGCGTATTCTGTGCACGCTCCTGAAAACTCCGTACCATATCCAACCAAGTGGCTGGCGTATTCGGTGAAGGCACGGCTCCTCCACCACTTAACATCGCGCCGATACCATAACGAGTAACGTCATCGAGTACTTTTACGCTATTCTTTTCAACTAATATTAGCTGACCAATTTTTTCCGTTTCTGTCATGCGATTCAATAAATCCTCGATACGTTGCTCCACAGAAACATCACTCCGACGATAGAGCGCATCAACAGGTACACATGCGGGCGGACATGCTTCAACGAGCAAAACAGTGGGTCGCTGTATGAAATAAATAACCAACCCGATCACAGTGACAACAAGTGCTATAGCCCCAACTTTTTGAAAAGTCATATTCTGCAATCAGAGTAACACACTTAAACACACCTCTCCTTAACAAAATAACCGCGATATTTCGCGGTTAAAATGTTGGCAGGGACGGGGGGAATCGAACCCACGCTAAAGGTTTTGGAGACCTTTGTACTACCATTATACGACGTCCCTAAGCTCTCAATTGCAGCGTAAATATAGCCGATCGAGGGGAAAAAGCAATAGACCCAAAACATCCGTTGACACCAGGCCCTAGGTACCGTAAACCTTGAGCACGAAAGGACGGCTTTCATGAACCGCGACGAGTTCTTTCACAAGCTCTCCCCGCGACCAGCTAAAGAGCTAGAGTCGATTCAACAAGCCTACTGGTTATCTAAGCACGCACACCGTAAGCAATCACGTGACGGAGGCGAGCGATACTTCGAGCATCCACGACGTGTCGCTCTCCGCGCCATCGCAGCCGGTTTTGACTCGACCGAGCAGATCATCATTTGCCTGCTACATGACGTCGTCGAGGACACGGATACGCCACTCACGGTCATCATCACTCTCTTTGGTGCACAGACATGGGAACGCCTCCTTCTCGTCTCCAAAAAAGTCCCGATTTTTGACCCGTTAACGGGTGAGGTACGAAGGCGCACCAAGAAAGTAACCAAAGACTACTTTGCTGCGATCAGCTCCGCTGACATCGTCGTACGACTCGGCAAGATCTTTGATCGTCTCGACAACATGTCGGACATGCGCACCTTCACTTCTGCACGACGGAAAAGGTATTTGCGAGAAACACGCCGCTACCTCCTTCCAATCGCACGACTCACCGACCTGAATCTCCACGATCAACTACAAAAGCTCTGCAAGGAGGTTGCACAAGCAATCTGATACAACAACGCCCCCAAATCTCTTTGGGGGCGTTCGTCATTTTAAATGATATAAGATTAACCTCGGAAATCTGGTCCAGCATCTTCCGGTTGCCAAAGTGGATACGTCCCATCCTTTTGACGATCCAAGACAAAACCATTGTAAACAGGATCATCTGAACCCGGCTGATCAATAATCGCATCAACAACGATACCTGTGGTCGTTCTCTTGATGAACATCGATACAACCTCATTGCCTGGCAATGTGCGATAGTAAGCTGTAAACGGTTCGACGACATCGGATTGAATGTTCGTGAGTTCTGCAGCCGTAAATGCAAGCTTGTTAAAATAAAAAACCTGCGGTGTTTGCGCGCACATCTCGCCTGTTTTGACAACGGATTCGCCAACGCCCGTATCGACAACCGGGCTCGTGGCAATAGTCGGTATCTCACATCCAGCTCCAAATAACGATAAACAGGCAATCACAGCAATGGGTTTGATGAGTCTCATATACCCTAGTTGTAACAAAATACACACAATTGACAAGTGCCTGGCACAATCATACGCTTCCGCTCATCTATGTCGGAAAAAAAACGCATTGCCGTTATCGGGGCTGGAATCGCCGGACTCGCCTGCGCATATAACCTAAAACAGGCAGGACATGAAGTCACTGTCTATGAGAAAAATACCCACGTCGGTGGACGTATGTCATCCAGAACCAAAGACGGATTCATCTTTGATCTTGGAGCAGACCATCTCTGCGACCTATATGACAGAATAAAATACTATTGTTCAGAATTTGGCATCGAGTGGGAAAAGATGCGCTTTCTAAAATATGCCCTTCTTAAAGAAGGAAAGCTCGTGCCCTTTGCCAACGCCATAGGCACGCTCTCCAAACTCCGCCTCACGTGGCAATTTTTTCTTGCAAAAAATGTAGGCGACTTCCTCGACCTCGACAATCTCACAGAATACGACACAGAAAACGCCTACGCTTACATGAAACGCTGGGCCGGAGAAACGGTCGCGGATTATTACATCGATGCCTTTACCTCCACCTATCAATTCCATCGTGCAGAAGAAATTAGTGTCGCCGCACTAAAAGGAATCCTAAAATCGATAACTACCGAGCCGAATCGATGGCATCTCCATAGAACCAAAGGTGGAATGCAAGCACTGCCGGACGCTTTTGCAGCGAGACTCAACGTACATTGCGATTCCCCCATTCAAGAAATTACCGGAGGAAATATGGTGACGCTCAAAAAACCTGACGGATCCTTAGAAACCTACGACGCCGTCGTCCTCGCTTCGCAAGCAACCGCGAGTCACCGCATCTATCAAAACCCGACCCCACAGCAAAAAGACTTACTTGAGAATGCTAAATACGCTTCCACGATCAGTATCGCCTTCCGCGTGGATCACGCACTTCTCCCAGACACAGCCGTTGTCTGGGTTCCCTTTGTTGAAAACCCACATATTTCTGGCTATGTAAATGAAGCCATGAAAGGCGAGGAGGTACTACAGGGTGACAAGACGCTCCTTTCCGTATGGTTGCATGAAGTCTTCGCTAAGACATTGCTTGATAAAACAAATGAAGAGATCTTTGAAGCAGTAAAACCAGAGCTCCTCAAAGCATGTCCATGGATTACATCGGTCGAACAACTAGAAAACCACGACTTAGAACGTTGGGTCGATGCGATGCCAAAATTCAGTCACGGTCATCTAACCCGTGTCGAAACCTTTATGAACAAAGGCCAGGGAGCAAACAACGTCTTCTTTTCTGGCGACTATCTAAACGGCCCTTGGACGGAAGGCGCACTCCGCAACGGTGAACGTGTTGCAAAACAGGTACTTACAGAGCTTGGATAAATTCTTCATCTGTTGGTGGCTTGATCCCGTCAAGAAAACGGTCACCTGTTAAATCCATATACAGATCCATACCAGTAGAGACGGTACCGTACATCCCAGCCCATCCACTCGATGCATTACACCACCAAAAATTTGGGAACGGTGTTTTTGCTTTCAAGCGATTCTTACTAACTTGAGACGGAATCATATCCGCACCGTAAGCGTTCCCTTGTGGCGCGAGCACAAAATCCACATTCGTTGTTGATGTGCCGATCGTTTTAACGACGATATGTTTACGAATATCAGGAATATATTTTTTCTCAACAAGATCGATCATTTTCTCTGCCGTCTGTAACTTCAATTTTATATAGTCAGCATAGCTCTTATCCTGCGCGTCCTTGAACGGCTGATATTCTGTATACGAGGCAAGCTCAAGAATCTGACAATCCGGTCCAGGTGTCGTACCACCCTCATTTGTGTGAAGCGTTGGCGTAGACATAAAAACCCAAGGCTTCTCAAAATTCACCTTACCCATCTGACGCCACATCTCATTCATATCCCAATCCTCAAGATGCCAGATATTAAATGAACCGAATCCGTATTTTCTTAGGTCAATATCTTTCAAACCAAGATAGATAACGACACCGGCTTGCGAATACTTGTAGGACAATTTTTTCTGCTCTTCTGCTGGGAATTTCTCCCAACCGATCATTTTGGCCATGGTTTGCGGATCACCATTGCAAATAAAATTCTCCGCTTCAAAAACCTTACCGTCTCTCGTTCCGACGTTAGTCACCTTGCCATCCTCAACCGTGATTGTATCGACGGGCGTTTCATAGTAGATATGACAACCATCGTGGCTCGTAATAAAATCCGCCAAACGCTGGACGTAATACTTGAAATGTTTTGTCGGATAATACGCACCGGTATTGTACCCACCAAATAATGAAATAAACATGAAAAGGGAAAGCTTTTCAGGGGGTAACATAAAATCCCCCGCATTGGCGCAAAGTACCGCTTGCGCCTCCTTACTTAAACGGCACTCATCAAATAGATCCTGCTGTGTCGCATTGCGGTACTTGATGATATTTGGATATTTGTACGCCTTCAAGAAATCAAACCAACGAATTTTTGTCGGGAATGTTCTGAACTCCTCCCGAATCGCACGGAGAGCAGAAACAAATTTTTCCATGGGCTCTTTTTGATCTGGATACGCTGCAACAACATTCTGTACAAGCTTATCGTAACCATACGGAATGGTAACGCGTTTTCCATCAGGCATCACCATGTGGTCATAGCCATTCTTATCGAGCAGTTCAAACGTAATATCTTTCTCAAGCCCTACATGCTTGAGGAACTCATAAATTTTCCCACCGGGAGCGCATCCCCAAATATAATGAACCTGACCACAGAAATGATAATCCCCCGTGTGGAAGGTTTGCGCATAACCGCCTGGAATATCATGCGCCTCGAGCATACAAATCTTTTTCCCTGCTTTTGCGAGTAAAGCAGCAACCGTCAAAGCCGAGCTACCGGTTCCAACAATAACGTAGTCGTATTTGTGACCTTCCGCATATCGCGCATCTTGCGCAACGTGTTGCTCCTTGGTTAAGGCGCTTGTGCTCGATTTCTTTGCCATAATGGCGGAATTGTGGCCTGTCGGATATATTTTGGCAATGAAACGCGCCATCATCGTCCACGGTTGGGCAAGCCACAGCCGTGATAGCTGGTTTCCATGGATCAAAAAAGAGCTGGAATCAAAGGGTTTTCAAGTCTCTATCCCCAATCTTCCATTCCCTCGTTTTCCACTGATCCCGCTTTGGACACACGCTCTAAGAGCGTGTGTCGGAACCGTCGATCAAGATACGGTCTTTATCGGCCACAGCATCGGTTGCCAAGCGATTCTGCGTTTTCTAGCGACTCAATCTCACCCGGCTAAGGGCGCCGTATTTGTCGCTGGATTCTTTACACTCAACAAACCGGAATCCTGGATCAAGAAAAAAATCATCGCTCACTGGCTTCATCAACCGTTGGACCTGGATAAATTACAAAAGCTTCTTCCAGATTCCACCGCCATCTTCTCCGACAATGACCGACGCATTCCGCTTGATGAGAACAGAAGAGCCTTCAAGAAAAATCTCGGAAGCAAAATCCTCATCGATCACAATAAAAAACATTTTGCTGGAAAACAAGGTATAACGGAGCTACCAAGTGCCCTGAATGCTACGCTCGACCTTTTTCATGACTAAATCCGATCTGCGTTTTTACGCGCATGAACTTGTTGTCTTCACGATCAAACAAGCACGTGCTTGTATTTTTGCTGGATTATTTTTTGTCCTACTTTTTCTTTCACGTTATTTACCACTTGGCCCGCTCCCTCGTTACGACTTCCTGTTCATCGCCGCCGTCGCCATCCAAATCGCCCTATACTGTTTAAAAATAGAAACCAAGGACGAAATAAAAACGATCGCACTCTTTCATATGATCGGCCTCGCACTCGAGCTCTACAAAACAAATCCGGCGATCGGCTCTTGGACCTATCCGGAATTTGGTTATCTCAAAATCGGAACCGTTCCACTGTATAGCGGCTTCATGTATGCCGCTGTTGGAAGTTACATCAGCCAATCATGGCGCATCATGAAACTCAAACTAACCGGCAAAGTTCTCTACTGGCCAAGCGTGATTCTCGGTATCGCTATCTATCTCAACTTTTTTACCAATCACTATCTCCCCGATATTCGCTGGATTTTGATCGTGCTTGTTTTTATAACGTTCTGGAAAAACAGGGTGGAATATACGATCACAAGCAAAACCTATCGCATGCCGGTCTCATTCTCTTTTTTACTCATCGCTTTCTTTATTTGGATCGCAGAAAATATTTCAACCTATCTTGGAGCATGGAAATATCCGCATCAACTCACAACCTGGAACATTGTCTCATTCCATAAAATCACATCGTGGTACCTGCTTGTTATCATCAGTTTCATTCTGATCGCAAACTTAAAACACATAAAAGAAAACCGTTCCAAATAATATGACCGACTCACAAACCTTGGGCACCATCGGTCTTGCGCTTATTGCAATCGTGCTCATCATTGTTGATATTATGGTTGTGCGGTTTGTCGTCAGAGGCGCACCCTATATCCCAACAAAACCGGAAGGCGTAGAAAAAATGCTTGCACTAATCGATGTTCAGCCAGGAATGAAAGCAGTCGATATTGGTTCTGGTGACGGTCGCATCGTGATCGCGCTCGCACAAGCAGGAATGGAGGCCGATGGTTATGAAGTAAATCCCCTACTCGTCTGGATCTCGAGACGCAATATTCAACGCGCTGGACTGGAACAAAAAGCCAAGATTCATCAGGTTGATTTATGGAAGGCCGACCTCTCGCAATATAACGTAATAACACTGTTTGGTGTCGGCTACATCATGCGTGCTTTGGAAAAGAAATTGCGGCGAGAACTGAAACCCGGTTCCCAAATAATCTCCCTTGGTTTCAAATTCCCAACCTGGCAATACCGTGAAAAAAACGGCAGCCTCTACACTTACCGTGTTTGAGCTTCACCCTTGTAACAAGCATCATTTTCTGCTAGATTTTTTCCAGTTCATTCGGAGGCAACCATGCGCATACGTGCGGCCCTCGCACTCACTTGTTCCGTCCTCCTGTTCTTTTTTGTCGCCGGTTTCCTCGCATTTCCAGAAGTCATCGTCATGATGATCGTCGCACTCCTCAAAGGAGAAGGCGCTTCAGGTATGCGGGTAAAGGCATCAACACACACGGGAAAATGGGCCTGTCGCCTTTACATCTGGATCTGTCGAATCTTACACATCCACATACACAAAAATTGGCCTACAGATGATGATGGTCGACCAGCAATCATCATGGCAAATCATCTCGGCGCTTTTGATCTTCTGCTGATGTGGGGAGTTGCCGTTCAGTCCGGGAGATCCAATAACCGACTCGTGATAAAGAGAAGCATTCTCTTTATCCCCATCGTCGGACAACTTGCATGGCTGACGGGCGCCATCCCACTCAAACGCAACCGCGACCCAAACGATCGTAGAGCGATCGCAGAAGGTGCACGGAAAGCGATCGCAGAAAAAGCGAGCGTCCCGATCTTCCCAGAAGGCACACGTTTTACCGGCGCCATCGGAGGAAGCGGATATCGCCACCTACTCCCACCAAAAATCGGTGGGTTCAAGAATCTACGTCGAGAGCTCCCTGACTATCCAGTTCTCGACATTACCGCTTCATGGTATCCGCCACTTCCACCCGGAAGCGGTACAACCGTTCTCGATAGCCTCAAACTCTATGGACGTGATCTGCGTATTACTGGCCATCTTTTCAACGCCGATCAAATTGATGAAAACTGGTTAGAGAAACGCTGGCATGAAAAAGATGACGAGCTCGCATCTCGTCAATAAAAACAACCCCGCAGGCCATGCTCGCCTGCGGGGTCCTCTTGTGCCGAGCCCGCTTACTTCTTAACGCTTACCTCCCGTTCCGCGATGGAACATCGGCTTCATGATAGGTAACCCAGCTTTTTCAAGAAGGGCTTTTGCTTCATCGTTCTTGCCATCCTTGCGCAAAGCATTTGCTTGTTCCAGGGTTATTTTTTGCTCGTCCGTCAATTGAACGCGCATCATGTTACCGCGTCGATGCATCGGAATCCCTGCTTTTACAAGAATGTCATCTGCCTGCTTACGCAAAGCATCCGCTTGTTCCACGGCAGTCTTTTGCGCGTCGGTCAGATTCATCTTCTCCAAAAAAGGGTGCTTAACAGTCGTATTTTGATCTATCGTTGTCGTCGCTGCGTGTACGCCAGTAATCGCAAGTGCAGCTACCGGAAGAATCACAGCAGAAGAAAAGAATAATTTACGAAGATTATTCATAGGAAAAATAGTGTGGATAAAGAGTTAACGGCACGCACCGCGGCGCAGCGTCTTGAGAATCTCGTAAGGCACAGAGTCCTTACAATCAGTGCTACGCGACTTCTCGACTGTTCTTTCATCACCGCAAGCAACACCGCCTCGTTTAGAGACACCCCCTACTCTTGAATCCCATGGAAAGATGTAGCAAGGTCGGAAAAATGGCTTTTCAGGGCCATCACCATCTTTGGCAAAAATACCGATAACACGCACAACATTGCGCTCCATGAGCAGCTCTTGGCTATCAGAAGCAAGATCCGACAAGCCCATGACATAAATAGATCCATCAAATCCACGCAAACGGAAAGACTGCGCTTCATTGTCGATATCAAGCACCTCCCCACCAAGCAATCCCTGACCCGGTTGCGACCATACAGATCGCTCTCGAACATTAACGGGTCGATACAATGGAATACGAGAACCAACCTGCTCTTCCACTAACTTTCCAGCACCGCTGGCATAGAAGAACAAACCCCCTAACATAATTCCAAGCAAACTAAATCCAATCACCGCAAGCAACGGAACACGATACCCGCGCGATGTGTGTCGAAAATTTTCATACGCCATCAGCATCGCACCGACGACCGCCACAATCCAAACCGTTGGCAATACCTGCATCACAAAACCAAACAAATGCTGATGCGTAACAATACGATACTCCCAACCTGCATTCACAAAAGCAAAAAGCAATGCTCCGGCAACCAAAGAACCGAGAATAATTGATAGGACCCAAAATACCCAGAACAAGCGGTCCTTTACCGTGAATTTCCATTTTGGAAGCGGAACAACTTGCTCCATTTCAATACGATCCAAGACCTTGCTCGCAAGATCCGGATTGTGGCCCGTAGGCTGGATTTGGTGTTCATTCATAATTTATTCCAAGTGAGAGAGAGATTGCCGCAAACGTTTCTTGGCACGATTCAACAGCGTCGCCACCGTTCCTGTCGGAATACGCAAAATATCTGATATTTCAGAATACTCACGATCCTCAAAATAACGCAGCACAATCACATCCCGATACTTACTTTCCAATGTTTGCATTGCTCGTACCAACTGTTCCGTATTCAAACCCAATTCCGCCAGCATCGATGTATCAGAATGACCATCCAATTGATCCAAAATCAATTCAGCGTCATCCACCGAATGCCCTTCAGGACGCACAGAGCTTGATCGAAAAAAACTCATCGTTTCATTGTGGGTGATACGATAAATCCAAGAAGAAAACTTCAGCGTTGGATCAAACTCGTTCAAATTACGATACGTTTTCAAAAAAACGTTCTGTAAGATATCCTCGATATCTTCCCTGCGCTTCAGCCCTAATCTCCGCAGGTATCTCGCAAGTGGTTCCTGGTATCTGTTTACCAGTAACCCAAAAGCCTCCTTATGCAACAAGGCCTCTCCGACGACCTCTTCGTCGGCGCGCGTGACGGCATGGTTCGTCATGTCACCTATCGATATATACGCGTTTAAACACCTTTTGTTTCTGCTTGTCCATAAAGTGTGCCAAGGTTAGGCAAATCTATCCGAAAGAAACGATCGTATCTGACGTATTAAGAAACAACAACTATGAATAAAAAACTTCTGATCGCTCTTTCCGTCGTTATTATTCTCGCAATCGCAGGAGTTGCTGGATACGCATTTCTCACATCCCCAACAAAAGCTCCGACACAACCCGTATCAGAGAACCGCCCACCGATAGGAGGTGCGGGCGGAGCGCCGCAGCCAACAGCCTCACTGGAAATGCCGGGAATGGACGCGCCCTCAGGCACCTACCGCATCGTTCCTGAAAACTCAAAAGTCACATTTACGATTCACGAGGAGTTGCGCGGAGAACCTAAAACAGTTGTCGCGACAAATAATTTCATCGGTGGTTTCTTTGAAGTAGACCAAAGCGATCTAACACTAGCCAAGATTAGCGCGATCAAAATCAACGCTCGTGGCTTTACAACCGATTCATCGCAACGCGACAACACCACTCGTCGCGCCATCCTCAAAACAGAAGACAATGCGAATGAATACATCATCTTCACGCCAACCGCGATTGCGGACTTCTCAACGCCACCAGAAGGAGCAACAGATTTTACCTTTAAAATCACCGGCAATCTCCTGATCTCCGGAACGACAAAACAAGTCACCTTTGAAGGAATAGGCTCCTTCCCCGATGAATCAACTTTCACCGGCTCAGCCAAAACAACCGTAAAGCGCAGCGACTATAATCTCATTGTTCCGAGCTTTCCCTTCCTAGCCAACGTGGGAGACGATGTTGACCTGGAAATCGATTTTAAAGCCAAGAAGTGATAGCATAGAAACCATGCTAGAAAGGCGTGGTTTCTTGCTTATTGGCCTGCCCGTATCGATCATTTTGATCGCGGCAGGTTTAGGGGGATTTGAAATCTTCCGTCAATTTCAAACCCTAAAACCCGCTCTCCTCAACTCGACCACAGCCACAACAACAAAATCTTCCGTGGAAGATTCAACGAATAGCCTACATCTCATCCCTCCAGCAGAACCAGTAATCGCCCATGTTCCGGTACCGGAAGAAGTACGAGGCATCTACTGGACGGCGGAAACAGCAAGAATCAAACGCGCGGAAGAGTTACGTCAATACATCCTGAAGACTGGGCTCAACTCCGTTGTGATCGATTTAAAAATGGATAACGGCCAAGTCGTTCTCCCGCCACAGGATATAATCGATAAACTTGGACAAGACGGTATTTATCGCATCGCAAGACTCCCCGTCATGCGCGATTCTACCTACGCAAAAGATCATCCAGACCAAGCGATCAAAACAACATCCGGAAAATTATGGACAGATAAAACTGGCGCTCATTGGCTGGATCCATCCCGTACGGAAGTCGCTGATGCCGCACTCGATCTTGCGCGTCAGGCTTATGAGATGGGTTTCGATGAAATCCAATTTGATTATATTCGATACGCCTCCGACGGAGCTCTTTCTACCATTGCAAAAACAGAAGCAGAAAAAACAAAAAGCAAAGGTGACGTCATGCACGACTTCTTTACACATGTTGGTGGAACATTAAAAGAAGAACATATTCCCGTGTCCTTTGATCTTTTTGGAATGACATTCTTGACGGCGGAAGATTTTGGCATCGGACAACGTTTGGAAGATGTCTACCCTAACGCCGACTACATCTCACCCATGGTTTATCCATCGCACTACTGGACGGGATTCCAAGGTTTCAAAAACCCTGCAGAACATCCTTATGAAGTTGTAAAATACTCTCTTGATAAAGGTGCAGAAATCCTTAAAACCGATCACTTTATTGAAGAAGATCTCTCCCGCCCCAAATTCCGTCCCTGGATCCAAGACTTTGACATCGGCGCCGTTTATACCGCTGCCAAAATTGAAGCACAGATTAAAGCAGTAAGAGATGCGGGAGCATCTGGCTGGATTCTTTGGAACGCACGCAACGTGTATGAACCAGCAAATTATCTCCCAGAAAAACCTAAGGTTTAAAAGCCTGCAAAAAGGCGAGCATCTCATCACGACCTCGCAAAGCATCTGCTGCGCCTTTTTTTATCTGTAAAAAAACATCAATCAACGGTTGTGGAGTGACCAGTAGCCTGGAAGGCTCTAGGCGGCGTATCGCGGCGTCACATCGAGAAATAATTGAATTAGAATAATCCGGTACAATGCTTATCCAAAAAAGTTTTCGCCATTCTTCTTGTACTTCAGCAACCCGAACAGAAGATCCGCATTTTTCAGGATACTGCTCATACCACAAACTCAAGACACGCACTCCAACAGAGTTCATTTGCCCCTTAAAGAGATCAGCTTCCCAATCATGAGCATCATCATGCATCTGTCTGACGCGTATCAAGTCTGAGAAAATAGATAGCATCTCTTCACGTGCCGCATCATCCACATCACCGTCCATGGACCAAAGCACACCAACCGGTCCAATCGCATGTCCGATAGAACGATCCACAAATTGCCAATCCCCCGTGTACTCCGGAATATGTTGCGGCAAGTGAAGCAAATCCCCCTCTGCATCAAATCGCATCTCAGAAATCTCCCATGCATTTGCTGCATCAACACGATCCAGCATTTGCATTTGCCATCGATGAAAATCAGGATTATCTAGCAAAACTGAATCAAATGTATGTTGCATTTGTCTTGTAAAGACAGTTGCCAGCGGTAAAATATCAGGTCCCTGATCTTTATC
Source organism: uncultured Gammaproteobacteria bacterium (assembly GCA_964482085.1). GTDB lineage: Bacteria > Patescibacteriota > Patescibacteriia > 2-12-FULL-60-25 > 2-12-FULL-60-25 > CAIXDN01. The sequence goes on from CAYZVS010000004.1 coordinate 78,366, forward strand.
CATAACATCATCTAAAAGCGTATAAGCCATCCAGCCATAAACACTTGCCACACCAAGTTCAACAAGAACCGATTCTGAAACAAGTTTTGATTTATCACCAAGGAGTGAAGCGGCAAGAAAAGGTGTGAGGGTAATCTGTCGACGCGAATCCTTTTCTATTCCCTTGCTGACAAATTCCCATGCTGTTACAGCAAGTGATTCTGGCAACAAAAAAATTGTTTCTTTGACTCGTTCAAGAATAGCTTGATGAATATTGTCTCCGACAGTTTTTGCTTGCACTTTTGTCGTTACCATATTTCTCCTTGAAAGAAGAATCGCTTCAAGAACATGGGCCGCTGTTAAAGCCGATGATCCACAATAATATTTTACACCTTTCTGCGCCGGATCAAGACAAAAAGCATAAGGCCGATCCGTCAGGCCAGATGTCGCAGGTCGTAAAACTTCCGATCTCCAAGGACCATCGGAATTTCCAAGTCTGAGCAAACTTGCCAAGGCGATTGAATCAACGAGCGGATTGCCCCAAGTAGAACCAAGCCTTCGCGAGATAATTGCATCTGCGATCAGTTGAGAATGCTTTGTAGGCCTCCGAGATAAAGCCGCTAACACAGAAAACTCATGTGGATAGTACGGGGAAACAAGCCTCCCCTCACGTAATACCTGGTCTAAATGGATATCCAATCCTTCCAGTTGGATATCAAGTAAATGGAGCGCAAAAGCCAGGTTTGCATTCACAACAGGATCGATATCAAGCCAAACCTGATCTGCTGACGGTGGAACGAGCCACGTGCGATAAGGTCCCCCTGGCTTCACCTCGCAAGCAAGTAATACCTGCACAAATTTTGCGAGAAATTCCGGAGTCAATAAAGACCGATCATGTAAGGCAATCGCCGCAATGACACCGGCTGTATCATCCAAATCATCTGGATAGGGCTTGTTGGATATTTCTGATGAAGTACGCGACCAGTAATTTGCTGAGCCACGACCTTGTATCTGCGCAAGCAAAAATTCCGCAGCTCGATCTTTCACGTCTTTCATTCCATCAACACCAGAACTCGCGAGTGAAATAAGAATATGTGCCGTAACAAATGTCGTTTGATACGGAATAGCCGTATCGGAAAAACATTCCGGATCCGATGAACTTAAACTAGAAAATCCACCATCAGGATTCTGCGACCGACGAATCGTCGCAAGCGACTCCTGAAAAACATCGGTCTGTACCATATTATGAGCCGGATTTCTGGATCGGGAGCCGGATCTCAAACGCCGTTCCTTGTTTACTACTCTGAACTTCTATCGTCGCAGAGAAATCTTTTTTCAGAATATCTTTCACGGTTGGCAATCCGATGCCACTTCCAGTCTCTTTTGTTGTAAAGAATGGTTCAAAAATCTTCTCTAACGTTTCCTCTGGAATACCGCCAGCTTGATCAGATACCTGAATCACAGCGTCACCATCTTCCGCGTGACACTCGACGCGAATCCATCGGGTAGCAGACTCTTCTGACTCCGCATAAGCCTCGACAGCATTCCCGAGCAAATTCAACATGACTCGATGAAATTTCAACGGGCTTCCGACTATAGAAATGCGTTCAACCTCATCCGTATTAAATCGAACATGCGCCTGACGTGCTTTTGACTGCAATATCTGCACAGCTTGCTCAATCTCATCTCCTAAAACGAACTCTTGCACATCAGATTTCTTTCCAAACTGTTTTCTTGCAACCAAAACTAAATCCTCCATACGTCGTGAAGCCTGTAATGCCTGGTCAACAAAACGATCAGCACCCGCCAAACGATCTGCGTTCTTTTTCTTAGCCAATTCCAAATTAAGACTCATCGACGTGAGTGGATTTGCCAAATCATGCATGATTCCAGATGCAAGCTGACCAAACTCTGCAAAGCGAGTCATCTGTTCAAGTTGAACCTTCTGCGTCTCTTTCAATTGTCGAGTTCTTTCCTCAACTTTTATCTCAAGTGAGTCACGCTCAACTTGAAGGGCCGCTTCTGACTTACGAGCTCGATGAAGAGATTTCTCTAGATCGCTATTAAAAAGCCAAGAAACCACCGACAAAAGAAGAAAACTAAAAAAAGCACCAACGGAGTCGCCGACTCTAAAAGGGACTTCCTTCCAAGACTCGCTTACAAGCAAAATATCATTACTTTGAAGATACGTTGCGCTGATCAAAAATACACCTATAGCTGACGCGATTAAAAATGAGTGAAATGATCGATTAAGAATCCCTGCAATGACAATAATAAATGCATAAAGAATCCACGTCTGCGGTAAATCAGTCCCCCAAAAAAGATTTGCAAGAAAAACAAGGGAAAGGAGTAACGCAATAAATAGATAGGACGTTAAACGCCAGCGCCCTCTCCTCGAGAGAAGGAACAGCAACCAAAACGCAACGCAGCTGCACAGCGCTAGCACCGGATTTGCACCTCTAAACTCGGAGCCAAAACGAATCCAAGCCTGAACGGTTAAGAGTGCAAAGACTGAAATAATAACACTGATCGAAAACAAAAGAACATTCAACAAAAACTCTTGTCTTATCGCGTCTTCAGTACTCTCCTTCGACTCAAAGAAAATATGATACAAAAAAGCAGTAGGATTCATGCGCATTTGCTGCTTAACTTAAGCAAAAATTATACAAACCGCAAGAGCTACTGCTTTTTGATCTAGCCGTACCAAGGCGCGTAGGCCTCAGCTGCAAGAACGGCGGCACCAGCGTTATTCTCCGTACGAACGCTCGCATCGCTCAAAACTTTTTGCATGAGTTTTTCCATAAAATAAAGAGCTAGGAATAAATGAGGCAATTTGAATCATCGACCACGATTCTGCCTCTCTCTATAGTCTACTATTCAAGTTAAAAAAACTATAAAGTCTCGATCTTTATTCTGCGTCCAAACGATAGCCTCTTCCTTGCACCGTGTGGATAAGTTTTTTCACATACGGTGCATCAATCTTTTTTCTAAGCGTCATGATATGCGTCTCGATCGTGTTAGAAAAAGGATCTGCATGTATATCCCAAACATGCTCCATGATGACGTTACGAGACAAAACTGTTCCACGGTTCTTGGCAAAATATTCAAGCAAACTGAATTCTTTTCGTGTTAAATATATTTCAGAAGAACCGCGCAGAACGCTTTGCTTGCGCGTATCAATGACTAAATCTTCAATCTGAATAACATTTCCTTGATAACCCTGAGGCCGTCTCAAAAGTGCACGGACTCGTGCCAAGAGCTCATCTTGAGAAAAAGGCTTGGTTAAATAGTCATCCGCACCTTGATCAAGCGCTTCAACCTTATCATCCGTCGATGCTCTGACTGTAAGCATCAAGATCGGTGACTTCACTCCGTTACTACGCAGAGCGGCACAAACCTCAGTACCATGCATGCCTGGCAAAACATGGTCGAGCAAAATTATATCGTAAGCGGTTGACGAGGCGAGCTTTAAACCCTCCTCACCCGTCTCCCCTACATCAACACTAAAGCCATGCGACTCAAGCGCCGATTTAAGCGCCAAAGCCACATCACGATCATCTTCAACCAACAATACCCTCATACGAGTACAGAGTAGCCTATTATCAGGACCTGTAAATAGCAAAAACCTTCGTAAAATTGATGATTTCTTTATATAAAAGAGGTCAAAACCCCTTGACATTTAACCAAAAAATCGCAAATCTTGAGCTACCCGAATATCCGGGAGCACCTTCAAGGAAGCCATGACCAGAATCACCCGCGCAGAAGCCGAGCTAGACGCCAAGCAAGACCAACTGGAACGCAAACAACGCGAGGCCGAACTCCGCGGCCAAGGCGTCCAGCCTCCCAAACCCGATGACACCCAACCCAAGACACCGCTCGGCTGGGTCGCCTACACGATCGGCAGCATCTGTCTCATCACCTTCTTCCTCTGCTTCTACTATCTCATCCTCTTCGCGATTCAGTAGAACAACGCAGACTAAAAAGCCCTCCGATATATTTATCGGAGGGCTTCGTCGTCTCTACTTCTGGCACCCCTCGCAATAGTGAGTCCCCCTCTGCACCAAAACAATCTTCTTAATCACCCCTCCACAATTCAAACATTTCTCCCCCGCTCTTCCATACACGCGAAGCAATGATAAAAATCCTCCCTTCTTTCCCTCCGTATCCACATAATCATTCGCACTCGTCCCGCGCTGTTTCACCGCTTCATCCAGCAACTCTTTCAAATGCTTCATTAAATTCAATCGTTCTTCAGCACCCATCTCTCCAAGTCTGCGCATCGGCCTAATCCCCGCACGATGACACGCTTCATCCGCATAAATATTTCCAACGCCTGCAATCACTTCCTGATTTAACAAAGCCGCTTTAATCAAACGTGTTTTTGGCAATACAATCCGTTCCGCTAATTGTTCTGCTGTCGATGGCAAAGGCTCTGGTCCATATTTCGATAAAATATCTTCCAGCTCCCCTGCCGATACAAGATGCACAAAACCAAATTGCCGCACATCGCTCCAAACAAGCCTTGTATCATCAACCTCAAAAATCATTCTGTCGTGTTTACTCGGTTTATATTCCGCATCAACAAACACAAACTTCCCGGTCATTTTTAAATGCGCCGTCATCGCCGTTCCGTCTTGAAATCGAAAAACCAAAAGTTTTGCTCGTCTCTCAACTCGATCAATCGTCTTCCCAACAATCGCTTTTACAAAATATCTCCCAACCGGCTTCTCTCTCCCCGACTTCAAAAGCTCAACCGATCGCATGGTCTTCCCAGCCAATCCTCGATGAAGTTGGCGTCTAACGGTCTCTACTTCCGGTAATTCCGGCATAAAATCGACCTTAACAAGAAGCGGCCCCCGACACCAGATGGTATCGAGGGCCGCGTCAGATCAGACGGGCAGAATCGCCGTCATTTCCTTGAGGATTCGGTCAGCGCTCTTGAGGCGCTTCTTGGGAGTCTCGAACAGGCTTTCCTGCGCAAGAATGTTCCGCGCATGTCCGAGCTTGGTCGCCGCGATCGCTCGCGCGTCCTCGCTGAATGAACCGCATGCATCCACGTGCTTGCCGATCTTATCGATCGAGTGAATTGCGGCCACGCGCGTCTCCTTCATCTCGGAGTCGCTCAAGCCATCATGCGCCATACGCGACAGACGACGAATCACCTGACGCTCGACGACACACACGAGCAGAACGGCGTGCACCTCGCGACGAATCGCCGTGAGCACCTCTGACTCGTCTGCATCACCATAGCGGAAGCTATCATAGAGTGCCTCGATCCGACGCGCCGGAGCCTCGAAAGGCTGCAAGCGCATGTAGTCGAGCTGTGCGACGAGACCCGCAAAGGTCCCGCTGCGCAAACCCTTCTCATCCTTGAGAGACTTGAAGAGTTGCTCCGCTTCTCGATTGAACGCAGACACCAGCGCATGACGGAGATTCGCAAAGCTGCGAATCCCCAGAATCTGCGCGATACGCGTCTCGAGTCTGGCCACTGCCGCCTTGGCAGTGATCGCGATCACGGGCCCAACGGGATTTCCCGCCTTGGGACTCCGATAGTCGATACCCTTGCCAACATTCCGACTCGCGGCGAGCTTCTGCGTATTCCGCTTGGGCTCGGCCAGATCGTGACGGATGGCCCTCAGAAGACCAAAGATCTCCTTGGCATCACCGTCCTTGAGCTTGCCCGAGCGCATCAGATAGTCGCTTGCGAGCTTGAGCTCGTGGATACGCATCTGAAGCACTCGTTCTTCCTCGCTGCCGCCCTTATCGATGTGCTCGAGCAAGGCCTGCAGGCGGAAGCTGTTGGGAATCTCCATGTGCTCGGTCGCACCCTTGGTGCGTATCCGAAGCTCGGTGGAGTGAAGAATCGCCTTGCCCGTGCGGCCATCGCCTTCAGACTTGGCAACGACCATGAGCTTGGCATCGGGGAAACGGAACACTGTACAGTGAACCCTCTCACCCGAAAGTCGCAATGAAGCCGTACGTGCAAGACGCGAATCGAAGAACGCGACAGCCGACATGAAAAGTACCTCCGTTTTCTTCCGTAGGGCTTACCTTAGCAAAAATTGTAATAAAAGTCAACTCTTATTCTTGATCCGGAAACGGTGTCAGAAGATCGTAGCCATCGTCCGTCACAGCAACCGTAACCTCAAAATGAGCCGCAATACTGCCGTCTTCCGTGGCAATCGTCCACTGATCATCCTTCATATAAACTTCCCAGTCGCCAAGCGTTACCATCGGCTCAACGGCAATAACCATACCCGTTTCCAGCTTAATACGTGGAGCTCGACGTTCGCGATAATGTGGAATCTGCGGCTCTTCGTGTACGGCATGCCCAACGCCATGCCCAACTAAATCGCGCACAATCCCGTAACCTTTTGGTGTCAAAAAGTCATCAATCGCATTTCCAATATCGTGTACAAATTTTCCGGCGCGAACCTCTTCAAGCCCCTTCAACAAAGACTCACGCGTATTTACTACCAAGTCTCGTGTCTTCTCATCAGTCTTGCCAACAATCACGGTTGTCGCCATATCTGTACACAAACCCTTGTACCAAACACCAATATCAAGTCCGACAATATCTCCGTCTTTGATCATACGCGCCGGAATCGGCAACCCATGCACAACATCATCATTGATCGAGACACACAATGCGCCCGGAAAAGGCTTTCCATCTTTATCGATTTTATATCCCAAAAAACTTGGCTTGCCTCCAGCCTCGGCAAATCGTTTAAGCGCGATGGCGTTGAGCTCCTCGGAAGTTACTCCCGCAACACACGCTTTGCGAATCTCCGCGAGTGTACGTGAAAGCAATGCTCCGCCCTCGCGCAGCACTTCAATTTCTTCCGGCGTTTTAATCATGGACATAGTTTAGGTAAATCCCAGCTTCTGGGTCTTCTTGCATAACTCCTCATATAAATCTGCGATCGATTGATCCGCATTGACCGCAAGCAAAATACCACGCTGTCGATAATGTGCGGCAAGTGGCTCTGTCATAAAATGATACACGGCAAGCCTCCGACGAACAGCATCTTCCGCATCATCTTTTCGCGTAGTGAGCTTGCCAGAACAAACGGTACACTGCATTGATGAGATGCCAAACTCGCGATGAAATACAGAGCGACACTGCTCGCATACCAATCGACCACGCAATCGTTTTATCGCCACCGCATCTGGTAACTTTAATTGGATCGAAAGATTTGGTTTTAATAGCTTGTCTAATGCGACCGCTTGTTCAACATTTCGTGGAAATCCATCAAGCACATACCCACGCTCCATGGCTAAACCTTTTAACCGCTTAAGTACGATCGCATCTACCAATTCATCAGGAGCAAGCATACCAGCATCCACATAAGACTCGACCATTTTTCCAATGGCTGTCTTCTCTTTTATTTCAGCGCGTAAAACATTACCCGCTGATACAAATGGAACACCATAACGCTCGGCCAATAACTGACCTTGTGTCGTTTTGCCTGCTCCATTTGGACCAAACAAAAGTGCTCGTAAGCGTACACGTGCCATAGCGTCAGAATACACGTAACACGTAGCTCGTAACAGAGCCTAAGCCCTGCCACATGCTACGTGTTACATCCTATATGCTACGTGATTCTTAATAAACGTCGTACTCGCGCATCGTAATCTGCGACTGAATCTGCTTAATCGATTCCACCACCACCGACACCACAATCAAGATCGACGTACCACCAAGAGCGATGAGACGCGTTCCAACTGCCGCTTCCGCGATCAGAGGTGCGACGGCGATCAAACCCAAGAACGATGCTCCTCCAAGCGTGATACGATTCACAACGCTCTGAAGGTAATCAGCCGTAGGTTTGCCTGGACGAATGCCCGGAATAAATCCGCCTTGCTTCTGAATGTTCTCAGCAACGCGATCCGGATGGAACACGATCGAGGTATAGAAGTAGGTAAAAATAACCACGAGCGAGAAGTAGAGCAATCCGTAAATCGCTTGATTCTGCAACGTAACAATGACCCAAGTGGCGGCTTGCGCGATCCATGGGCTACGCGCCTGTGTAAAGAACTGCGCAATCACCGACGGGAACAAAAGCAGTGAGATAGCAAAGATGATCGGAATAACACCGGTCAGGTTCACACGCAACGGAAGTGAAGAGGCAACGCCACCCACCGATCCGCCCATACCACGCGACTGACGCGCGTACTGAACAGGAACATTGCGCTGACCTTCCGAGACAAACACGACACCCGCAACCATCGCAATCGCCACGGCTCCATACAATACATAAGTAAACCACTGCGAAGAATCCGTGGTTGTAAGCAACTGTGAAAGCGAGCTCGGCAATCCGGCAATAATACCAGCAAAGATAAGCATCGAGATACCATTACCTACCTTCTTCTCACTCATAAGCTCACCCATCCACATGAGCAACATCGTTCCACCCGTTACCGCACAGATAATCATCACCACGTGGAGAGGATCGCCGTTGGTCAAAATCGGTGTTTGTGACTGCTTCAAAAGTTGAAGCAAGCTAAACGACTGGACAATGGCAAGCGGGATCGTGAGCATGCGCGTCCACTGATTAATGCGACGCTGTCCTGACTCCCCTTCTTTCTGGATTTCCTCGATACGCGGAAAGATCATTCCCAACAGCTGGAAAATAATCGAAGCAGTAATATACGGAGCAACACCAAGAGCAACGATACTGAAGTTCTCGATCGTTCCGCCTGAAAACAGGTTCAGAAGACCCAACACCTGGTTGGCGTCAAAGAAGCGCTTAAGCGCGACCAAGTCGACACCAGGGAGCGGGATATTGGCCATGACGCGGAAGATGACCATCATTCCGAGCACAAAGAGGAGGCCATTGCGTACCTCTTTCACGCGCCAAGCTTGCATGAGCTTTTCCCACATAGGACGACGAAGTTGAGCAAAGAGTTATTTGACCGATCCGCCTGCTTTTTCAATCGCTGCCTTAGAACCTGCAGTGACCGCGACACCTTCAACGGAAAGCTTCTTATCAAAGCTACCGTTTCCGACGATCTTCGCCAAGGTGACGGTGCGACCAATGAGGTTCTTCTCGCGTAATGTAGCGAGGGTGACCGTTTCACCATCCACAAACACCGAAAGGCGCTTAAGCGGAATAGCAGAGACCTTCTCAAAGTGGCTCTTAAAGCCGCGATTCTTTGGGAAGGACAAAAGCATCTGCTTCAAGCCTTTCAGCTTAAGCTTATGCGAGCCACCGGTACGGGACTTTTGGCCCTTGGTACCTTTACCCGCGGTCTTGCCACGACCAGAACCCGCTCCGCGACCGATGCGGAACGACTTACTGCGCGAGCCGTATTTGGGCGCGAGATTGTTGAGAGTAAGAGACATAATAGTTTATGCGGACTTCTCGGAAGCTTGGGACGGGGCTTGTGCCTCGGCCGTACGCTTGGAGAGACGAAGTTTGCGAAGAGCGGCAAACGTCGCTTTCACGTTATTGGTCTTATTGTTAGAACCAAGAATCTTGGCAACAACATTAGGGATACCGGCGAGTTCAAGCACGATGCGCACGGCGCCCCCTGCTTTGACACCCGTACCTTCCGGAGCTGGCTTAAGAAGAACAAAGGCGGCACCAAATTTGGCTTCCACGACGTGTGGAATCGTTCCTTTCACAAGCGGAACACTGAACAATGCTTTGCG
>CAYZVS010000005.1:0-4992 GCA_964482085.1 uncultured Gammaproteobacteria bacterium
GTCGATCACCACGGTCTCGATGCCGAAGTGCTTCACGACCCGCTCGACCCACCGTGCGAGCGAGATCTTGTCGGGCCCGGCCACCCCGATGGCGACCAGAGCCGGTCGAAAGGCAGCGATCGACCGAGCCACCAGGAGCTCGAGGTGAGCGTCCTTCTGCGCGTGAGGGTGACGCATGTCGAGGCCAGCGAAGCTACGCGGAACGAGAGACGTCCCATCGAGCGCCAAGCGTCCGGTCATGCGTTGGTGTGGGAAAAAGGCGAGCACCCGCTCGGGATGCGCCGGAATTATTCGTGGTGACATGCGATTGTAGCCGAGCTTGACAGTGGCCAGTCCGCCCGTTGAGCTTGGGCTCGTCGGTCTCTGGTGGGCTGCGGATTAAGGTGCGAGATGGAGCGTGCTTCGTGAGCCAATCCATCGAGCGTATGAGTTAGTCCGAACAGCATGCCAGATTCCGACGTTGCTGTGAGGCGGAGTGCCCGCGTGCTCCGCCCCGGCGACCGAAAGACGGGAGCCACCAGGGCTCCTGTTTTGATACGCACGCACCGGCGTGTCTGGATGCTCCGCGTCACAACGGTCAGAACTCGTGGGATGTTGATGCAGTGTCCTGGAACGGTCTGCCTCTTTACTCCTCCTCACGATCAATTCTATGATTCCCACTGCCCCCGAGGCTGGTCCTTCACAATCCACACCCAAACCGCTTGCTCGTCGCGAGCACGCGCGACACAAGCAACCTATGACATCAACCACGTTTCTGAACCCCACCGCGCTCGGTCCATGGCTCTCGAGCCGGGAGGCCGCCGAGTTCCTCGGCGTCACCCAGCTCACCATTCAGCGCTGGACCGCCGCGCGTCTTTTTCCGGTGTACCGATACGCCCGACACTTTCGTTTCAAGGTCGCAGACCTCACCCGCTTCGCCGAGAATCATCGGCGCGACGCGCGCGACTCCCACCGATATGCCTCCACGCAAGATCCGCGGTAGGCAGGGTTGGTACGTCGACTACTGGTGGGAGGGCAAGCGCACGCGCTTGAAGAGTCCCGTCGACTCGCTCCAAGGGGCGCGCGCCTTCGAGCTCGAGCTTCACGAAAAGATGCTCAAGTTCGGCTCGGCCGCGAGGCTGCCGGACATCACGTTCGGCGCGTTCTCCGAGATCTGGATGCGCGAGTACGTCGAAGGACGAGCGAAGTGGTCAGGACTACGAACGAAGCGTTCGATCCTGCGCGCACATCTGCTTCCTCGATTCGGACACCGTCGTCTTTGCGACATCGACGCCGCCTCGATCGACCAGCTCACGTCGGAGCTCCGCCAACGCGGGCGGAAGGGCAAGACCGTCAACAACATCGTGAGCGTGCTCTCGGCCGCGCTGCGCCAGGCAGTTCGCCGGAAGTATCTGCGCGAGGTTCCATCCATCGAGTATCTTCAGGAAGACGAGCCGGATTTTCGCTTCCTCGAAGCCGAAGAGGCGGAGCGTCTCGTCGCAGCGGCGACGCCGGGCCTCTGGCGCACCATGATCCTGTTCGCGCTGCACACAGGCGTGCGGGTTAACGAACTGCTCGCCATCGAATGGTCGCATCTCGACTTCCGGCGCCAACTCGCGACAGTGAAGCAAGGGGAGGTCGATGGCCATCTCGACTCGACCAAGACCAAGCGCATTCGATACGTGCCGCTCTCCGACGAACTGCTCCGCTCGCTCGAGACGCTGCCACGGACCGCGCTACGGGTGTTCCCGATGCCGGCCATTCAGTTCCCATATCACCACGCGCTAGACAATCTGAAACGGATCTCCCTCGAAGCCGGCATCACGCCGGCGATCACCTGGCATCCGCTTCGGCACACGTTCGCAACCCTGGCTCTTGCGGGTGGGGCCCCCGTCACGGTCGTGCGTGACATTCTCGGTCACTCCACCATCGAGATGCTGAACCGCTATGCACATGCCGCTCGGAACATGCTTCGCATGGCGACCGATGCGCTGCCCCGCTTCACACAGGAACTTAGGCACCTATCGGGCACAACGGCTCTTGTCCGCATCACCGACGGCATCGAGGACGAGCTCACGGCGCCAGAATCTGCGCTCAACCAAGCAAAAACCGCGGACACTGTCCGCGGCTGATGCATGGTCGGGCTAGAGGGACTCGAACCCTCGGCCTCTTCGTCCCGAACGAAGCGCGCTACCAACTGCGCTATAGCCCGACACGATGCCGATCAGAAGCGGGACGAGAATAGCAGGACTTAGGCGGACAATCAAGTATTTACGATGGGTTGATTTTCTACGCGATCCGAGCTATATTCACCGTCTATAAATACATTATGAACAAGTCTCGTATCCTAGCTTTGTCCGGTGGCGCACTCGCCATTTTATTACTCGTTATCGGCGGAACCTGGTTCTGGTCCGTTGGTTCCGCTGCGGCAGAAAAGCTGCCAACCATTCGCGTGCAAGTCGTGAAAGGCGCAGTTGAGTACAAATCCGGAGATGTTTGGTCCGTTGTTCAAGACGTCCAGGAAATTCATTCTGGCGATGCAGTACGCACAGGTGCAGATTCAGAAGCAGAAATTCTTTGGGGCGACCAAGGTGTTACACGTCTCGACCAAAGCACCGAGCTTGTTATCGACGACGCCCCAGCCGATGGTTCCGGTTCTGGAACATCGATCATTCGTTTGAAAGTGAATGCCGGTCGCGTTTGGAATCGCATGCTTAAACTGCTCGACGTCGACAGCACGATGGAAATCAAAACATCTGACGTCGTCGCTACCGTGCGCGGCACATCCTACGGCATCATCAAACAACCAACATGTACAGAAGCTGCAGTGACCGAGTCGGTTGTTGGTATCACCGCTTTGGGATCAACGGATGAAACGCTCTTAACCGATAATCAATGGGGGAGCTTTGGTGCCAACGATTGTAAAAAGCCAGTTCGCCAACTCACCAAGGACGACGCGTGGCCAGAAGCACAGCGTGAAAAAGACATTCGTTTTGACCGCGACTACATGCGCGCCTTGCGCGACCGTCTTGATGAACGTTCAGAAAAAACTTCTTCCGCTCCGGCTTGGATCCGTAATGCATCGGAAAGCATGCATCTTGCCGTTGCATCGCCAGAGAAGCGTGAAGCCCTTGCTGTTTCCTATGCTAAACAAGAGTTAGCTCGTGTAATTGAAAATCCCTCTCTCTCTAAAGACGCGCTCGGACGTATCCGTATTCTCATTCCATCGATGGGTAAAAAAGCCGGTTTGATCCGTGGCGAATTGCACATCGCGACCACGTTACTCTCCCGTGCGCGCTATGCGGGCTTGCGCGATGAGATCAGTCAGCTCGCTCTTCCGTCGGCATTGGCCAATGACTCTGCGCTCGACGAATTACGTTTACTTCGTGATGTCTCGGTCAGTGACGATAAGGTCGATCAACGCTACCGTGAACTTGTCCGTATCGACGAGCGTGTCGACGACGTTTTAGAAGACGCAATTCCAGCTGATTCCAGAACCCAAGTCGTTGCAGATATCATGACGCGCCTTGATGCCGCAGATGCAACTCTCGGTGAAGACGGCGATCCTAGACTGAAAGCAAAATCCCGCGCCATCCGTGCTCGTCTAACGGTGGCTCTCGGACTTCCGGATCTTTTGATTCCTGTCGATATCAACCCTTTGGACAAGCCAGAGATTAAAATCAATGAACCAAGTTTGCGTCCTCCTGTTATTAAGCCGGCTCCAAATGCACCCGTACAAGCTGGTCGTCCCTATGTAAATTTAACGCTATTACCATCGCCCTCAGCTCCAATTGGTAATCAAACCGTCACATTAAAGCTCTTTGGAATCAAAGCAGACGGCATGGCTGATGACCTGACGGGTAAAACCACCTTCACCCTTACGCGTTCTACGGACGGATATATCCAAGGAAATATTCTTACGCCGATATTTATCGGAACCATCACTGTCTCCGCTTCTTACACCGATGACATTGGCACAAGAACTGTTTCCGGAAGCGTGAATCATCTCGCAGAAAAAACCGTTTTACCAAACGGACTGCAGTCGATAGAGATTCGTTTTACCGGTCCGACAACCGTAACCTGTAGCGCAAGTCTTCCATACAAGGTCTATGCCAACTACGGCGATGGCACATCTAAGGATGTTTCTATTTCATCAACGCTTACGGTGAGCGATCCAAAGCTTCTCTATCCGGGTGATGGAAAAGTTCTAACCTTTTGTTCCGGTACCCAGAGCACAGGCTCGGTAACCGCCCGTTACACAGAGCAAGGTGTTACAAAAGCAGCATCAGCAAGTATCACAGTTATCCCAGACGCTTCAACACCGAGCAATCCACGCTATCCGTATCGTATCTACTAAAATTCAAGAAAAAGAAAAGCGCCTCGTACCAGAATCGGTACGAGGCGCTTGCTAGTTGTGGACGGATCCGCCGTCCGCGGTTGCGAGTTCAGTCGTGCGCCGTTACCTCGCAGTAGTTGCAGGCGCATGTGTTGGCGATGATGTGGCGAGCACCGGTCGGATCATCGACACGGTACATGTCCCGGTACTGTCTGGGCGTGATGCCCGAGCAGTCCCAGTAGGATGCACCATCAGCGCGCGAGAGGAGGAAGTCTCGCACTTCGTTGCAGCTCGTGACCGAGCTACCCGCGCGGCATGCGTAGCCGCTCGGTATCTCGGTGGTCGCCTCGACCGTGTCCGTCGCGACCTCGTCCGTGGTGGACTCGGTCGTCTCGGACAAGGTGTCCGTGACCATCTCATCGGTGGTCGTCGACGCATCCGGCACCGTGCCATCCGCGACGACGCCGTTGCCATGCATGTGGTCGTTGACCCACAGCATGCAGACGACGATGAAGCCGAGCAGACCGATCAGGAGGATGGCGACACCGAGGTATCGCGGCATTGCCGACTTGCTGACCTCCTTCTTGATCTCGGACGTGCTCTTGACCTTCTTCTCGGCCTCGAGCTGTTCCGGCGTCTTGAGCGGCTTGGGCTGCTTGGCAGCCGCTTCCGCGTCG
>CAYZVS010000005.1:5002-87476 GCA_964482085.1 uncultured Gammaproteobacteria bacterium
GTTCGAGGCGATGCAGCTCGCCCTGCTGTTCACCACTCATGAAGAACATCATGGACGGCGAGAGCTTGCCGAGCTTGTCGATGAAGTGCAGATGCGTGATGCCCTGCGCGTCCTTCGACGTGCCGATCACCACTTCTCCAAACTTCATCTGCTTCCCGATCTGGAGGACGGTCTCGCTTACGCGATCCCAGCCACCCAGCGAGTTGCTCACGTGGGTTCCGTTGGAGGATCCCAGATCCTGCACCCGGATGTTGCCATCAGGAACAGGAAGCAGTGCGAGCAGGGCGTGCTTTGAACTCACGGTCTTATCATTAATAACAAAATCGTTGCAGCTCGGATCGCGTCCGACGCGGATCTGCGTCTTCACGACCGAGCGCACAGGCTCGCGCACCGGAGCAGGCAGCTCTTCTGCCGGCTCCTTGTCGACCGCGACGATCGCGAGCAGACGCTGTGCTTCCTTCTGACCGGCCTCGCTCACGCCCTTGAAGGACGCGAGCTGGGTCGCCAGGATCTCGTGATCCGTGTCCGAGAGCTCCGTCACTTTGGAAGGCAACTCACTCAGCTCGTCCACCGGGTGCTCGCGCACGCCGGTCTCCGAGTCGTCGCCATCGTCGTTCGTGCTGG
Organism: uncultured Gammaproteobacteria bacterium; assembly: GCA_964482085.1. GTDB lineage: Bacteria > Patescibacteriota > Patescibacteriia > 2-12-FULL-60-25 > 2-12-FULL-60-25 > CAIXDN01. The sequence continues at coordinate 5,627 of CAYZVS010000005.1, forward strand.
CCTGTGCGGTCTGCGCTTCCATCTCGACATCGCTCTCCATGTCGTCGAAGTTGAGAGCGGGTCCGAGAACCGTGTGCTTGGGATCGTTCTTTTCCGTCATTTCCGGTCTCCTCATTGTTCTGACACTCAGTGTGTCGAAGGTTCAAAGTGATGTTCCACGAGGTTTCGAGGAACATCATAAAATACCACAAATTAGCCAAAATGTCAATGTTTTATGACTTAATTGCAGGAATGCCTAAAAAATGGCTAAAATAAGGGCTATGCCACGTCCAAAACCCGTTGTTCTGATTATCATCGACGGCTTCGGTATCGCGCCCCAAGCTGAGGGGAATGCAATCTACGATGCCAAGTTGCCCGTACTCAAACGTCTGATAGAAAGCTATCCGGCTATGACTGTGCATGCGTCTGGTGGCGCGGTCGGTCTTTCTTGGGGAGAAATGGGAAATTCCGAGGTGGGTCACCTCACGATCGGCGCCGGACGTATTTTTTATCAAAGTCTTCCTCGCATCAATTTATCGATAGAGACGCAAGAGTTTTTTTCAAACGCCGCCTTCAAAAAAGCCATCGCTCATATCAAAGCGAGTGGCGGTCGCTTGCATCTCATGGGATTGCTCTCGCAAGGAAATGTGCACGCGTCGCAAGAACATCTTCATGCATTACTGGAATTAGGAAAACGGGAAGGCATAAAAGATCTTCCAGTCCATTGTTTTCTTGATGGTCGTGACGCGCTCTACAATTCCGCCACCGTTTTTGTAACCGAGCTTGAAGCCAAGATGAAGGAACTCGGCGTTGGCCGTATCGCGACCATGGCAGGAAGATACTTTGCGATGGATCGTGATAATCGTTGGGATCGTGTCGAGAAAGCCTATAATGCGATCACCAAAGGTGAAGGTGAGCAAGCCGCATCCGCACAAGAAGCCCTGCAAGCATCGTATGCAAAATCGATTTTTGATGAACAGTTTATCCCAACCGTTATCGGTAAGGCCGTGCCTGTAAAAGAAGGGGACGCCGTTTTGTTTTTTAACTACCGTCCGGACCGTGCCCGAGAGATGACCAAAGCGTTTGTCCTTCCGGCTTTCGATAAATTTTCACGCGAGTATATTCGCAACTTGTTCTTTGTCACCATGACGGAGTATGAAAAAGATTTACCGGTAGAAATCGCTTTTTCCCCACAACCAATTGAAACATCGTTAGCTAAAGTCATTTCCGATGCCGGATTGCGACAGCTTCATATTGCGGAAACAGAAAAATATGCCCACGTGACGTTTTTTCTAAACGGCATGCAGGAAATGGAGTTTCCGGGAGAGGACCGGGTGATTATTCCGAGTCCGTCCGTTTCCAGTTATGATCAAGTCCCGGAAATGTCGGCCTTTGCGATTGCGGACCGTGTAGTTAAGGAAGTTGCCGCGGGTTCCTATGATTTTATCGTCATGAATTTTGCTAACCCCGACATGGTAGGTCACACCGGAAATTATGAAGCAACGATAAAAGCCTGTGAGGCCGTAGACAAGGCAATCGGCATGATTGTCGATGCAACTCTGGCCGTGGGCGGCGCAACCCTCATCACGGCCGACCACGGAAATGCGGAAGAAGTAAAAAATTTGGTGACGGGCGACATGGATAAAGAGCATTCCACCAATCCCGTGCCATTCATTATCGTGAGTAAGGAGCTGGAAGGTATTCGCGCTCCATCCGGCGATGTGATTGGAGGGGATCTTTCACTGAATACACCTGTCGGCATGCTCGCCGACGTTGCACCGACAGCAATCAAGCTGCTGGGTCTTGAGCAGCCGCCTCTCATGACAGGTCAGTCGCTTATCTGATGTGATTAGCTCCAAGACAGCGGCTCATGTTGTCGCCATACTGTCCAAAAAATACCCGGCTAAAGGCATGGTCGATATGGGGAATGCCGAGGATACATTGATCGCGACCTTGCTCTCCGCGCGCACCACTGACATCCAGGTTCTGCGTGTCTATCCGGGTTTACGCAAGGCTTATCCAACACTTGTATCACTCGCCAAAGCACACGAGTCTGCTATCGCATCAAAGATCGCTTCCATCGGGTTATTTCGTAACAAGGCTAAGGCTGTGAAAGCTCTTGCAAAGAAGCTGCTATCGGATTTTTCAGGAAACGTTCCCCGTACGATGGAAGAGCTCGTGAGCTTACCTGGCGTCGGACGCAAGACGGCAAGCTGTGTTTTAGCTTATGCCTATAAAATTCCGGCCATTGCCGTTGATACGCATGTCTTCCGCATCACGCATCGGCTGGGTTGGGCAAAAGGAAAAACCGCAGAGCAGGTAGAAATGGAGTTACGCGATCTTGTCCCGCAAAAATCGTGGATTAATATCAATCGTTCGATGGTTCAATTCGGCCGTGATATCTGCAAGCCAGGGACGCCGCAATGTTATCGTTGTCCGGTTGCCAAATGGTGCACATATCCAAACAAGACCAAAGTCTGATAACCTCTACCCATGCCTGGTGAAATCCAAATCTTGCAAGGAATACAGCAAGTCATGTCCGGACAAACCGGACGTGCATTATCCGTCTTTTTTGCCCGCTACTTGGTTTTTGTCTTTGCACTGCTAGTAGCCTATATCGGCTTTGGTCGTGGGCGGAGACAGCTCCGTAAAATTGCGTATGAGGCAACATGGGCTGCGCTTGTCGCGCTCGTTACCGCCACAGTTCTCGGCCAATTCATCGGACGTATCCGCCCGTATCTTGTAGACCCTTCTATTCTGGCACTCATTCCCGCTCCACTCACCGAGCACTCTTTTCCATCAGGGCACACGGCAACGGCCTTTGCCGCAGCCGTCGTGCTGACCTATGGAAGTCCGGGGCTGGGACTGATTGCGCTCTTGGCCGCCGCCTTAGTTGGCTTTGGTCGTATGGCTACCGGCGTCCATTATCCGTCTGATGTAATTGCCGGTGCTCTGCTCGGAAGTGTGATCGGAGTCATTGTTCATCACGTACAGATTCGTCGTAACAAAAAACAATCTACTCGCGATACATATGCAAAAAATAGTTAGTCTGTTTGCGATCGTTGTTTTGTTAATAGTCGCCTGGTTTGGTTGGACTTGGGCCAATGAAGCCTATTGGGCCGTTCCCGCTGGTGCCGTAAAACAGTTTGAAGTTCCAGCTGGTGCTGACGCGACAAGTGTCGCATCTCTGCTCGAGGAAAAAGGGTTAATTCCCTCGGCATTGCATTATCGTATTTACGGTCGATTGGATTCCGCGGTCATTCGTCCTAAGGCGGGTGTCTACCAGATTCGCCCAGGAACAAACTATAAAGAAATCGCAAGATTACTCGCGCTAGGCCCGGCCCGCAGTGAAGTGAAGATGACCATCATTGAAGGTGAAACGATAGACGATCTGATTGATCAGCTTGAGAAAGAGCGCCAAGTAGATCCGTCTGAAACCGTACTGGTTATCGGTCGCTCGCTCGATCGTGTTCCCTTTGATCCTGCACTCCGTGATACCTATTCCTTCCTTTCAGGATTGCGTCGGGACCGCTCGCTAGAAGGATATCTGTTTCCGGAAACCTATCGTGTTTGGGCCGATCAATTGCCGGAAGGTCTGATCGCTAAACAGCTGGATGAATTCAGTAAGCGCTTCTCTGCGGCAAAACCCGGAGTAGCTAGCGCACCGCTCACAACATTGGATGAGGTCGTTATTCTCGCCTCTATTGTTCAGGATGAAGTCAGCTCGGAAGATGAGATGCGTATGGTTGCAGGCATTTTCTTAAATCGTTTACGTGATGGCATGGCACTTCAGTCAGATGCAACGCTTAATTACATCACGGGTTCGGGGCGAGCACGCGCCAATGCCCGCGATCTTTCTATCGATTCTCCGTGGAACACCTACAAATATCGTGGACTCCCTCCCTCTCCGGTCGGAAATCCGGGTGAAGCGGCTATAAAAGCTGTACTCAACCCAGAACCAAGTGAATATCGTTACTTTTTAAGCGATCAACAAGGCAAGATCTACTACGCTCGTACCTTCGATGAGCATATCGCCAATCGTCAAAAAGCTGGATATTCACAGTAAAAGCTAGATTCCCTTACGATTGACAAAATCGTGTTTTTATGGTTTAATAAGTCGTTCTCTGTTTTTAAAACAGGGAGTAGAAAACCCTTTTCGAGGAGTTGCGTCATGAACGGGTACACGCCCGATTCACCTGACGACACGCTTTCCTGCCCTAGGCGGGAAGAGGAGTCGGGAGAATACCCGGTTCTTCAAGAACCGGACCAAGCTCAAAAAGAACGCATTGTGCTACGCGACAAGTTGTTGCGCCGTGCACTCGAGGAAGAACTGCTCTCCGTAGCCGCCCAACCGGGTGGCAAGGAGTTGCTGGATCTCCTGTGCTGCGAACCCAATCCGCATCGCTTTGTGAGTCGACTCGACCGATACTTTCGACTTCACGTCGTGGAACAACGTTTCAAGGTCATGGAAAAAAACCTTGAAATCAAGAACAGTCGGCCCGTTCCGATCAACGAGCACAGTCTTTCTGACGAGCTCGGACAACTGCGCTTTGACTGGTTGCGCGGCAAAGTTCAACGCCGCGCCGAGGACCGTCGCCGTCGTGAGCGCGCCAATACACTTAACGAGGAGGACGTTCTCTGGAAAAACGCCATACGACAACCCAAGAAGTAGCTACCTGACCCGGCCTGTGTGTTACACAGGCCGGGTCTTTATTTTTCTGTCATTCCCGTGGAGGCAGGAATCCAGTACCATCGTCGCATGTCCACGTTTCTCCTCTCGTCCGACCAGGGCGGCTCGATAAAAAAGATCGATTATGCCAGCGCTCTTAACCAAGAACAGCTAGCTGTTGTTTTAGAGGGCGATGGACCCTGTCTCGTATTAGCAGGGGCCGGATCTGGAAAAACACGCACGCTCACATATCGTGTCGCCTATCTTATCGAGCATGGAGTCGATCCTTCCTCTATCCTGCTCCTTACTTTCACCAACAAAGCGGCCAAAGAAATGTCCTCGCGTGTAGAAACCGTTCTCGGCCCATCCGCTCGAGGAATTTGGGGCGGAACATTTCACTCCATCGGTGCACGTCTTCTTAGGTCCTATGCAGAAGACCTTGGCTATCGCTCTAACTTTTCCATTCTCGACCAAGAAGATAGTCGTGATCTCATCAAAGCCGTGATGAAAGATCTTTCTATCGATCCAAAAGCGCGACGTTTTCCAACCGCAAAAGTTGTTGGCGATGTTTTGTCCTATGCGCGCAACACGCAAAATTCTATCGGCGATGTTTTGGAAGTTAAGTATCCAAACTTCCAAGCCTTTCTCTCAGACATCGAGGAAATCGCCAAGCAATATCACCAAAGAAAAAAACAGGCCAACGCCATGGACTTTGACGATCTTCTTACCAATCTCGCAATGCTCCTCGATGGTCCAGACGGCAAGCGTCTGTCTGAACGTTTCCGATATATTCTTGTCGATGAGTATCAGGACACGAATGCGGTTCAAGCACGCATCGTCGCGGGTTTTTCCAAGGCGCATAACAATATTGTTGCCGTTGGCGATGATGCGCAGTCGATCTACGCCTTCCGTGGCGCCGATGTAAAAAACATTTTGTCGTTCCCGGAACAATTTAATGGTGCACGCATTTTTAAACTGCTTACAAACTATCGTTCAACGCCACAAATTCTCGACCTCGCTAACGAGTCGCTTTCCAATAATCGTCATCAGTATAAAAAAGAGTTGATCGGGCTCCGCGAGAAAGGTGATAAACCGCGTCTCGTTGCTTGTTCAAGCGCCTCACAAGAATCGCGCTATATTGCGGAACAAGTTTTGGCGTTACGTGCAGAAGGCGTTGCGCTCGCCAATATGGCCGTGCTCTTCCGTTCATCGGCCCACTCGCAAACCTTGGAATTTGAGCTCATCAAACGCGACATTCCTTATGAATATCGTGGCGGGCAAAAGTTTTTTGAACGTGCACACATTAAAGATGTTGTTTCTTTCTTGCGTGTGTATGAAAACCCAAAAGATGAAATTGCATGGCTACGTACGCTAAGTTTACAAACCGGAATCGGCGCCACAACAGCAGCTGAACTTGCCTCACAAGTACGTGTACTTGAATCCATCGACATGGTTGTTGACGGTTCCGCAGGAATCCAAGTCCCTTCACGAGGTCAAACCGGTTGGACGGACATGCTTGGCATTTTAAGTAAGCTCGCTGAGAAGGGGAGAATTCCCGCGCCACTCATCCGGGCAATCAATACGTCTATCTATCAGGACTATCTTGAGCGTGAATATCCAAACTACCGTGAACGTCTGGAAGATTTGGAACAGCTCGCCTTGTTTGCAGAAGGTTATGACGATCTCGCGGCTTTCCTTGCCGACATCGCGCTCTATGACGGTATTGTCGCTGGTCGCGAAAAGTCCGGAACAGAGGAAAAGGAAAAAATGATTCTCTCCACCATTCATCAAGCCAAGGGCTTGGAATGGGATACGGTCTTCATCATCCATTTAGCAGATCAATCTTTTCCAAATCGTCGTGCGCTCGCGGAAGAAGATGGGATGGAAGAGGAGCGCCGTCTGTTTTATGTCGCCGTCACCCGCGCGCGTCGCCAGCTCTTTTTAAGTTATCCGCTTACAACAGGCCAAGAGTCCTTAATGTTGAATCAGCCTTCAACCTTTGTTGAAGAAGTTGATCCGCATTTATTTGAACGAGTAGAAATTCGAGAAGCGGGGTTTGGGCTCGCGGCTCGCGGCAAGATGAGTCGTCCTCCAGGCGGAGGCGAGTGGTCGTGGGATGAGGGCTCCGGCTATGAAGAGCCTGCGATCGAGATCAAGCCCTCAACCGTCTGGAAAAAAGACGATAAACCAAAAAAGCCACTGAAGCCCGGATCATTTCTCCGTGAGATCGAGGATCTCTAAGAGGCTTGCCCCAATTCCACCTGCCCGATAAGGTCTGGCTGAACTATGGCTTGGGCGCATTTGGAAGGCCCGGGAGCGCCGGACACGGCCTGCGACCTGGTAGCAACGGCCATCGCCGATGAATATCTCCGGCGCGATCCTGCGTCGCTTTTGAATATCCGTGTTTCTGGCGGTCACGGAGTCTTATTTGTAGCAGGGGAAGCCAAGACTCAAGCAGATTTTGACGTTGCCGCCGTCGTCCGCCGTACGCTTGGTCAAATCGACGCCGGTCTCTCGGCTGAGCCATTTATCGCCATCGAACCCATGGTCGAGCCTCCGCTCTTTGGGGACCGCGACCCGCTCACGGTCTTTGGCTATGCCACATCAGAAACAGAAACCCGTCTTCCGCGCGAGGTTGATCGAGGCCGCCTCATTCTCCAAGCGATGGAAGTCCGCCGGCTCATGGATGCTGATTGGTACTGGCTGGGTTCCGACTACGCCGTTTTTGCAGGCGGCCTCCGCGGCAAGGAAGTGATCTTAAGACTTGGCCATGCAGACAACGCCTCGCCAGAAGAGTTAAAAAATCGAATCTTGCAGGCGCTTGGCGATTTGGTTGAAGCACAAGAACTGCGGCTCGTTGTCGCCGATGCAAAATCAAATGGGGGACTCGCGAACCGCATCGGTTCTAGCGGACGCAGACTCTCGCCTTATGGTCGCAAACTTCCACCAACGCCATCTGGAGTTGGACTTCATTTGGCGCATCCAGCCAATCTTGGGAGCTGGTATGCCCGTGCGGCCGCACGTGAGCTCGTTGCCGGAAACTTTGGTAAAGCCGTCCTTGCCGAGCTCGACTACATTCCACATGAATCCAAACCATCAGCTATGCGTGTCCGTAACGAGAAAGGTGAAGACTTGCGCGAGCATCTCGATCCATCGCGTTTTGATCTCGCTCGCCCTCCTGTTGGCTGGGACCTTCCGCGTCTCATAGGGGACAGTATCCGCGTGGCTTTTGATGCGACAGCTCGACTCCCGTGGGAGCTGTGATAGACTCGTCTCACTATGAAGTACGTTTCCAAAATCATGCTTCCGACCTTGCTCTGCACCGCGCTTCTTGGCGCCGGCTGTAATCAATCGGAAACGAGCCCAACAGGAATGAGTGGCGACACCGTCGCCGACCAATACGCCCAAAGCCAAGGACAGCAGCCGCCAGTCACAACGCCTGAGCGCATTGAAGAGACAGCGCCAGCTCCCGTGTCAGCACCAGAAAGTAATAATCCATCACCAACCACACCAACTATGGAAGCACTCGCATTCCCAGGCGTCATGGACGCTCAAGAAGTGAACAAAAAAGTCCTCATCAAAACCACACTCGGCGACATTGTAATTCAGGTCGATCCAGACCAAGGTCCAAACGCCGCATCCAACTTTGTCTATCTCGTAAAGAAAGGATTTTACACGGGTACGATTTTCCACCGCGTGATTCCAGGCTTCATGATTCAAGGGGGTGACCCAACCGGCACAGGTACAAGTGGCCCAGGCTATCAATTCAAGAATGATCCAGTGAAGTCTCCTTACAACAAGGGTATTGTCGCTATGGCCAACGCCGGTCGCGACACCAACGGCTCGCAATTCTTTATCATGGTCGATAATGTACCTCTCCCACCAGACTACTCAGTTTTTGGTCATGTGATTGAAGGACAAGATGTTGCCGATAAAATCGCCGCAACACCACGCAACAGCCAAGACCGTCCAAATCAAGAAGTGAAGATGCTCGATGTGAGCATCCAAGAGTAATCGTTGATCAAACCGTTGATTCGATGTACGATCGCCGCATGAAGAAACGTGCGGCGATTGTGTTTTCAGCAGGCCTGCTCCTCATAATTGGGGGAGTTGCTTTGGCGTATACCTATCGCACAAATCTGCGCGACCTTGCCTACAACTGGTCAAAGCCTGCTTTACCAGAAGCGATTTCGTATATTCCACCAACGAGCACGGCTCAAGCTACAACCACCAAGCCATCGACCAAGCCGGCCGCTAAACCTGTACCGACTCCAACCCCAGCACCCACGCCCAAGCCAACCGCTCCCACAGAAATCAATCTCTCGGTTCCTTTCTTGCTTCAAGCGCCAAAACAAAATTGGGTTGAACCATTTGAAGATGCATGTGAAGAAGCATCCTTGCTCATGGTCGATGCTTACTACGACGGTCGCAAAACAGCCTTTGGTCCAGATGAAGGTGTTAAGGCTATTCTCGATGTCGTCGCCTATGAAGACGCAACCTACGGCTACAATAAGGATGCAAACGCCGATGAAGTCATGAAGACGGCCAACAATTATTTCAAACGTCCAAACGTAGAAATCGTGGAAGCGACGGAAGCAAATATCAAGGCCGCACTCGCAAACGGTAATCCCGTCATCGCGCCTGCGCATGGGAAAGAGCTTCTGAATCCAAATTTTCGTAACGGAGGACCGGAATATCACATGCTCGTGATCAAGGGTTATACAAAAGACGGGCAATGGATTACCAATGATCCTGGAACCAGAAACGGTCCCGACTACCTCTACCCAAAACAACGGCTCCTCGACGCGATACATGATTTTAATGCCAGAGACATGAAGCTCGGTCGCAAAGTCGTCATCATTATCAAGCCTTAAAAAAACACTCCTATGCCAAAAACAAATAGCAACTCCAAAAAGGTCGTTGATAATTCCGGTGCCAGCTACCGCCTCTCGGGCTTTCTCATCATCATTATTTTTGCATCTCTCGGACTCGTCTGGCTCTGGCTCCAATTGCCAAAGCGGACAGAACCGCCCGTTGCCCGTCCGCCCGTGGTGAGTGAACCTGCGGTACCTATTACTACAAATCCGGAAAAGACAGCGTGTGAAGCAGCTCGCGGTAAATGGGTAGATTGTGGCAATCCCTGTCACGGAAAACCAGGAGAGATTTGTACAACTGTGTGTGAAGCACAGTGTCTTTGTGGCGGTATTGCCGGCTTTGGTTGTCCCGCAAATAAGGTTTGTACAGACTACGAGCCATCCGCATCGACGCCAGATGCTCTTGGCGTATGTCGAGAAAAGTCATCAGAACCCATCACACCACCAGTCGTACAGTCGCTACGTGATCGCCCAGAGGGCATGACTTGTGATGAACTGAATTTTATCTGTGTCGATCCATCCTTTGCCAAGAACGCACTTACCAGCCCATTTGTCGCGGAAGGAACCGGCACAGCTTTTGAAAACACAATCAATTGGCGTCTACTCGACGGATACGGTGGAGTTCTAGAAAAAGGTTTTACAATGGCCAACGCTCCCGACATTGGGCAAGCGGGACTATTTGAAATCCGCGCCTTCTTGTTGCAGGTTCCCAAGACCTCCACCGGCACACTGGAAGTTCTTGAATACTCAGCGAAAGACGGAAGCCCGACGCACATTGCTCGCATTCCAGTGAGCCTTCCAACGACGTCGATGAAAACCAAGTTCTATATGCCTTCCGGATCGACCACGGACTGTTCGGAAATGACTTCCATCGAGCTCGATGTAACACGCTCAGCGCTTCCCGTTGAAACGGCACTAAGAGCATTGCTCGCCGTCGGGCCGACGATGAGCTCCAAGCAGTCGGCTATCCCTCCAAACACACAACTAGTTTCGCTTGTCGTCTCAGGAGGTACGGCAACAGTCGTCTTGAGCCCGGAGCTTGGAAATTATGGAGGCGGCTCCTGTAATGTCGCAGCAATTCGTGCGCAAATTGAACAAACGCTCAAGCAATTCTCGTCTGTCCGCAACGTTGTCATCTCACAGCAAGGAAAAACATCGGAAGAAACACTTCAGCCATAAACAAATATGAGCTCACTCCTCCTGGTCGGTGCTGTCGCTGGAATGTCCGCTGGTGCAATCATGACATTCTTTTCACATGTCGCACCTCGTCTTGGAGCAGGTAACTTTATCCGCGACATCGACCAACCAGCACTTTTTGGCCGCACAATCAGCCGTCGAGAATCCCATTTACTCGGCATCCTCGTTCACCTCTGTCTTTCGTTGATCTTTGGACTTATTTTTGCGGTTTTTGTAGATTTCGGTTGGTTAAAAGGTTTTGAAATTGTCCCGATTTTGATTTACTCCGTTGCAATTGGGCTATTTATAGGTTTGGTCATTATGCCTTTGGAGGGACATGGTCTTTTTGGTCGCAAGCATGACGCTTGGTTCATGGCCGATGTTATTTTAACCAATCTATTTTGGGGTTTGATTTACTTTGGCTTGGTGGGGTTATGGACCGTCGCGTAAAAATTTGGCGTTTAAGTTTATGTATCGCCCTCGGACTTGTGCTCGGGGGCGTATTTGGAATGATTATTTGGCGCATCAACCCAATGTGTCCCAAGGTCGATGTCTTCAGCCTTATTCAAATTCCGACGATCTCATCTTCAACCTCTCCGCTCGCGCCTTTAGCTGTTGAAACGCCGGAACAAACTCCCGTACGCATCTTATTTGTTGGAGACATGATGTTAGATCGGTCTGTGAAGCTTCGTACGCAAGCATCCAAAGATCCGGCCTATCCATTTCAGAGGCTTCCTCAAAACTGGTTTGATTCTTTTGATTACGCGGTCGCCAACATGGAGGGTTCGGTAACGGATAAACGTCGTTCACCAGAAAAATCTATCGATTTTCAATTCGATCCATCCGTTTTACCAGTTCTTAAAAACCTAGGCGTCGATGCATTCTCACAAGCCAACAATCACGCCCTCGACCAAGGAAATATCGGCTATGATGATTCCGTCCGTCGTATGCGCGAGGCTGGATTCTTGGTTTTTGGCCATCAAGTTCGTGATGATCAAGTCGCGCTCGCTACCACGACAGTCAAAGGCGAGCGTTTTGCCTTCTTAGGTTTTAATACAACCGACAATCCGCTCGACCGCATCGCCGCATCCTCTACCTTAGCGCTCGCAAAATCCGAGGCTGAGCACGTTATTGTTTTTATGCACTGGGGCACAGAATATCGCGACAAGCCTGATGCTTCATCCATCGATACAGCTCACTGGCTCATTGATCATGGCGCGGACATCGTTATAGGCGGACATCCGCATTGGACGCAAGGCTTTTCTACCTATAAAGACAAACCTATTATTTGGTCGCTTGGTAATTTTATCTTTGACCAAGATTTTTCAGTCCAAACACGGCAAGGCTTGGCCGTCACACTCACTTTTGATGGGAAAAAAATTTCCATTGAACCGATTCCGTTGCAAATCGACATGAGTCAACCGCGTCTGGCGGAAGGGGAGGATCGCGCAAAGCGTCTAGAAAGCATCGCCAAGGTGTCAGACGAGGCCCTTATCGAACAAATCAAGTCCGGCATGCTAAGATTTTGAGCATATGTGTGCATTCAAGCTCGATAATCCGTTTGAAACCGGTCCTATGCTGGGCAAGGCCGGTGAGAACATCCAAGTCGTTCTAGGAAAGAAGCGTAAACGACCAGAAGCCGCGTTCACCTCAAGTCCTTTTGACGATCTTCCAACGGAAAATGATCTGGTTCAAAAATATCATCCAAAATTCCTTGGCAAAGGTGGTGAGAATTTGGTGTATGAGGCAGAAGGACGTAAAGATTTGGTTATCAAGGCGATGAAACAGCCTCTCGCGGAACAGCTGGCATTTAATGCTTTTCAAGGTTTAGATGCGGAAGAGGAATCGATTTATGTCGACGAGTTGCGTGAAGGACGATTAAAGCGCGAGCGCGAGCGTTTTCAAAAATTACGTGACGCTTTTGGAAGTCATGTTTTGTCACAAAAGTTTTTTGTCATACCCGTCCCCGTTGGTAGCAATGTCCTTGGAGAGTTAAAGACAGTGGCGGGTTATAGCGGTGTCGACCTTCCAGACTATGCCGATGCTGGATGGACGATTGTCTCTCTGCAAAAGCGCGCCACAGCCCTCGAGGATAATCGCCGTATGACGATGGGTGGCGGAAATCTTGAGGTTCACATGCTGAGAGATGGATCGCTAAAAAATCCAGTCATGCGGGACGTGTATCGTTATGTCACAGATGATCTGATGGACAAGGATTCAGCAGAAAAAACAGAAATTGACGTAGAAGATCTGAAGTTTCTTATGAACAAGACAGCGCTCGCGCCACTCTTGAGTAAAGCAGAGCGAGATCCCGAGCTTGCCGCAGTCATGTCCGACTTTCAAAAAAAGGCGGTTGCATACTCTGAAAAAAATAATGATATTCTCGATATCGTCGGTAGAGACAATATCGTTTTTCACCGTAATCAGGACGGCGCTTGGACCTACACGATCATCGATGGTCTCTATCCATTTGATACGGAGGTATTGAGCAAGGGGAGAGAAGCTCTGATGAAGCAAAGGATGGGCTTACAATCAGATCGCAAGGAGGCAAATGCTATTGGTCAATCGGTGAATTATGTTCGTGCTATTAATGGCTTGGGAAAAGCTTTAAACACTGGAACGTACATCGATTTCACGCCGGATGAAATGAAAGGAGACGAGGTAAAAATCAGTGATTACATAATCGGTAAGGATAAGAATCTCTCCGCAGCATAAGCTATGCAAGTTCTCACAGTCTCCCAGTTTGTTACCTATGTAAACGAAACCTTTAAAGCGATCTGGGACCCAACCCAAGTCGCGCTTGAAGGTGAAGTAAGTGAGTTCCGTGTCTCGCAGGGCCAGTGGGTGAATTTCAACTTAAAAGACGGCGATGCACTCGTCTCGGTTTTTATGGTGCTCGGCAAACTATCGTTTCCCGTCGCCGATGGCATGCGGGTACGTCTGTATGGCCTCCCGCGCATCTATCCCAAGTACGGAAAGTTCTCTTTTAGCGCAGACAGGCTCGAGCTCGTTGGTGAAGGCGCACTTCAAAAAGCCTTGGCGATGTTGCGAGCCAAACTGGAAGCTGAAGGTTTGTTTGATCCATCCCGCAAACGTGAGCTCGTACGATTTCCTCAGCGCATCGCCCTTGTCGCCTCGCGTGAAAGTGCAGCTTATGGCGACTTCATCCGTATCGTAGACGAGCGCTGGCGCGGGCTCGAGATCGATCTTTATCACGCTGTTGTTCAAGGTGAAAAAGCACCCGCATCTGTTGTGAACTGTATTGAGCGCGCCCAAAAGAACGGACCATACGACGCCATTGTGATTACACGCGGCGGCGGTTCGCTGGAAGAGCTCATGACGTTCAACGATGAACGCGTCGTCCGTGCCGTATATGCCTCCAAATATCCAACACTCGCCGCCATCGGCCATGAACGCGACACAACCTTGGTCGAGGAAGCCGCGGATGTTCGTGGATCAACGCCAACCGATGCCGCGCGCCGTCTTGTTCCTGATCGTCGCGACGTTTTGTATGAAATCGCTAATCTTGAGCAGGGGATTGCTGATGCGCTTCTTACAAAGATTGATGAAGGGCGCATCACGATCGAGAACGCAACAGTTGGCGCAGAACGTTGGCTTGAATCCTTCCGTGATCGGGTAGCTTCACTCCTGCGCCTCGTGTCCTCATTTAACCCAGAGTCAATTTTGAAGCGAGGATTTGCACTGATTCGTGACCGCCAAGGAAATATCGTCTCGACGATGACAAAGCTGAAGCCAGGGATGGCTGTCGTTATCGGTTTGCATGATGGAGAAACTGGTGCCATGATTGAAGGGAAGCAAGGAAAACTCATCTGATATGGCTAAAAAGAAACTAGAAATTGATTTTGCAAAGGCGTTTGCCGAGCTCGATGACATTGCATCCTGGTTTGAGCAAGGAGAACCAGACCTCGATGAAGGTATGAAGCGCTATGAACGAGCATCAGAGCTCGCCAAGTCGCTAAAGGAAAAACTTGATGAAGCAGAAAACCGTATTAAAGAAATTAAAAATTCTTAACCAACAAACCTATGATTAGACTCATTGCTCGTTTGGTCCTGACAGCTCTCGGCGTCATGCTCGTAGCCTATTTGGTTCCAGGCGTCGCTGTTACCAGCTTTTGGATTGCTTTAATTGCTGCGTTGATTATTGGTCTTGTGAACTCCTTGGTCCGCCCCGTGCTTCAAGTCCTCGCGCTTCCAATCACGGTTCTGACGCTTGGTCTTTTTTCACTCATAGTGAACGCCGCTTGTTTTGGTCTTGCCGCGTGGCTTGTACCCGGTTTCTCGGTCGCTGGTTTTGGCCCAGCTTTCTGGGGAGCCCTCGCTCTTGCTATCTACGGTTGGTTGATTAACGTCCTTATTAGCGACAACCCCTAAGTCTTGACTTAGCCCCAAGACTCGGCTAATCTTGGCCCAACGATCGCAGTCCTGAGAAAGCAAGCCCGTCGCAAGACGGATAATGGCCACAAGCCACTTGCCGAGGCGCGCGCAACAAAGCCGATTTTTTCGGGTTTGAAGCCGACCGCAGGATATCGATTCTGCGGTCGTTTTTAATCCTAGTAGTTTCGACTATGCCTAAAACCCGTTCCCAAAAGTCCGAGGCCGTCGCCGAGCTTGCCACCGCCCTCAAAGGCGCCAAGTCCGCCGCCTTCTCCGACTATCAGGGGATGTCGGTGCAGAAGATTACGGCTCTTCGCAAGAAGATGCACGTCGAGGGTGTCGAGTACATCGTTGCCAAGAAAACCTTGCTGACGATTGCCGCCAAAGAAGCCGGTTTCGAGATCGACTTCAAAACCTTGCCGGGTATGCTCGGAATCGCCGTCGCGACGCAAGATGAGATGGCTCCGTCCAAACTCATCGGAGATGCCGGAAAAGATCAGCCAATCAAATTGGTCGGTGGAATCTTTGAAGGACAGGTTGTCGACCAGGACTATATCGTCAAGCTTTCACAGCTTCCGTCCAAGTCCCAGTTGCTCGGCCAACTTCTCAACGTCATCAACGGTCCGACAAGTGCTCTTGCTCGCCTTCTCAACGCCTACCGCGAACAGAAGGAAGCCGGAACACCTGCTCCTGCTCCAACTCCCGAAGCCGCTCCAGAAGCTGCCCCAGCCGCAGAAGCTCCCGCAACGGAAGCTCCTGCAGTACCGGAAGCCGCTCCTGCAAGCGACGCTCCAGCCGCCTAATCACTCCCAATTATCTAATGTATGTCTGAAATGAAACAGGTCGAAGTCCCGGCCAAATTCCAGGGACTCGTCGATTCCATCGAGAAGCTTACCGTCATGGAGCTCGCTGAGCTCGTGAAGCTTCTTGAGGACAAGTTTGGTGTCTCCGCTGCCGCTCCAGTCATGATGGCTGCCGCCGGTGCCGCCGCCGCTGAAGAGAAGTCGATGTTTAACGTCGAGCTCGCTGAAGCTGGTGGAAACAAGATCGCTGTTATTAAGGTCGTTCGTGAAATCACTGGTCTCGGCTTGAAGGAAGCCAAGGACATGACCGATGCCGCCCCTAAGGTGATCAAGGAAAACGTTCCAAAGGCCGAGGCCGAGGAAATCAAGAAGAAGATCGAGGAAGCGGGCGGCAAGTGCAACCTGAAATAATCGACAAAATAAAAACACTCCCAATCGGGAGTGTTTTTATTTACTTAGTTACACGCAGGCTTTGGATGATCTTGATTGCTTCCGTGTCCGAAAGAGCTCCAAGCGAACCAATCTGGTAGGAGAAATTTCTGCCAATCGCGTACCAGTAACTTGCGCCGCCTCCTGTCACCGATGTTTCCTCGTGAGAAATAACAGTGAGTCCGCTGATCGTACGCTGCCGGATATTTTTTACTGGATTTTCTTGATCGGAAGTACGTACGTTTAGTCCCTTCAGAATAGCATTCGTAGATGTAACCGGAAGTATTCTGATGAACGAGTCCTGATCTGACCCACCCTCGCTACCTACCAAGGGCCCGAATGCAACTCCATTCTCATCATCTCTGACGGTTGGTACCAGACAGCCATCTGTTTCAGCTACATCGTAAGGGAGCGTCATGCTTACCCCGGTCTTTTGATCTATGTAAGTCAAGTATTTATCCGAAACAGCCAAACCGGCTGTCATACATATGCGTTTAAAAGGTTTTTCTGGCTGAGCTGGAACTGTTTCTACGCTCTGAACTTTCGCTTGTAGATTCGCAACCTCCGCCTTCAACTCCTCAATCATTGCCTGTTCTTCCATCTGTTGTGTGTTATCTGATACCGACGTCCGCATCAATGTATTCACATCCACATTCCCAAAGATCGCACACACAAGTGCGACGGTACAAAGCACCAAAGTCCAAAACACCAGCCAATGGAAAAGAGGGTAGTAATGTTGGGATTTATTCTTTATCGCAACAGATTTTCTTTTTGTACTCATTGCTTTTATTTTTACAGGCATATTTAATCAGATTATAACATAAACCCGCCATCAGGCGGGTCTATTTACTTATTAGTCGTTCCTTACTCTACTTGAGTAACGGCTGCAGTCGAGCCATACGCTGGCAAGTTGAGGAGCGGCTGAATAGCTGTAGTGAAAGTGACAATGATCATAACCATCGTAGCCATCACCAAGGTCCAGAACGTAATCCACGCCGGAAGCGAAATGTCTGGTTTATCGGAACCATTCTTTTTCAAAGTACGTTTTCTTTTTGTTGCCATAGGATGATCCTATTATAGCACAACACCCGCTAGGCGGGTGTTGTTTTTTATGGTAAATCGGTTTGCCAAAGCCTGTTTCCATCAACAATGTAAATCTTTTTTCCAGCCTCATCACCTGAAACAGCGGTTGGCCCATTCCAATTGTCAGATACAAGTTGTGCAACCAGTCTTCCGTCCTTGCGATAGACGAGTACTCGTTTTCCTACGGGATCCGTCACGACAATACGATCCGTATCCGCCGCTGTCCAAACTCCAGACGCATTTACGAGTGGCGGATCAACGGTGACCGGTGACCAGCTTTCTTCCGCGCCAGAGAGATAGCGACGCAAGCTACCATCGCTCCAAGTGACATAGACATTCGAATCAATCGCCATACCGGTAGCCGTTGAAAGTGGATGTGAATTCTGTTTGAGATAAGCCGTCTCCTGCGCAACACCTCCTCCAACCGGCGCATACCGCCAAATCATGTTTGCGATCGTATCTAAGACGTAGAAGCGAGCACCGTAAAGGACAAGTTCGTCTGTACTAGAAGCCTTGGTTGTCCATGTTGTTGAAAGATACGCACCTGTCTTTGTATCAAACGAAAGCATCTTTTTATCTTCCGTAATCAGGTAAAGACCACTGTTTCCCGCGGCCACGGACGCAATCTTTGCCGTTCCATCAGGTAGTCGATAGCGCTTGGTCTCTATATTAAGCGGGTTCACTTCAACCAGCCCCTCGCCCGCCAAATCCATTACGTAGACCTTGCCGTCTTTGAAAGTAGGGGAGACAAATGACCCATCTGCTGCACCAAGCGCGGCAGCGGTGAGTTCAATCGGAGCAACACGTTGCTCGCGCTTGAGTTTAAGCGCCAAGTCCTGAAGTTCCTTGGCGAGGCCTTCCTTTGCTCCTTTACGTTCCGGTGTCTTTTCATCCAAACCATCTAAAAGCGTTTTAGATTCTTGCATCAAACTGCGCGTACGCTCTTCATTTCCATAGACCAAGTCACTTTCTGCGCGTGTCTTCTTGTCCGTGGCATCATCAAAGACGGCATTCCAAAGTTGTTGTTCCGCTTTATATTTTTGACGCGAGTAAAACCACGCGCCACTTCCGCCAATAAGCACAAGAATAGCAATCATCGCCAGCATGAGACGTTTACGATCGGCTGTCAGTGCATTCCCATGCCCCGCACTCATCCCGCGCATGCTCGCCATGGAAACAGGGTTTTTACTCGCGGCCGCCTTCGCAAAGCTCGCTTTACCTTTTTGTTTCGTAAAGTCCTTCGCTCTTGCCCAAAGCCCCACCAATGTCATGGCTGGTTTTGGTGGCGAGATCGATGGTGAGAGTATTTCCTCAGTTTTCTTTTCCTCCGAGTGCATTTTTTCAATGGAAGTCGTGCTTTTTGGCTCGATAGCTACCGGTGCGGATTGGGCACGGCTTGTAATCGCTACTTGTGAGACTACGACACCAGCAAAATCATCCGGTATTCCACGCCGTTCCAGGTCTTGCTTGATCTCAAGCGCAGCCGTAACAGGAGGCAGGCTCTTCAGTCGATCCGCAATCCCGATCTCGCTACGCAATCGTTCAAAATTATTTGTTCCGATAAAAAGGATGTCGCCTGTATTCAGATCGCCACACAAGATGGAAGCAAACGGCTTACGAGGATTGATCTCAGCTGGCATATCCAAAGAACCGAGCAAATCAAAACTACGATAGGTTCCGTCCGGCTGCTTCTGCAAAAAAATATTCGTCAGTTGTCCGATACCTGCAACACATACGCGCCCCTCCAAAACCTCGATGATAAAAAGATTTACTCGGTGCCAAGCAAGCTCGCTCGGTTCACGCTCTACAAATTCTGCAACGGCTTCATTAAGGCGCTCCACCAACTTCTCAAAACGCGCCATCGGATCCATACCCGTCCCAGAGAGCAGAGTACGTGTTTGTTCAGCGGCCGCATTCAGCGCATCAAGCAGTTGTTCATAGGCATATAGGGTGGATGCGATATCCGCCAAAAGAAGCAACGAAGGCCCCTTGCGACCCCCAGATTCCGAGTCATAACGAAATAAGCCTACGATCCGCTCATCAGCGGCCGCTTGGCTAACTTCTATTTCGGCGATACGCAGGGGATATTCCATGATATTTCCTCGCGAAAAGCGTGCAGGAACAGGTCGAGTATACGGTTATTTATCCGAGGCCGTCCAGCTCTGAAATGGCTCATCCCCCCTGTCTTGTCAAGCGATGTGTACTCGGGCATGCTTGGGGGTGCGTATGCTTGAACACTTATTTGGATCACGCACCCGGGTTAAGCTCCTTAGCCTTTTCCTCCGTCATCAAGACGAGCCGCTTTTTGTACGTGAAATTACCCGTCGAGTCGGCACACAGATCAACGCCGTACGACGCGAGCTTTCCAACCTTGTGAAGCTCGGGCTTATTATGGAGGTGGTTGAGGCGGAAGAGGTAAAAGGTAAGAAACAACCAGGGCTCAAGAAAAAATATTATAAGGTCAATCCGGAGTTCAAGCTTCTCCCGGAAATCTCCTCGCTTGTGATGCGGGCCCAGATTTTGCTCGAGGGTCGTCTTGATCAAGAGATTTTAAAATTGGGCGATGTTCGCTATCTTGCATTCCTTGGAGTATTCCTTGGCAAGGGCAAGGCGCCCGTCGATCTTTTTGTTGTAGGCACAGTCGACGATACAAAATTGAAAGCACTTGTTGCGGCATCGGAAAAGTCCCTAGGCTATGAAATTAATTTCACAACGATGTCGCCGGAAGAGTTCCGCTATCGCAAAGACATGACGGACAAGTTTTTATACGCCATTCTAGAATCTCCTAAGAATGTGGTTGTCGATCGCCTGAATGAACGTGACCATACGGCCTAACCGTTCCTATGGCCTGGCTCTTTCTCGATACACATGCCCCCGGTGAAGCTCGCTTTGCATGGTTTGAGAAGGATGCGCTGCCAAAACCCGTTCCCGTGGAAGGTAGAACCGTCAATGTCCTGCCAAAGCTCGCAAAATCGCTTGGCCCGAAAGGATTGAAGCGTATTGAGGGTGTTTGCGTAGTGTCTGGACCAGGTTCTTTTTCTTCTATTCGCGCCGGAGTTTTGCAGGCAAACATGATCGCTCGCTTACTCCGTGTTCCACTTGTAGGAATCACGGTCGATGAGGCAGGGGATTTACCCGTGCTCTCACACAAGCTTTTTGCCAAGCATCACTCGGTAAAACTTGCTGAGTACGTCGCCCCGATTTACGACAAAGAACCCAACATTACGATTCCTAAAAAACCATGAAACGCCCAACACTCAAACGGGTGCTGGAAATTATTCCCGGCGCGCTTGTCTGGACAACCTTGATTCTCTCGGTGGTCTTATCTTTTGTGAAGCCGCTTTGGATGGTGTACTTCATCATGGTGTTTGATTTGTATTGGTTGCTCCGCATTATCTATTTTATTCCGTTCCTGCTCTGGTCATGGTGGCAATATCGTCAGGCATTAAAACGTGATTGGCAAAAAGATGCTTCACGCCTCACGGGCTTTGATGAGGTCTATCATCTCGTTTTTCTCCCAACCTACAAAGAAGAACAAGGTGTTATTCGTGAAACGCTACATTCTCTCACACGCTGCTCCTATCCAGCCAAACGCATGCATGTGGTTTTGGCCGGAGAGGGTCGGGATCGTGAGAACTTCCAAGCCATCATGTCCGAGCTCGTCCCTCAATTCTCATCCCATTTCGCGAGCTTACAAACCACCGTTCACCCCGTCGGTTTACCCGATGAAATCCCAGGGAAAGGCTCCAACCTCAATTGGTCGGCAAATCAAGTCGTGCCAAAGCTTGTTGCAGATGGTCTTAATCCGGAAAAAACCATCGTCTCGTCTTTTGATGTCGATACCATTGTCCACCCACAGTATTTTTCTTGTTTGACTTGGTTCTACTTGACGGTCGCAGAGCCAACGCGCAGCTCCTATCAACCCGTCGCGCTCTACAATAATAATTTGTGGGAATCACCAGCCGCCGTACGCGTCGCCATGTTTGGTACAACATTTTGGTTGATGACCGAGCTCGCTCGCCCAGAAGGGATGATGACGTTCTCATCGCACTCCATGTCACTCCGCATGTTGATGGATGTGGGTTATTGGCAAAAAGACATCGTTTCAGAGGATTCGCGTATTTTCTTGCAAGGACTCATGAAATATCACGGGCGTTATCGCGTGACGCCAATCCATCTTCCCGTCTCGATGGATACCGTGATGACCGGAAAATATGTTCCTGCGCTCGTCGCGCTTTACAAGCAATTACGTCGTTGGGCTTGGGGCGTGGAAAACTTTCCTTTCATGGTCGAGGCTTTCATACGCGACAAGGAAATGCCACTCATGACCAAAATCGGATGGACATACAAACAGCTGGAAGGAATGTTCACTTGGGCTACAGCACCCCTCATTATCTTGGTGGTCGGTTATTTGCCATTTTGGGTTGCTCCAGAACAGTTCAGATCATTTGCGGTATTTCAGAACACCCCTTTTACACTCGAGTGGCTCATGCGTTTTTCCATGGTCGGTTTGTTTGTATCGGCCGGTCTCGCGCTCACCCTGCTCCCGCCACGCCCCAAGCATTACTCGCGTCCATACGCCGCCGCGATCTTTATGGTTCAATGGTTACTCTTGCCCGTAACCTTTGTGATCTTTGGTGCACTCCCAGCTATCGACGCTCAAACACGGCTCATGCTTGGCAAATATCTTGGTTTCAACGTCTCTCAGAAGCGTAAGGTTCCCTAAATATATGCCGATTGTGAAACGCGTGTCCCTACACATGTCTTCCGACGACCTCGGAACGCGTTTGCCGGTCTTACTTGAAAGTCTATTTGCGCAGACGGTCTCTGATTGGCAAGCGGTTATTGTCGATAATAGTGGTAACCGACCAACGCCATCCGAGCCGCCGATCTACGTCCTCCGTAATCCACGACCCCAAAGTCTGGCGCGTTCAATGAGTCAGGCGATAGAGCTCGCAACAGGTTCCGAGTTTTTTATTTTATGTAAAAGCGATCTTATTTTTGCACCGGACACACTCCAAAAAATGCTGGATGCTTTTGAAAAAGATGCTTCACTCGTTTATGCCTGGCCTTCTCTCGCTAAAGCAAGCTTTGATCCGGATTCTACGGAAGGGGAGTTGTTGTTTAGCAAGGATCGCGTGCAGTTGCGTCGGGAAGAAGACCTTTCTGCAAGCTGTGTGATGATTCGATCACAGGATCTCGGCGCACTTCGTCCAGACGCACGTTATTCTAATGACCTGGTGATGCAAGATTTTGTTTGGAAACTTGCGCAAACAGGCGCAAAAGGACGTCATCTTGAAGATGCCGTTATTTGGTTACAGCCGGGAGCAACACTTGCCAGCCCGCGCTTTTTGCGGTATTGGACGTGGGTATGGACCAGACGCGCAAGCCGCTCGTAACCTTTGTTACGGTCAACTACAAAACGCCTCACCACATTCGTCAACTGCTCAAAGGCGTGGGAGACGCGCGTTTTGCGTTTCCCTTTGAATATTTCCTTGTCGATAACGCATCGGGTGACGGAACGGTCGAGATGGTACGTGAGCGTTTTCCTTGGGTTACGGTGATCGCGAGTCCAAAAAATATCGGCTACGGAGCGGGAAATAATTTGGCGTTAGAGCAGGCGCGCGGTGAGTATGTCTTACTATTCAATCCTGACCTCACGGTTTTTCCTGGAGAAGTTGAATCGTGGATTGAGTGGATGTCTGCACGTCCAGAAGTCGGTATCAGCGGCCCACGTATTTTGAATCCGGACGGTAGTGACCAAGAGTCCTGTTATCGTTTTCCAAATCTGCTGACGCCAGTTTTGCGCAGAACGTTCATCGGTCGATTGCCAATCGCTCGCAAATCGCTCGACCGCTACACCATGAAAGACATGGATCGTGCGATAGAACAGGATGTCGATTGGGTACTTGGCGCGGCGATGTTGATTCGCAAAACCGTTCTTGATCGCATCGGTCATTTTGATCCGCGCTTTTTCATGTATTTTGAGGAAGCGGACATTTGTCGCCGCGCTTGGGGTCAGGGTTTACGCGTTACTTATGTTCCGGTTTCTCGCTTTATGCATTATCACGGTCGCGAGAGCCGCATCCGCTTTCCATGGGAGGTTGTCACCAACAAGTTAACCCGTGTTCATTTGGCGAGTGGTATCAAATATTTCTTAAAACACATCGGTTCCCCCGATCCTCGCACAAAACAGGTATAATCAAATCCATGGAACTCTCCATTGTGGGTTGGCCGTGGAAACGCGTCGCGCTTGGGATCGGAATCATCCTTATCGTCGCGCTCGTTATTGTTATCTCGCCCGTTATTTACGGCACGGTTGTTGCTGGTGGTGCGGCCGTTAGCTTGCAAGGGCATTTGCGTGGCGCCGTTGCCGACGCGGGTGTTCGGGATTTTTCTTTGGCAGAAACCAAGCTCGCTGCTGCAGAGCAAGACCTTGGAGCGATTCGCGGTGGTTTACGCGCCATGGGAAATTGGCGTGAAGCGCCATACTTGGGCTCACGTCTCAAGGCCTTGGAACAAGTTGAGCGTTCCGGATCTTCTGCTGTTTCCGGTTTTCGTGAAGTGCTTTCTGTTGTTGCTGATATTCAACAAGCCGTCGATGCAGCCGGAACCGTGTCTGGCGTAAACATCGACCAAAGTCGCTCCTACAAGGATTTAACCCGCGAGGAAAAACGCGCCTTGTTTGAAAACTTGGCCGCAGCCTTGCCACGCCTCCGTTTGGCACGGGAAAAGATTTCCATTGCCGCCGACGCTTGGGCGCGCGTTCCTCAAGATGAATTGTTTGCACCGATTCGTAACGCCATCGTCCCGATCGCAGACCAGCTTCCCGCGCTCGACACATCCATGGGGCAGGCACTTAGCCTCCTTGAATGGCTTGTTCCGCTCTCCGGCTTCCCAGATGAAAAAACCTATCTTGTCTTACTGCAAAACGCGGACGAGTTACGCCCAACCGGCGGCTTTATCGGAAATATTGGTCTGGTGACTGTCGATGCAGGTGACATTAAGAGCATCGAGTTTGAAGATGTTTACGCACTCGACAATCTGGTTGCCAACACTTGGAAGGATACGCCGCCAGCCGTAATGACGCGTGAACTCGGTATCAGTGCTTGGTTTTTGCGCGATTCCAACTGGTCGCCGGACTATCCGCAATCGGCTGCGCGGCTCATCGATGTCTATCAACGCGAGACGCAGCAGGGGAGAAATATCAATGTAACACTCGACGGCGTTATTGCGCTTCAGCCAGAATTCTTTCGTCGCATACTCCGGATGACAGGCCCGCTTACAGTAGAAGACCAGACATTCACCGCCGACGATTTTTTTGACCAATTGCAATTTGAAACGCAGGTCGGATTCCATCAGGAAGGCCGTCCCACGGAACAGCGTAAGGATATCGTGAAAAAGCTTGGCGATGTCTTGATCACGACGCTACTCAGCCTTCCGGCCAACCAATGGCCATCCCTGCTTAATGTCGCCACCGTTTCCCTTGAACAGGGCGATATGTTGGTTTACGCAAAAGATCCGTCCGTTCAGGAAATCCTTGATAGACGCAGTTGGAGCGGCCGTACCATCGGTACGGATGAGGATTATCTCTGGGTAATCGATGCTAATCTCGCCGCTCTTAAAACGGATGGCGTTATGGACAAGCGTGTATTTTACTCTGTTGATTTCACTGATCCTGAAGGCCCCGTTGCCACCGTACGTTTGCGTTACACAAATACCAATCGTGTCTTTGACTGGCGCTACACGCGTTACCGTAGCTACACGCGTGTGTATGTCCCAGAGGGTAGTGAGCTTCTTTCTTGGTCCGGTAGTTCCAAAAACCCCGATGTTTTCCGTGAACTTGGAAAACAAGTCTTTGGCGGCTTCTGGGTGATTGAACCAGGCGCCATTGCAGAAATGGTTTTTCGCTATCGTTTACCACCTCGTATTGCAAGCCTTGTAGAAGGGGAGAAGTATCGATTTATCGGCCAAAAACAGCCAGGCGCGGAACGGACATTGACCCTAGACCTCCGGTTCGGTAAAAACGTTCTACGAGCAACGCCCCCAGAAGATTCAGCAGACTTTGGCGATGATCGTTATCACTATGAAGGCGCGTGGGGCAAGACGGAATCCTTTGAAATCACGTTTTAGACCGTAGGGAGAGGCTTGCTCTTACCCTTCGTTCCCAGGCGACCCAATGGGTCGCCTCTACGTTATCTATGTTCGGAAAAAAAATTGGTATCGACCTCGGAACCACAACGGTTCTCGTCTATATTCCCAAGAAAGGTATTATCATCAACGAACCTTCCGTTGTGGCGATTTCTATTGCTGATAAAAAAGTCCTAGCAGTCGGAAAAGAAGCCAAGGATATGATCGGCCGTACGCCTGATACCATTGTGGCCAAGCGTCCACTCAAAGACGGCGTCATTGCGGACTATCGTACAACGGAAGCAATGCTAAGATATTTTATTAATAAAGCGCTCGGCGGTGTCCGCTTGTTCCGCCCAGAAGTCATGGTGGCTGTTCCTGGTGGGATTACTTCCACGGAACGACGTGCAGTGATCGACGCCACGATTTCCGCTGGGGCTCGTGCGGCTTACATTATCAAAGAGCCTGTTGTGGCTGCTATTGGTGCCGATATTCCGATCGGATCAGCTTCTGGTCACATGATTATCGATATCGGCGGCGGTACATCAGAAATCGCCGTTATTTCTCTTGGAGGAATCGTCGCCTCGTCATCTGTTCGTATCGGTGGCAACAAGCTCGATTCATCGATTCAAGAGCATGTGCGCCGCAAACACGGTCTCGCTGTCGGTGAGCGCACGGCAGAAGAAATTAAAATCAAGATCGGCTCGGCACTGTATCTGGAAGACAAGCTCGAGCTTGAAGTCAAAGGCCGCGACATGATTTCCGGCTTGCCGCGCATGGTGATCGTTACTTCTGATGACGTCACGGATGCGATTCAACATGAACTACAAGGAATCGTTGATTCGATCAAAGATGTCCTGCGTGCAACACCCCCAGAACTGTCTGCCGATGTCATGCAAAAAGGGATGGTGCTTTCCGGAGGCTCTTCCCAGCTCCGTAATTTGGATCGATTGTTCTCAGAAGCTACGGGCGTTCCAGCTTTTGTGGCAGACAACCCACAGCAATGCGTGGCTAAAGGGACGGGGATCGCACTCGAGAACCTTGAGCTCTACAAGCGCAGTGTGTTCTCGGCGTAAAACGTAAAAAGCCGCCTCCAGGATGGGGCGGCTTTTAGTTGCACTCACGCAGTCATGAGTGTGAGGTGAGGGATGGCTTGTTTGGAGAAGTAGATCTCCACCCAGCGTTCTCCCTGTCGACACTCGTAGACGACGCGTGCGCGTTTGGGCGCAACGCGTTTTACCACGGGCTCGTCTCTTGCGATGCACATGAAGCGAATCGCGATACCAAGCCCTCGTACTTGCCTCGCATTGAGGTAAGCAACCACGACTCGCGGTCTCGGAATCTCTTCCCGACGTACATGCTCGATGCAATGTAATACGTCGCATGTTGGGACATCGGTCTCAAAGCTTACGGCGTACTCCAGATACACGACGGGGCAATGTCCGATGCCCGCCAGACGATACAATTCTGGATTGTCATCGAGTACATCGATCGGATTGATGTCGAGAGCCTTGAGATGCTCCTCGAATTCACCGGTGGGAAGCGAGAAGTAGTACTCGCTGGCACGTCTTTCTCCAAGGAGTGATCGGATCAGGGTTTCGGGGCTCACGGTACCTCCATTCCGAGTGACTATAAAATCGTAGTTAAGAACTTTTGTCAACCAGTACTCGCTTGCTACTTGTTATGTGCTACGTGATACTCTATCTCCATGCTTATCGGAATTGAAGCGTCACGCGCTAACCGTCTCCAAAAGACCGGTGTTGAATGGTATGCCTATCGCCTGATCCAGGCACTCAAGCAAGATCCGCAAGCGGCACCTCACACGTGGATGCTCTATACCAATGCCGCGCTCTCACTCGGACTCGAGCGTTTGCCAGGAAACTGGTTTGAGCGCCGTCTAAACTGGCCACCCAAATATCTCTGGACACAAGCTCGTCTCTCACTCGAGATGCTGCGTAAACCTCCAGAAGTTCTGTTTGTTCCAGCGCATGTTCTGCCCCGATTTGCACCCAAGCGCTCCGTGGTGACGGTGCATGATGTTGGCTTTCATCGTTTTCCGGAACTGTATAAACCGCGCCAAGTTTCCTATCATGAGTGGTCAACGCGCGACATTGTAAAAGCTAATGCCAAAATCATTACAGTTTCAGAATTCTGCAAACGTGAAATCATGGAATGCTATGGCGTCGCTGCCGAGCGTATTACGGTTACGCCCCTAGGCGTCGATCACGATACGTATAAACCTGCATTGCAAAGCAATATCGATGCGATGCAAGCGCGTCTGCAAATCCCAGATCCGTATATCCTCTTCATTGGTCGACTGGAAGCCAAGAAGAATATTCTTATTTTGGTCGAGGCGTTCAAGCGACACAAAGCATCACGTGGTATCGGCGATCCGCTCAATCTTGTTCTCGCTGGACTACCCGGTGAAGGTTTTGATGCAATTGGCAAGGCTATCGCCGATTCTGGTTGCGAAGATTTTATTCATATCACTGGCTACATCTCAGAAGCGGACAAGGTCGCACTTCTCTCCGGTGCGCTCGCCTACATTCAACCTTCACTTTATGAGGGTTTCGGTTTGCCGCCGCTAGAAGCCATGGCTTGTGGCTGTCCGGTGATTTCTTCCAACGCCGCTTCACTTCCGGAAGTCGTTGGTGATGGAAACGCGCTATTTTTTGATCCTTTGGACGCGGAAAGTTTACGTATACATCTTGAAACCGTGCTCGACCAGCCGGAAGTACGCAACCGGTTGCGCGAGGCAGGGCTTTCCTGGGCTCCACGTTTCCGCTTTGACAAAACCGCCAGATTAACTTTGCAAACCCTCACCTCATGGTAGAATCCGCCATATGTTGGAGGATATAAAAGCTGGCTTACTGGAACTCGGGCTAAGCGACAAAGAAGCAGTCGTGTATTTAGCGATGCTGGAACTCGGCCCTTCTAGCGTGCAAGACATCGCTAAGCGCGCCGGGGTCAATCGTTCCACAACGTATGTGATGATCGAGGGTCTCAAAAAGCACGGTCTTGTCTCGACCTTTGAGAAAGGAAAGAAGATTGTATTCACCGCTGAGAATCCAGAAAAATTGATGGCGATCGTAAGCGAGCATATGGGCTTGCTAGAAGCCAAGCGCGATCGACTCTCACAAACTCTTCCACGTCTCATGGCGATTTTTAACGCCGTAGAAGACAAGCCTCGTGTCCGATTTTTTGAAGGTGATGCCGGGCTCGTAAGCATCCGTGAAGAAATCTCTTCTAGCAATGAACCGATCTGGGAGCTTTATGCCGTGGATGAGATGTTGATGGATTTGGTAAATATCGAACCGGAACATCGCATAGAAGGATCAAAAAAATTACGTGGACGTGCTCTGATAAGCGTGAAACCAGGATTTGAAGTTCCGTATTTTGATATAGACGGAATAGAGGTGCGTGAAATCGACTATAATAAACTTCCGTTCACGGGTGATCTAGGTATCGTAGGTTCTCGTGTCTATATTTTGTCACATCGCTCACGAGGTCTAGGTGTAATCATCGACAGTGCGGATATCGCGGAAGTCATGAAAGCACTTTATGAAATGGCTTGGAGTTGTGCCGTCGCGTGGTCACCGCCTCCGGATTGGGGAAAGAAAAAACTTACATAAAAACAATAACGCCCCGATGGTGATTCCATCGGGGCGTGAATTTTTTTCTCGAGTTGAAATGGCTAGTTCAGCCAGTACGCGCCGGGGCAGAGCGCGGGAAAAGAACGTTCGGGAGTGCGCAGACCACCAAGACCGGTCCAGAATGTGACCTTGAAAGGGGTCCAGGCAAACGCTGCCTTGTCGATTGAATCCGTCAGAAGGTGTCGGAGTGCGGTCGCAGGAACGGTTCCTATGACTGCGTGGGTGAGTAGGGTTTGCGTGTGCATTATGTCATCTCCCTGCCCCGGAGATGTCATCCGCCCCGTTGGGGCATCACGTTCGGTCCCTACTCAGGTAACAACGAACTCAGGGTTCGGCTTCCAGACATAGGGTCCGGTGTGGGCGGACGCATCCGCATGTCTAGCGGACCTTTTATCTAACCAGATTTTTAATATAATGTCAATAGATATAGGAAAACCCGCGACTCACGGAGGGAGAGTCGCGGGTTTGATTGTCTCCGGAGCATACGGTACTCAACGGAGCTCATATCCCAGTTAACGGGAACACACAAAGGGAGACGCCTGGCTTTGATTACAGGCCGGTCTATTGTCTCCCGATTAAACCGACCTATCGCGTGCCGCCGCAACCGCAATTGGCGACAGGCCTAAGATACCAGGCACGTGCCGAGACACACCGGGTGCTGTGCTGAACCCGATGCTCTCGGCGGCTCACAGCGCGCCCTTACCGGCGCTAGGTGCCACGATGCTTTCCATGGCGTGTTTACTCCGTAGCAGAAAACGGACGGAATTGTCCGCGCGTATATGCTGACATATTCACAATTGGTGTCAATCAAGCCAATTTTTATAAAAGTAGCTAAGATTGGCTAAAAAATATTACGTATTTTTGCCTTAGATTAGCGATAAAATAATGTTAATTGTCATTGACAAAAGGTCCAAAAAGTGCTAGAGTATTAGGTTCCAATAGAACAGATTTTGGCTGGATTGGAACGCCGGTCCTTTGACACAACAACCCCTGACATCCCGCTAGGGATACTGGAGCTCGCATGAAGATGATTCACGTTTTGTTCGCCTCGATGCTCATCTCTGGTTGCAACCTCGACACTTCGCCGATCCTGTCCGATGACCCTTCCGGGGAGTCGGATGCGGGAACGCCAGATGCGATGCAGCCACAGATGGACTGCACGCCTGGCGACTCTCGTGACGAGGTCTGCCGTACCGATTGCGGTGCGGACAACTCGTACTTCGTCTGCCGACCCAATCGGGTCTGGGAGTGCGTGGTGCTGAATACGACTCGCTGTGAGTCGGAGGTACCCATGCCTGATCCCGAGCCGACGACAGATCCCGATCCCGCCTGTGAAGATGCCGTCTACTGGCGCGACGCAGATGCGGACGGCTACGGCAATCCGGCGGACTACATTGTCCGTCCTGACTGCGATCCTGTCCCCATGGGCTACGTGCTCGCCTTCGATCCCGACTGCAATGACTCTGATCGTTCGTCTCGCCCTGGTGGTTACGACCGCTGTGGCGATGGCATCGATCAAGACTGCAGCGGTGCCGATCTCGCCTGCGCCGCAACCTGCACGCCTCGTGCAGAAATCTGCGGCAACGGTCTCGACGAGGACTGTGATGGCGTCGCCGACAACGGCTGCACCACGGGCTCCGCGTGTGAAAGCGACGCTCGATACCACACGCCCTGTCTGCTTCCCGCGACTTCATCGCGTTGTGCACTCGCCGGCGTTTGGTCCTGCGTCGATGGCTCGCTCATGCTCGCACTCACCGTTCCCGTCGCCTCCACCGAGGTGTGCGGAAACAGCATCGACGAGGACTGCAACGGCAGTGACCTCGCCTGCGCCTCGACCTGCACACCGAGTGCAGAGATCTGTGGCGATGGCATCGACCAAGACTGCAACGGTGTCGACATGGCTTGTACCTCCGGGTGCACAGTTCATGTCGAGATCTGCGGAAACAGCATCGACGAGGACTGCAACGGCAGTGACCTCGCTTGCAGTGCAACCGGTAGCCGTACGGTCTACGAGCTCTACGTTCCGGGTGACACCTGGGACGCGCACTCGTTCCGCCTGCGCAACGGTTCCTATTGGGGCGATGAGAACATCGTCACTTGCCTCAACACAGGATCCGTCGAGATGCAGCCGATGTCAGGAGGCTGGTATCGCTGCGTCGCCTCCGCTCCGGTAAATCCGTTCATCGGATCCTATCGGGCACGAGGCACATCCTCGGACCTCTCCACCTTCGACACCTCTCTCGGTGCTTGTACGGTGGCCACAGGTGTCCAGTGGCGAGTCTACGATGAAGCGATCGGGAATAGCCTGATCGCATCGAGTCTCTCCTGCGACACAACCACGTCAGGCGGCGCCCCTCGGCATCGCTTCTGATTCATCCCGACTCGCGTCGGGACAAACTCTGTCCAAACCGGGCGCACTCTTCCGACATCTGTCGGAATGGAGTGCCCCGGTTTTTACGTTATTTAAGCGATCTAATAATCAAATGGAGCCTGCATAGGTATTGACATTTCTTTATTTTTGTGATAAGTTCATCCGGCTCGTTCCCAGATTGAGTGTACAACGTCCGTCGTGAGCGTTTTTGGCTAGTATCACGACAGAAAGAGGGTTCGTCCATGCATCGTCCGTCTCCGTTTCTGATCCATCTCGTCGCGCTCGTCGGATTGTCCGCGAGCTTCCTCGTGAGTGCGTGCTCGCCCATCGCGGGAGGCAGTATCCAGCCTCTCGTCGATCCCGGAACCATGTGTTCGGAGGCCCAGCGTGGCACCCGCATCGCATGTCAGGGTTCCGATGGCGTGACCGTCTGCGCCTACCAGACCTGTGACCTCGTGAGTAACATCGCGAGCAACTGCTGGCAGGTCGACTGCTCGGCACCCGTTCCGTCGCCCGTCCCGGGTGACACCACGGGCTCCGGCGTCTGCGACCCGATCGGTTCTCTGAATCCCAACTGTACGACCACGGACGGTTCGCTCCGTCCGGGCTTCCAGTACTGCGACGCTAGCAACATGTGGGGCGAGTGCATCCCGTACGCGGGCTCTCCCTACGATGCTGGCACCATGGGCGACGGCGGCATGAGCACAGCCTGTGGCACCGACCCCGACGTCGTCGGAGCGGTTGCCTGTAGCGCTGGCCTCGGCGTCTGCGCGGTCTCCGGCACGTGGATGTGCGATCCCATGGACAACAAGGTCTGCTCGGCTATGGCCAACGAAGCCGCTCGCGGCTCCGAGGGCATCACGCCGGACAGCCTCGACAACGACTGCGACGGCACCGTCGACAACAACATCAGCCGTTCCTGCTTTCCCTTCGCCTCGGGCAACCCTGGTGTCGGCATCTGCATGTACGGTACGCAGGACTACGATCCCGCGATGATGACGTGGTCGACATGTGCCGGTGCGGTCGGTCCCTCGACCGAGATCCCCGACAACATGGTGGACGAGGACTGCAACGGCGGTCTTCTTCTCTCCGTTTCCTGTGGTGGTGACGCTCGCGTGGGCACAGCCTGCAGCGCCGGCATCGGTGCCTGCATGGGCATGGGTACATACAGCTGCACCGGTATGGAGCTCATCTGCTCCGCGGTCGCTGGTCCGCCGGCACCCGAAGTCTGCGACAACCTGGACAACGACTGCGATGGTGGCATCGACGGCAACGTCGAGAGCTGCTACACGGGTCGCCCCGGTTCCGCCGGCATCGGTCTTTGCCAAGCTGGAACACGCGTCTGCACGGCAGGCGCCTTCAGCGCCTGTGCGGGAGAAGTTCTCCCGGCCCTCGAGATCTGTGGCAACTTCGACGACGAAGACTGCAACGGCATCTCCGACTCCTGCGTCATCTGTGGTTCCGACTCCCGCATCGTTCCCACGCCTTCGGCGTGTTTCGAGGGTGTCGGCGCCTGTCGCCGTGACGGTACGTACATGTGTGCGGCCGGCGTGGTGTCCTGCGACGTCACCGCTGGTGACGCCGTGAGTGAGACCTGCAATGGCATCGACGACGACTGCGACGGACTGGTCGACGAAGGCGTCGTCCAGACCTGCACGAGTTACTCGATGTCGCTCGCGGGTCGCGGTATCTGCGTTCCCGGAACGCAGGCCTGTGTCGGCTTCTCCGAAGGACCCCTCTGGGGCTCCTGCACGGGTGAAGTCGGTCCGGCTCTCGAGATCTGCGGTGACACGATCGATCAGGACTGCAACGGCAGCGATCTCTCGTGCTCGCCCGGCTGCGGCGGCTCTCCCACCGGTGGTGCTTGCACCGTCGGAACGGGACGCTGCATGACGGCTGGCACCATCCAGTGCGTCGGTGGAACTGCCATCCAATGCGTTCCCTCGACGACTCCGCTCATGCCCATCGCTGAGACCTGCAACGCCATCGACGACAACTGCGATGGCTTGGTCGACAATGATGTCCTCGCTGGCGGATCCCTGACCCAGTCCTGCTACCCGTTCGCGGGCGGCACGCCGGGCCTCGGCATCTGCGTGCGTGGTACGCAGACCTGCTCGGCGGGCGCCTTCGGTGCCTGTGCCGGAGCGGTCGGTCCCCAGACCGAGATCTGCGACGCGCTCGACAACGACTGCGACGGCGGCGTCAACGAGTTCCTCTCGTGTGGCGGTGTCGACGCTGGTCCGCCTCCGGCGATGGACGCGGGTGTTCCCATGAGCGATGCCGGTACTCCCGGCACCGACTCGGGTATCCCGGGCGTGGACTCTGGTCCGGGCTCGGGCTTCGCAGCCACGCAGCGCAACACCTGTCGCGCGGCGCGTCTGCCCCTCGGTCACTCCGGTGTCGTCTCGACGACCTATGACCTCGCTTGCGTCACTTCGTCCTTTGGGGCATGTGGCGTTGGCTGGTCCGTGGTCATCTACGATGAGCTCGGCTGTGGCGTTCCGTCCGACCCCGGCGTCAACACGGTCACGTTGGATCTCGCCGAGGTCGGAGCCGGTAACTACCGGCTCGGTCTGTGGTGCAACGACGGTACCGACCGTCGCGTCTGGCCCGCCCCCCGCAACGTCGATCCTATCTGTGTGACGTCCTTCGTCACGCAGGGGACCAACCGCACGGTGGACGGCGCCGTCTGCCCCGGCGCTCCGGGAGGCATCTTGCTCCCGACGTTCCCGGCCAGCCCCACGGGCTTGGCCGTCACCTGCCCCTAGTTCCTTCCTGCTCGGGTACGGATTGATTCTGTGCCCACACTCCGGACCCCTGCATTGCGTAAGCGATGCGGGGGTCCTCTTATTTTCCGCGATTTTGCTATAATTCAGGCGATGTCATCGTCGGTTCATTTAGAAACAACAACAGAGTCGATCTGGCCACGTATTGGTTGGGGACTTTTTCTGTTATTTTTCCTTGTTGGTATGGGCGTCGCGGCCGGCGCGCCTGTCGCCATTACCTTTGGTCTCGCGTCCGCTGTTACCGCGTTAATCGCATGGCGCTTTCCTTTTCCTGTTTTCAATGTTTGGCTCGCGCTTTCAATGCTGCTCGGTATTCTCGTTGGTATTTATACCGGAGAAGTCCGCATCGGTGAGCGTGTTTTTTCTGCATACGTAGAACTCGCTGTCGGCGAGGTCATCGCGCTTGGTTTACTCGCCGCTTGGGCCTTGAGGATTTTATTGCTCTGGCGAGGTCGTCGCGACCGTAACTGGGAACCCTGGCTTCCGCTCGCCATCCCGTTTGTTTTATTAATCAGCGCACATCTTCTTTCTGGATTTTCAGAAGGCGATCCAGCCTGGGGAGAAGTATTCAAATTCGTCGGACGCTATCTGGTTTTTGTCTATCTCACATCCATCGCACTGGTCGTAAACTTTGTTCGATCAAAAAAACGGTTGCGCGATGCGCTTCTCATTCTATTTCTTGTTGGCATCGCCTTTGCGCTCGATGGTCTCCGTAGCATGATCTCTTTTGATGGGGGATTCTCCTTAAATCGCGCCATGCCCGGTCCGATTCTAGAAGTAAATCCACTCGGCGGAAACCAGCATGCCCTCGCTGAAGTCGAGTTGATCGCCATCGCTTGTGGTCTCGCACTCGCCGCACTTTTAAAAGATGGTCCTAATCGACGCTACATCTACGCCGCCTGTGCCTTCATGAGTGCTATCGTGATTCTGACATTCTCGCGCACAGCATGGATCGTCGTCCCAATCCAAATCGCCATTCTATTTGCAACGATTTGGCGCGGTGCATGGAAAACGTATCGTCGTGAGTTGGTTGCGATCTTACTGCTCGTTATTCCACTCGCCGGTATCCAGCTCGTGTACTCGCTTTCCTCCGGAGCTCAAAGCTCTATCGATTCTCGAGCGGCTCTCACGGAAATTGCCGTAGAATTATTCCGTGGATCGCCAATTATCGGTGTTGGGGCCGGAACCTTCGTTGATCGCGTCGCACACACGTATGCATTCACGCTAGAATTTGGTCCGGCTTTTGATGCCCACGGACTTATTTGGAAGGTGATGGCAGAAACAGGAACGATCGGGCTGATTGCGCTCGCCATCATATTCTTAGCTCTCGCTCGAGAAGTGAATTTTGTTTTACATCGGCTCACACCTGGTAAACCGGAAACGATCGCGTACATCTACCTACTCGTCGGTGTCATCGGAATGCTTGCGTACGAGTTAACGAGTACGACATATTGGACGCCACGCCTGTGGTTGCCGATCGGCCTACTCCTTGCGGCCGGACGTATATTCCTTGAGCGCGAGGCTGGTCGTGATCCGGATTTTTTAAGAGGTTCCCATGTCTAAACCACTTCTTGTTCACGTTGTCTGGACCTTAGGACGCGCCGGAGCCGAGCGCATGGTTTTGGATTTGTGCCGCTCACTCTCGCACGAGTATCGCATTCAAGTGATTGCCCTCGGCGGGGGAGGTGATATGGAAGCGACGTTTAAGGCCGTCGGGATTCCGGTCTTTATCGCACCCGCAACTTCAACAGGTTGGGCAAGATGGAAATTGGTTGACTGGCTCGTCTCTCGTTGGTCCGCAGAAAAACCTGATCTCGTACAAACGCATCTTGGTGCCGATGTCTGGGCAGGATTCGCTTGTCGTAAATTACGCATCCCACAAATCGTAACCGCGCACAGTCATGAACCGGGCTTATCATTTCCTGTTCGCCTTTTGCGACTCCAGGCCTATCGAGGCGCAACCCATGTGGTCTCTGTTTCCGATTCCGTCCGCCGCATGGTCACACGCCAATACGGTGTATCCATGTCCAAACAATCGGTGATTCGTATTGGTATCGACCTCACGCGCTTCACGCCACGCGATCCACATCAAGTAGGGGACATGCCGCATCTAGTAACCGTAGGTCGATTATTAGACGACAAGGGCCATACGGTTTTACTTGAGGCGCTCGCAAAGATCCGAAGACCATGGACTTGGCAAATCATTGGCGATGGTCCGGAACGCGTATCGCTACAACGCAAAGCGGAACTGCTCGGTATCATGCCGCGCGTTAATTTTGTTGGTTCTGTCGATGATATTCCCGATCGCCTCCGCAACGCCGATCTTTTCTTGCTCGCCTCGCGCCATGAGGGTCAAGCAATCGCTGTCTTGGAAGCCGCCGCCGCTCAAGTCCCGATCATTGTCAGTGATTTACCCGTCTTTGCAGAAACCTTCACGGAAGCTGAAATGATCTTTGTTGCTCCAGCCGATGTTACAAAATGGACAGCGCAAATCTCAAGCGTTCTCAATCAATACGGACAAGCTTTAGAGCGTGCTCGCAAAGCCCGTATCGTAGTAGAACAACATTTTTCACTGGAAAGAATGAAGGAAGAATACAGAGCGCTTTATCATCGAATGCTGAAATAGAGTGATGTCATCCCCGCGTAGGCGGGGATCCAGCTGAGCGAATTGAATAAAAGTTCTGATTATTTGGTTCTGGATTCCCGTCTTCACGGGAATGACATATACTTCAGAGAAATGCGTATCCTTCAAGTAAATAAATTCTTTGATCTCCACGGCGGCGCGGAGGTGTATATGCATGGATTGATTGACGAGCTGGAGGCTCGCGGTCATGTCGTTCATGCGTTCTCAACGCGCGGAGTAAAAAATTTACCAAATCGCGATGAAAAGTATTTTGTCACACGCTATCACTTGGATCGCTCGGATGGATTTTGGACAGATCTGAAAAAAGCCAGAAACTTTATTTGGAATGTCGAAGCAAAAAAAGCCTTCGCGCAGATGCTCGATGATGTAAAACCGGAAGTTATTCATCTTCATAATTTATATCATCACCTTTCATCATCTTTATTACCGGAAATCCGTAAACGCAATATTCCTTGCGTCCAAACCCTGCACGACTACAAGCTCGCCGCTCCAAATTACTCGATGTTTGATCACGGCGCTCCATGTGAACGCAGTAAAGGCGGCAAGTATTACAACGTGATCCTGCATCGATGCATGTCGGATAAGTTCATCTACAACGCGCTTCCAGCTCTTGAGATGTACTTCACCAAATTTAGGCAGAGCTATGAACGAACCGTCGCGATTTTTCTTTGTCCTTCACGTTTCATAAAAGAAAAAATGGAAGATTGGGGCGAGCCAGCTGGAAAGTTACGTTATGTTCCAAATCCAACAGGTTGGATCGATACACCAGCCGTCCGTGGCGGGGGATATCTAATTTTTGCCGGACGACTATCAGAAGAAAAAGGTTTGGAGAGTTTTATCGAGGCTTCCGCAAAAGTTCCAGAGCTTCCCGTAAAAATTGCGGGACGTGGTCCACTGGAAGAAAAGCTCAAAAAACTCGTAAAAGATAAAGGCGCGCATCATATCGAGTTTCTCGGCTTTGTCGCGCCAGCAGAACTACAGAAGCTTCGCGATCGCGCAGAAGCACTCGTCCTCCCAACACTGAGTTATGAAAATGCCAGCGGCTCAGTTCTTGAGGCGATGGCCAGCGGCCTACCCTGTCTCGTCACCCGTACCGGCGGAAATCCAGAACTTGTCGCCGACGGCGAGAATGGCTTCCTTGTAAACCCCGGCGACGTCGATGATTGGCTTCGCACCCTCCGCCGCTTCCTTGCGACTCCAAAGGAAGTTCGCGACCAAATGGGCGCAAAGGGCCGTGAACGCATCCAAGCCAAGCATCTCTGGAAGAATCACGTCGATACGGTACTGGACTGCTATCGCGATGCAGGAGCGAGGGATTGACGAAATATCAAAATATTGCTAAGTAGAGCGCACGGGAATAACCCCGTGCGCTCCTATTATTCAAGAGGTAATCGTGATCCAGCCCCATGCGTACCAGGTTCCGATCATCAAGAATGTCGCCAAGGCGCTGAAGCGCGACGGCAAGACGCTCATGGTGATGGCTACCGGTACCGGGGAGACCATCACGGGCGCACTCGTCGTGCAGAAGCTGCTACGCTCCAAGGAGCGCATGCTGTTTCTCTGTCACAACAACGAGATCCTCCGCCAGTCCATGCTCGCGTACCGCGCCGTGTTCAACGGTAGTCGGTCGATGGGCATGTTCACGGGTGAAGAGAAGTCCGACCCCAAGACCGTCCAGTTCCTGTTCGCTTCTTTTCAGACCATGCAGGGTTGGAGGAAGAAGTTCGCGCCGGATGCCTTCGACATGGTCGTGGTCGATGAAAGTCACCACTCCCAAGCCGAGACCTACCGTCCGACCATCGAGTACTTCCGTCCCAAGTTTCTGCTTGGCAAGACGACAAGAACATCCGCGATCTCTTCGGAGAGTCGTCGGTCACGCTCTCGCTCGAGGAGGCGATCGCTCGGAAGTACCTTTCCGATATCAACTATAAGTTGATGACGGTCGGTACAGCGTCGCGTGATGCAATCCGCGAGCTCAATCGTCGTGTTCTGCAAGGGGAGCGCATCACGCTCCGTGAGTTGAACGACAACGTTTTCATCGAGAGACTCGACACCGACATCGCTAATGACATCATGAGCTACAAGGCT
Source organism: uncultured Gammaproteobacteria bacterium (assembly GCA_964482085.1). Classification (GTDB taxonomy): domain Bacteria; phylum Patescibacteriota; class Patescibacteriia; order 2-12-FULL-60-25; family 2-12-FULL-60-25; genus CAIXDN01. Next base: position 44,707 of record CAYZVS010000005.1, read on the forward strand.
CAAGGCATCATCTTCTGCACCGACATCAAGCAGGCAGAAGGTATGGCCAAGCTCCTCAAAAAGGCGCGGCCGTATCACAGCAAGCTTGATCGTAAGGAGCTGGATGCCGATCTCGAAGGATTCCGTCGAGGTCGCATCAAGTACCTGCTGACGGTGGACATGTTCAACGAGGGAATCGACGTTCCGGACACGGAGCTTGTCGTCTTCCTTCGCTCGACCGAGTCCAAGACCGTGTACTTGCAGCAGCTCGGCCGCGGGCTTCGCAAGGCGCCTGGCAAGACCAAGGTCACGGTTCTCGACTTTGTCGGCAACTGCGACCGTATCAAAATGGTCTCGGATTTCATGGACAAGATCGACGACTATGGTCCCAAGGAGGAGGGGCCGAGGCGTGGTCCGAGGATCGCTCGAGAGATCGATGCCTCGAGCATCATCTTCGAGCTCGATCAAGAAGCTCGCGACATTCGGGACATCATGCACCGGATCGACGTCGAGCTCTACCCGACGATGGCCGAGGCGGTGAAGGCGGTGCAGAGGCTTGGAATCAGTAGCTAAGACGAATACAGGCAGCAATACAAACAAGATTCTCGACTGCCATCGAACCCACATATCTACTACGCCATCTCGTGGAAGTCCTGGCCCCACTTCCTCGGCAAGGTGAAGAGCTAACACTCTGAACGCCGTCACTCACTCCTGAGTGGCGGCGTTCTTCGTTTTAGTTCGTCACTTTAACAAAAAATTCCGCTATGCTACGCTGTTCTTATGCGGCGTAGCATCTTTTCGATACTCGCCATCGCAGTATTGTCCGCGAGCGTTTTTCCATCTCCGAGTCTAGCGGCTATCGGCAACGATCAATCGCCAAAGCTCATCAATTTTTTTCTCGGCTATGAAATCAAGGCTGATGATCCAGCTAAACTCGCACGCTGGGATATCGTTGTTCTCGACATGGACCAAACTTTTCAATTTCCTGACCGCGTCCGTCAAATCAAGCAGATTAATCCAAATGTAAAATTGCTCGCCTACGTCAGTTCCAGTGAAATTGCCCAAGCGCGCTATGGCGGCGATCTGCGTTCTCCTGGTCGTAAACTTGCCAGCAGAATTCCAGAAGCGTTTTTTCTTCCGCGAGCAAGTGGAGCTCGTGCGAGTTGGTGGCCGGGTGCATATCTTCTGAACGCTTCGACACTCGCGCCTTCCGTTGGTGGCCAAACGTGGCGTACTTTTCTTGGTCCATTCATCCGGGATGAAGTGATGTCGACGGGATTGTGGGATGGAGTCTTCCTAGATGCAGCTTATGAGAATGTCACAGGACCTTTTGGTAATGATCTCGATCCTGATCGCAATGGAAAAGTAAACACACCGTCAGAAATAAACGCGACCTACAAAGCCGGCATGCGTGAGCTGATTCAAAATGTCAGACGCGCTATCGGTAACGACAAAATAATAATAAATAATTCCAGCGCAGCTTACGCCGACATCAGCAACGGTGTTTTATATGAAAATTTTCCGCGCTCTGGCTTCACGGGCCCCTTTAATGAGCTTCGTTCTACGCTCACAAAAAGCCCAGCTCCAAAAGTAAGCGCGATCAATACCAACACAAATAATCGTGAAAACCCCAATGATTTCAGGTTGATGCGATATGGACTCACAAGCGCGCTCGTTGCAGACAGTTATTACTCATTTGATGCAGGTGATTCCGGTCATCATCGCACATGGTGGTATGACGAGTACGAGGCAACCATCGGAAATGTGAGACGGGATGCACGTAATATCAAGACAAGCGTCTGGAGCCGCGAGTATGAACGCGGCATTGCGATCGTGAATGCAAGTAAACAATCAGAGCAAGTAACCTTGCCTGGTGAGTTTGAAAAACTACGCGGATCACAAGATCCAAAAATTAACGACGGATCAATCGTCACACGTGTCACCGTACCTGCAGAAGATGGCATCGTTCTCATTCGTCGCTCCGATGCAACAGAGGTTGTCGGCGCATCCGTCCGCAACGGCGATTTCTTACAAGTCTTTGACGAGACGGGTCGCCGTCTCCGCAACGGTTTCTTTGCGCAACGCGACGATGTCCCGGGTGGAGCAAATGTGATCGCCGTCGATCTTGATCGCAATGGAAGTGAAGATCTCGTTTTCTCAAATGCCGCTGAAGTCACCGTACGTCTTTCCGGAGCATCCGATGTTAAGTTCCGTCCCTACGGCTCCAACTATCGCGGAGCGATTTCCATCGCCGCAGGCCAAACAGACAGAGACGCAGCTTGGGAGCTCGTGCTTGCCCCAGACGGAAACTCAGAACCAAAAGTCTTGATCACAGACTTGCGTGGTCGCGTACGTAAATCGTGGCTAGCTTATCAATCGCGTTTTCGCGGCGGCGTCTCCCTAGCGATAGGCGATCTCAATGGGGATGGACTACGTGAAATCTTTACCGGAACTGGTGCGGGCGGAGGTCCGCATGTCCGCAGCTTTAAAACCGATGGAGCCATTTGGCGCGGTGGATTCTTTGCATTCAACGAGTCTGAGCGCGCAGGTGTCCGTGTTGCTATCGGTGACGTTGACGGCGATGGTCGCGATGAGCTCGTCGTTGGTTCCGGCATCGGAGCAGCGCCCAAAGTACGGGTGTATGATGCAGACGGTAGATTACGCTCGGAATTTGTTCCTTCTGGGGTGACGGCCGCGCAAGGAGTACGTCCGGTTCTGTCCGATATCGATGGCGATGGCAAAAGAGAAATTCTGATCCCTGGTGCTGTTTTCTAAATATATGTCCGATGAAACAAAAAAAATCGACGGTCTTACCATGCACGGCGCAAGAGTTGCCCTAACTCCTGCGCGTGCGGTCACGTCACATCTACGCAAACGATATCGTGAACGATATCGTGGCCGATATAAATACGCCTCACTCGTATTTGCTTTTGATCTTGCTGTCTTTGGTATCGCGGCAACACTCGTCGCGATCAATATTTACATCTACCTCGCACTTCCGCCGCAAAAACCAACGCTCGGAGTCGTTTTTAAAACGGCGCCTGTGCAGACAGCGGCGCCACAAGCACTCTTTGCCGAGGTTGATGCACGTGGTCAAGATTCTAATGGTCCAGTTTCCTTGCGATGGAATTTGCCAGCTGGAACGGAAATTTTAGAAGCAGAACCGCCGCTCGATTCTTCCAATGAAGTACAGCTCGGTAATCTGAAAGCAGGGGAGAATGCTACTTCCCGACTCGTTGTCCGATTTTTTTCACCGCAAGGCAACATGCGTTTTGGATTTGAAGTGAGTGACAATGCGCGCGTTCTTACGGGATATGAAAGTCGCCAAGTGACAGGTTCTGCGCTTTTGTTTGAGCCATTATTTGATGATGGCGCGACGCGTTCCGATGGCAGTATTCCGATGCGGCTTTCTAACAGAAGTAACCGTCTGCTTGAAAACATCACATTAGCTGGTGTTGACCAAACTCTTGTCGATGCTCTTGAACCAGATCAAGACATGATCGTCTTTGCCAAACCCGGACATGTTTCTGCTCTGATGCGCGCTTATCCGATCGTAGAGCGCGAGCTTGTCGCGGCACCCATAAATCAAGATGCAAAAATTACATTACGTCCTTCTACAGGAAATACAGCACGTCTTGATGTCTCGATACCCGTTGCCGGAAAAGTAGAAGTCTATCACCCAGGCCTCGTACATCCGCATATAAAAAAATTCGATGTTCCCGCCGGTACAAGAACGCTCACGATCCCGCTCGACAGACCTTCTGATGACGCAGCTTGGTACGCGGTCGCGAGCGGTCCTGCAGGCTATGGCATTGTGGCAGAATCCCGCGTGACAACGCCGTTTGATGCCTCCGCGGCTATTCGTTATTACGCTTCAACGGGTGACCAAATCGGGATTGGTCCTCTGCCGCCGCGCGTCGGTGAAGAGACGCGCTATTGGTTACAGGTCGCACTCGGTCCAACATCCAAAGATCTTTCTGATGTCAGCATCCGTATGCGACTCCCGTCCGGCGTAAAACACACAGGACGCGACGCCTTACCATCCGGCGGCGGAATCTCGGAAACCGATGGCGAGCTGATCTGGAAGCTTCCGTATCTTGCCGCCAATTCAGAAGGGGCAACTGTCCGTGTCGAGCTCGCGCTTATCCCAACAGAATCCATGATCGGCAAAGCGCCATTATTAATCGAGTCAATTTCCGCTCGTGCAATAGAAGTAGCATCCGGTCTAACACTCGACGCCTCCATCAACGGACTCGACACGTCATTGCCAGAAGATGAAAAAGGAAGAAATAAAGGGATCGTTGAGTAATTACGTAATCAACATCGCATCGCCAAAAGAATAAAAGCGATAGTCATACTCGATCGCGTGTTTATAGGCGTTCATGATCGACTCGCGACCAGCAAAAGCACTTACAAGTACAATCAGCGTTGATTTTGGAAGATGAAAATTCGTAATCATTCCATCGGCAACTTTGAATTCGTAGCCCGGTGTAATAAACAAACTCGTAAATCCTGACCAGTTGGAAGTTTTTCCTTGTGTTGCCCAGCTTTCAAGCGCGCGCATCGCTGTTGTTCCAACAACGATCACACGTCGGCCTTCTTTTTTAGCTTTTTCGATTGCTAGCGAAGTAGTTTCTGGAACATGTGCCCACTCGGAATGCATTACATGTTCTTCCAGCGTCTCGCCTTTCATTGGCCGGAATGTTCCAAGTCCAACATGCAGTGTTATAAAGTTTGTGTCGACGCCTTTTTCACGTAGCTTCTCGAGTAACGCATCCGTAAAATGAAATCCGGCCGTTGGTGCAGCTACTGAGCCAACATTTTTGGCATAAGTCGTCTGGTAAACGGAAGTATTTTCTTTGGTCGGCTCCAGATAGGGTGGAACAGGTACCTCGCCATATCGATCAGCAAGCTCAAACACGCCTTGCGGATACATACCAAAATCGATATCAACCGTTCCGTCATCTCGTTTACCAAGAACGCGCGCCTTTGTTCCATCCGCAAACTCTACACGGCATCCGGAATGGAGCTTTTTCCCTGGTCTAGCGAGTGCGATCCAGATATCTCCTTCAGGGCGCAGTAGGAAAATCTCCACTTCCTTCCCGGCCTCACGAGTATTCTTTCCGTAGATAACCGCTTTAAGTCTCGCTTTAAAAACCTTTGAATCATTAAAAATAAGGAGATCCCCCTTGCGTAAAAGCTCGGGCAAATCACTTACCTGTTTGCCTTGAATCGTTCCCGTATTCCGGTCGAGCGCTAAAAGCTTGGCCGCTTCACGCGGTTCCATGGGATTCTGGGCAATGCGCTCCGGAGGGAGAACGTAATCAAAGAGAGAGGTTTTCATTTGCGCTAGGTATAGATGATTTTTTTGATTTTGTCTAGGGTGACACTTGACGGAACTCGATAGATTTCATACTATTCATACCGTTCATACTCCTATGAAAACCGCCTGCAACCCAGACGACCATATGCTCGGCTCTACCGTTATGGGAGAGCGCGGCCAAGTTGTGATTCCCAAGGAATTCCGTGATAAAATGGCTCTTGAATCCGGTGCTCGTCTGGTAGTCATGCAGCATGGCGATGGGCCGATCTGTCTCATCAAAGCCGATGAAATGAAAGAATTTGTAAAAAGCATGTACGATAAAATCAATTCCGTTTTGGGTAAATAACCTTATCTCTATCGATTCAGGCTCCGGAGGAAGCCATCATATATATGACAGATAACATGGAAGTCCCGCTTGCAGCCACCAAGAAACCCCGTTTTGGTTTTCTGAAAAAGAAAGCATTTTATATTCCCGCAATCATTGTCGTGATCGCTGGCGGCTGGTTTTTCTTTGGGCGAGGTGGAAGCAAAGGGCCTTTTTATGAAACGCGCCAAGTAGAAAAGGGGAGCGTTGTACAAACCGTCGAGGTTACTGGTGAAATCAAGCCAGACGCCCGCCTGAACCTGTCCTTCAAAAGCACAGCTTCACTCAACCGCATCAACAAAAAAATCGGCAGCATCGTAAAGCGCGGTGATGTGATTGCCGAGCTTGAAGCTCGCGACTTACGTTTTAGCGCAGAACGGGCACGAGCTTCTTTGGCTATCGCCCAAGCAAATTTAAATGCGCGCCTTGCCGGTGAAACAAAAGAAACGATTGCCATCGCTCAAGCCCAAACAGATCAGGCAGCTGCAGATTTGGAGGCAACACGCCAAAACGTTCAGAATGAGCTCCGTATTTCAGAGCTCGCTTTGGAAAAAGCCAAAACGGATTTTGAAACAAATGGAGCGACCTCCAACCAGACCGTTTCAGCAGCCCACGCCAACCTTCGCTCCGCCCTGCAAGGCGCTATGGGTCCGATGCGTTCTGGTTTGATCGATGGTGATGCAGAGATTGGTGTCGATAACACCTCCGCCAACGATTTGTATGAGAGTGTTCTTGGTATCTACGCTCGTGAATCGCTTGAGCGTGCCAAGCAGGCTTATCCTGTTGCCAAGAACGCCGTGAACGCTGTCGATATTTCCGTACGCAGCCTTTCATCTACGACACCAGATGCGGACGTTTTGCTAATCGGCGAGCAAGTCCAAGATGCGCTACGCAAAACCCAGCTGTATCTCGATGAAGTACAAAAAGTCCTCGCAGGAACGATCAACAATATTAATCTTTCGGACGCGACACTGTCTGGCAAGAAAGCGTCCATCGATGGGGATCGTGCCAGCGTAAGCTCAAACCTTACGAGTGTCACAAGCTATATCGAATCCGCTCGCTCTAGCACGATCTCGCAGAGTGGTTCCAAGGAAACACTGCAGATCACCTACGAGACAGCTCAAGCAAATTACGAAATCGCACAAAAGAATTTGGTTACCAAGGTAAAAACTGCGGAAACCAATCTTGCTATCCAGCAAGCAAATCTCGCTCTGCGCCAGGCCCCGCCGCGCTCGGTCGACGTTGCTGGTTTGCGCGCACAAGTTCTTGATGCGCAAACAGCCTATCAGCAAGCACAAGAACGTTTAGCAGATGTGCAAATCATTGCTCCGGTTGACGGAGTCGTGACGGACATTGTTCCAAGCATCGGTGAGCAAGTCAGTGCGAATGTCACGGCCGTTAAAATGGTTTCAACAGAAGGTTACTCGGTCGAGGCGCTTGTCCCAGAAGCAGATATTGCGAAAGTCGAACCTGGTCAGTCCGTGGAGATCACGCTCGATGCCTTTGGCGACGATGTGAAATTCAAAGGATCGATTATCTCGGAAAATCCGGATCAAACCAAGGTTTCCGACGCAATCTACTACAAAGTCTACGCGACCATCGACCCATCTGGTCTTGATGTAAAACCAGGCATGACATCCAATTTGATTATTAAGACAGGTAGCCGTGAGGATGTTTTAGTCATTCCAACGCGCTCCATTCGTGATCGCGACGGCCAACGTTATGTACGCACCATTGTGAACGGCACAGTGAAAGAAACCGATATTGAACTTGGTCTTCGTGGCGATGAAGGTCGCGCAGAAGTGACGAAGGGACTCTCGGAAAACCAGATCATTGTAATCAGTGAAGTTTCAGCTGACGAATTTGGGAAGCTCGACGAAGCATCCAAGAAAGGAAATTAACTATGGCTACGACTCCGGCTGTAATCCGTGTCGAAGGCCTCAAAAAAGCCTACTTCAACGACGGTGTGCCGACGCATGTCCTGCATGGCATCGATTTTGAAATTCCAAAAGGACAATTCGTGGCCATCATGGGTCCTTCCGGCTCTGGAAAATCTACCTTGATGCAGATTCTTGGTTTTCTCGACAACATAACAGGAGGCAAATACTTATTTGAAGGTCGTGACGTTTCCAAGATGACGGATGACGAGCTCGCGATGATGCGCGGAGAAAAAATTGGATTCATCTTCCAATCTTTTAACCTATTACCAAAGACGTCTGTCCTCGAGAACGTAAAGCTTCCGCTCTTGTATTCCGATGTTCCGTTGCGCGACCGCGATAAGCTAGCCTTGGAAGCGATCGATATTGTTGGCATGCGACACCGTATTAACAATCTCTCCAATCAGCTCTCTGGTGGTGAGCGTCAGCGTGTTGCCGTTGCCCGTGCGCTCGTTCGCAAACCATCTGTGATCTTTGCCGACGAGCCAACAGGAAACCTCGACTCAAAAAACGGCCAGGCGATCATGGATACATTGCTCGATTTGAACCTGAATCAAGGTCATACGATCATACTCGTTACCCATGAAACGGATACAGCAGCATATGCCGAGCGTATCTTGACGTTACGTGACGGCAAGCTCGTAGGTGATCGTCGTACTAACGGAGAACGTCACAAGCTCGGCGATACGGAACTTCGTAAATAAGAACAACATGCATATTCGCGACCTGACAAAATCGGCATTTCAAAGTCTCGGGCGCACCAAGGGGCGCACGGCAATGACGATGCTCGGTATCGTAATTGGTATCACCTCCGTGATTCTGATTTTGTCGATCGCGGAAGCGGCACAGCGTTACATTGTCGGTACTGTAAACTCGTTTGGCAGCGGTTTGATTATCGTCGCCAACGGTCCGCCAAGTTCCGGAAGTTTCACGAATACATTTGCAGAAGAGGTGCTGACTTATGACGATGTACGCGCTTTAAAGGATAAGCCGTGGCTAGAACTTGCTGTGGCAAGTATTGAGATCGATGACGATATTTTTTCCAATGGGATCGAGCGTAAGGGAAAAGTAACGGCCACCATGCCGGATCAATTAAAGTTCTACGATCAGCGTACGGATGACGGAATGTTCTTTTCTCAAGACGACGTCGACGCGCGTTCCCGTGTCGCAGTGCTTGGTAGTGAAATTTCTCGAGATCTTTTTGGTGATGAAAGTCCAGTGGGAAAAAGTCTAAGAATCAATCGTCAGAACTTCCGAGTGGTCGGAAAAATGGAAGCGATTGGTTCAAAGAATTTTGAGAACCTGGACCGAAATATCTATATTCCTGTAACGGCCGGAATGGACCTTTATAGCAAGAAATACGTACAAGTAATTGTTCTACGTACGAATCTGCTTTCCATTACAGACGGAATGCGCCGTGTGCAAGACCTACTTCGGGATCGTCATAATCTGGACTTTGGTGAAGAGGATGACTTTAATGTGCTTTCGCAAGAAGAGCTAATCAAGACAGCTTCTCAAATTACGGATATTCTTGGTGTTTTGCTCACGGCCATTGCAGCGATTTCTCTTGTTGTGGGTGGTATCGGCATCATGAACATCATGTATGTCTCCGTTACGGAGCGCACAAAAGAAATTGGCTTGCGCAAATCGCTTGGTGCTCGTAGTCGTGATGTTCTCGCACAGTTTTTATTTGAGGCGATTGTTTTGACGGGTACGGGAGGCTTGATTGGTGTCGCACTTGGTGTGTTCTTGTCATGGCTAGCGATTCAAGTGATCTCGACATTCCAGTCGGGCTGGTCCTTTGCACTTTCATGGACTGGGATTGCGCTTGGGTTCTTTGTCTCCGCAACGATCGGCATCGTGTTTGGTTATACGCCAGCCAGGAAAGCCGCCTCACTCAATCCGATCGAGGCTTTACGTAAAGAATAGTATGAAAATCCAAGACCTTGTCTCAATTTCATTCAAGAGTTTGCTACGTAATAAAGCGCGAGCAATTTTGACGATGCTTGGAATTGTGATTGGAATCGCTTCCGTTATTCTGATGCTTTCCATCGGCAAGGCGGCCGAGAGCTACCTGCTTTCTAACGTCGCTTCATTTGGATCGGATGTGCTGAACGTTGCCAATGGAAGCGGCGAGGTAAAAAGCGGTGCTCCAAATCCAACCACAAAGCAGTCGCTTACGCTCAAGGATTATCGTGAATTAAAGCGCCAGCCATGGGTTGAGAGTGTGAATGCATCGATCATTAGCTCGAGCGTTTTAACGTATGGTCCGGAGAACATTAATGCGAATGTATATGGATCGACAGAAGGTGAGATCAAAGTATTCTCTACCTCAAAAGTACGTGAAGGAAGATTTTTATTGAATGACGATGTCGATGCGCATGCAAAAGTTGTCGTCCTTGGCGATAAAATCGCACGTGAACTGTTTGGAGACGCTTCTCCGGTTGGAAAACAGATTAAGATTCGACGTCAAAATTTTCGAGTGGTCGGCGTAATGGAAAAAGGAGGAACGCGCTTTTTCACAAAGCTCGATGAAATCGCCTACATCCCTCTCACGAGTGCGATGGACCTTTATAGCCGTGACCGAATCAACTTCCTCGCGTTTACGCCAAAGGACATTACGGTGAATCAAGCAAAAGAAGAGGTTCGGTTTTTATTCCGTGAAACTCATAAGCTCGATAACCCAAACGGAGAGCTATCTAAAGACGATTTCCGTGTCCTGACACAGGACGATGCGCAGAAAAATGCAGGTTTGATTGGCCAGGTGTTGTCTATCCTTCTCGGATCTATCGCGGCGATCTCACTCGTTGTTGGTGGAATCGGAATCATGAATATCATGTTCGTCACCGTTACGGAGCGCACCGCGGAGATCGGGTTACGTAAAGCTCTTGGTGCAAAAAGTGCTGATGTGTTGGGTCAATTTCTTGCCGAGGCGATTGCCGTAACCTCTGTTGGTGGTTTGGTTGGTATTATTTTTGGAGTGCTTCTCTCCTGGCTCACGATTCAGATTCTGAATGCCTTGCAAGGTGGTTGGACGTTCCAGCTTTCACTTGGCTCTATTGCGCTCGCCTTCAGCGTGTCAGCGATCATCGGTATCGTCTTTGGTTATACACCTGCTCGTCGCGCCTCAAAGCTCTCTCCAATTGAAGCCCTGCGCTACGAGTAAGGGGATTGACATTTTGTTATTTTTTCGACAAACTCCGAGTGGAGGCTACCCTGGTGAACAAGCAAGAAATTAAACCGGAAGACGTTCTACATGCAGCAAAACTCTACACGACCGTCGTAGGAGTCGTTGGGAAGCCAGTCATGTGTCGCGCCGCAGGTGATGTCTTCGCCTGTATCGTCTGCTCCTGCGTGATCGAGGAGCATGTGATAACCCTCGGTTTGTCGCTTCTCAGGTTCCAGAAATCCAAGGTTGTTGCACTGGTCTTTGACTCCAAGTCGATCGCTTGGTCGCTACATCTAGAAAAGCGGAATCCGCAGAAGATCGACTTCATCGAGTTCTATCACTCCTAAGCGCACGCCGCTGGTATACTCCCAGCGGCGTTTCGTTTTCTATGCAATTCATTGGATTGATCCTGCTTTTGCTCGCATTAGCATTCTTTGCAAGATATTTTGTCGGTTTTGGTATTGGGGCTCCTTGGCTTCCGTTGCGTAAGCGCGATATTCCCGACGGTGTAGCACTCGCAGAAGTAAGTAGCCACGATGTTGTGATCGACCTTGGCTCTGGTGATGGCCGACTCCTTGTTGAAGCGGCCAAAAGGGGAGCGACCGTGATCGGCTACGAGTTAAATCCGCTCCTTGTCTGGTGGTCCCGCAAAAAGCTTTCCGATTTTGGAAATCGCGCCACGGTTTATCGCAAAAATCTCCTCGACGCTGATCTCTCAGAGGCGAGTGTTATCTACCTATTTGGCATCACGTCGATCATGCCGCAGATCGCAAAAAAACTGACAGCGGAATGTCGCTCCGGAACGAGAATTATCTCTTTTGCTTTTGAACTGCCTGGATGGAAACCAGATGTAACCAAAGGAATCGCACTCCGTTACACCCGTTGACATTTTGTTAAAAAAGCGGTACACCAAGCCTGTTCTTTTCAGTGAGGAAAACATGCACAAGGTTCTCGATAATCTGGGCAAGGTCCGTGAGGAGTGCCATCGGACAGACAAACTCGCCAAGCACTTCAATCTCACGGTCTCTTCTGGAGATCGTGATTCCCTGCGCTGGGGTTACTCAGATTTCTTCATGCCCAAGAGCCGGGTGGAGAAGCCGATGCAAATCGGGTTCTCGCGCGACGTCTTTCTCCTGCCGGACTCCCACATTGAGTTCGACTATGAGCTGGGCTTCGCCGACGAGTTCGAGCTGAGCTCGAGTCGGCTGATCGTTGCGTATCGGCTCACCTTTACGCAGGAGTTTGGCGAGGAAGACTCGCCGACGATCTATTCCTTTCCCGTCACGATTTTCTATGAAGCCGTAGAAAATCGCTGGCGTGCCTCGGCTAAGATTCGCCACGGCGAGGAAAAGAAAACACCCTATGTTCGACCCAAGAACTGGGCGGACATGCTCGAGGCAAGCGGGCTCGACTTTGGCGAGCTTGCCCAAGGGCTCAAGAAGGATCGCGCCTACAACAATATCGAGGCCATGATGGCGATAGCTGTCAGTCATGCACCGTCACGCAAACAGCTCAAAGCGCGGGTGCTCCGTGCAGGATGATATCGACCTCGATGTACTAGCGCATTTTATGCGCGTGCCCCACAAGGGCCTCGCTCGTATCATCGCAACGCTCGATGTCCTCGGTATCGCAACGGATGAGCGTAAGTGGGCCTCGCGTGGCGATGTAAATTTTCCCCGCATTGAGTATCTCCTCGATGACAGCGGCTATCGCCTCAACATGGGCGTGTCGCGCCAACCCTTCAAGGGCCATATTTCGTGGATATCCATCCATGGACTGAACGAGGACAATGAATCCTCCTCGATTCTCCGGCTCTGCTATCTCGAGGAGAGCCCGCGCTGGTACCGTGAGCATGCGCGCGGAACCTACACGGACGAGCGCATGGGTGCGTTGATCCGAGAGTGGTTCCCGACAGCTTCCGCGGAAGCTCCGCTCGAGGATGAATATCTGGTCAACGCCACGCTTCAGCACTTTGTGAATCTCCTTCTGGAGGGATAAATATGACGCCGGTCCGCTTCTCGGATCGGCGTTTTGCATAATGCGTAGGATTGACAAAGGCAAAAATATTTTGATATATTCTTGCCGCATTCAACCGAGTGTGTGAACTTTTAAAGGAGCGTGAAATGGGTGGAGAAGGAAAGCATCATCGACCGCGAGACACAGGTCTCGCGGAAGCGAGCAAGATGTGTCAGAGCTTCTTTGTGGAGCATCTCGGCCATCTCGGACTCATCGCCAAGCACGCGGTGATCGATCGCACGGACTACTTCATTGTCCCAAAGGCGGGCACACTCGAGCTACTGTGGTATTACGAACATGGTTTTCGAGGAAATTTGCGAGCGGTTTGCGAGCTCGGCTTCAACGGAAACAGCTACAGCCGCATCACTTGGACGTCCGAAGAGGGCTGGAGCTACTCGTTGCTCGGCGGAGAAGATGAGAGCCAAATCTCTGATGAAGCACTCAACTTTCTGAATCAACTCAATCGCACCTACCGCTTTACATTCAAGCCCGGCATCAACATCACGATCTCGGAGCAGGATGTTCCGGCAATCGTGCGCATGCACGCGATCGTGATCTACGCACAGCGCGAAGGGAAGAATTGATATCCGTAGCCTTGACAAGAGAGGAAAAAGCGGCTATCTTTCGTGAACCTCTTTTGAGGAGAAAGTGAGAAATTCAATGGCCCGAAAGCCCGTCTCCGAGCTGGACAGCGACCTCAAGTACGAGGAGCGCGCCACCGGAGTTCCGATTCAGGTCCGTACCCCGAGCGGTTTCCCGCCGCCCGTTCCGGACGGTCCGGAACCGTTCCATTTCAACCTCGAGCAGGCGGTCGCGCAAGACGCGATCGAGCATCCCGAGGGCTACAGCGACTTCATGAGTCGCAACCAGAAGCCGGGCAAGCTCGGCACCTTCGGGGACATCCTCCGCTCCGCCCAGCGTCCGGAGTCCCGTCGCCAAGGCGAGCTCTGATGTCGACGCTCGACTACTATCAGCGCTACATGGAGGGCAAGGTGTGCATCGAGTGCACCTCGCCCATCACCCCCGGACAGCCCTGTGCGCACTGTCGCGCCGAGCACGAGACGGCTCTGACCGCGGGCATCGTGAGCGATGACCCTCGTTCCCCGAGCTACCTCCCGCCCGCACTGCAGGACATGCCCGAGAACGCCGGTCGCCACATGGCTCCGGCTCTAGACTGAACTGACGGCCCCCGTACCAACTGGTACGGGGGCCTCGTTGTATCCTTGACCAAAAAGTAATAATCTGATATTGCTGGAACAGGATACAAAAGGAGCACGACATGTTCTTTGGACTTCCGGATATGTCATCGGACCTGGACGACCCGCGCATGTACGCCATTCGCCGTTACCTCGACTTGTTCTACTCCGTACTCGATCACTACGACAACCTCGACGAGCTCGAGAGTGAGCAAAAGACCAGTGACTCAAGTACGTCGATCGGCTACTCGGCTGATTGCGGATACGTCTTGCGCCTCGAGATGCGCATCCGTCGCGGAAAACCAGAGACAGGTTTTACACTTGTCCAGATCGGACACGATCTCCACTCGCCACTCATCCGAGCATCGCGCCGCATGGGTTGCTCGTGGCAGGCCTATCAGCTGAACATGGAGAACGCCTCAAGCGAGATGCATCTTCTCATGTGCGGCATGGGACTTGTCCAACCATCGGCTCGCTACGAGTTCACAGAGCTTCGTAGCAACAAGCTCTTCGGACTCTGCTGTGAGATGATGATCTACGGATTCTTGAGCAATCGTCAGAAGCGGTCGGCCTGAAGAATAGACCCCGATTCGTTTCTCGAGTCGGGGTCTTCTCGTTTTACATAAAAGATCGTAAGGTCGATTTGGAGGTTGTTATGCGACACGACCTGCGCCCCGGCGACCGGCTGTTTACGGTTTCTGCATTCCTCATCACCAAGGACGAGCCGCGTCCTCGAGCCCTGCTCATCAATCACCCCAAGCTTGGCAAATGGCTGCAGCCCGGTGGACACGTCGAGCGGGGTCAAGACCCGATCATGGCGCTCATCGAGGAGTGTGAGGTCGAGGTCGGCATCGACATCGAGTCGTATCTCCGTCCACTCGCAAACTTTGGCAATGTCGACGTGCTACCGCTCCCGGTACATCTGACATCGATCCTGATTCCCGCGGGCAAGCCTAACCCGGGTGACCCGGAACACTACATGATCGACTTGGCCTATCTGATCCGCCTACCGCATCAACCGGTAAAGGAGGGAATCGAGGCCGTTTGGGTGGATAAGATCCACCTTGCACTTTATGACATGCCGGCGGATGTCCGGTTCTTTCTCAAGCATCATCTCTAGATCTGGAATGCCGCCCTTGACGCAAAGTCGAGGGCGGCTTAAATTAGCAGTTAGAGAGTTTGACTGCTAAATTCATGGACCCACGTCTCCAACAACTATTACGCCTTGTTTTACAGGAATACGTCGCCTCGGCAGAGCCAGTTGGCTCGCAGTACTTGGTCGAGCGCTACACCCTGGAAATCAGCCCGGCGACGGTCCGCAATTGGTTTGCGGAACTGGATGAACTCGGCTTTCTGGAGCAGCCGCACACAAGCGGTGGTCGCATCCCAACACAAGCCGCCTTCAAACAGCATGTCGATGAGATGTTGCCTAAGCCAGCACCCAAACGCTCACGCGATCGACTCGAGGCAGCAGTAAAAGCAGGTGAGGAGCACAAACTCCGTGCGGTCGCACGCGAGCTTGCCTCGCTCACGGGTCTCGCAACAATCGTTGCCGCTGATGGAGCGGACACCTACTTCACCGGACTCTCACAACTGCTCGCGCAACCGGAATTTCACAACTGGCAAAACGCCATTCATCTGACAGGCTTGCTTGAGCATTTAGATGAAACACTCGCTGGATTAAAACGCATCTCATTCGACGAGCCTTTGGTTCTGCTCGGTGAGGACTGTCCCTTTGGTCCGGCTTGCGCGGCTATCGTCGCGAAAGGCCCAAATAAAACGCTCATCGGCATTCTTGGTCCGGTACGTATGGACTATCAACAAGCTATGTCCCATCTTGTATCCGCTCTCGAAGTCTTAAACTCATAAAACTATGGAAGAACAAAATAAACAGGACCTTGAACCCGAGATTGCTTCGTCGCAGACTCCTCGCAATGACAACTGTGTGAACTGTGATGAATATCTCTCCGGTTGGAAACGAGCCCAAGCGGATTATCAGAATCTGAAAAAAGAATCAGAACGAGAAAAATCGGAATTCGCTAAGTTTGCTAACGAGCGACTCCTTACGGAACTTCTGCCCGCCATCGACCAATATAATCTCGCGCTAACATTCATTCCGGATACACAGGGTTTGCCGGAAGACGAGAAAAAGAAATGGGACAACTGGCTGATCGGCATCAAGGCTGTAAAAGGTCTCTGGGATCAAGCGGCGCAAAGCGTCGGACTCACACGTATCCCCGTCGACATCGACTTTGATCCAAATATTCACGACGCCGCCGGCACGGAAACGGTTGAAGGAAAAGAACCCGGTTCAATCGTACGCGTTGTTCAAGAGGGTTGGTCACTTCATGGAAAAGTTCTTCGCCCCGCTCGAGTCATCATCACTGCTTAATATCTCAAAACTATGTCTAAAATTCTTGGAATCGATCTTGGTACCACTAACTCCTGCTTTGCTGTTGTAGAAGGTGGTCAGCCAAAAGTATTGGAAAACGCTGAAGGCGCACGCACCACGCCTTCCGTTGTTGCGGTTACAAAAACGGGTGAACTACTTGCCGGACAAATTGCCAAACGCCAAGGCGTCGTGAATCCGGAGAACACCTTGTTCTCGGTAAAGCGTCTTATTGGTCGCCGCGCTTCCGATGAAGAGGTTCAGCGCGACATGAAATGGTTGCCCTACAAAGTTGTCGCAAGTGGCGATGCGGTCCGCGTTGTCATGGGCGGTAAGGAATACTCTCCAGAAGAAATCTCTGCCATGGTTTTGCAAAAGATTAAAGCGGATGCAGAGGCAAAGATCGGCGAGAAAATCACGGAAGCTGTTATCACGGTTCCTGCTTACTTTGACGACTCACAGCGCCAAGCAACAAAGACCGCCGGTGAAATCGCCGGTTTGAATGTTCGTCGTGTGATCAACGAGCCAACAGCCGCAGCTTTGGCCTACGGTTTTGATCGTAAGAAGGATGAAAAGATCGTCGTCTACGACTTGGGTGGTGGAACCTTTGACGTCTCCGTTCTTGAAGTCGCTTATGACGCCGCAACATCGCAGAACACCATTGAAGTACGCGCGACAAACGGCGATACCCATCTTGGCGGTGACGACTTTGATCAATTAATCATTGGTTGGATTGTCGATGAATTCAAGAAAGCAGAAGGTGTCGATTTGTCCAAGGACAAGCTCGCGCTTCAGCGCATCAAGGACGCCGCAGAAAAAGCCAAAATCGAGCTTTCAAGTGCGATGGAAACAGAAGTGAACCAGCCATTCATCACAAGCGATGCCAGCGGTCCTAAGCATCTTCTCTTAAAGCTCACGCGTTCCAAGCTTGAGCAACTCGTTGGCGATCTCGTTGAGAAATCCCTCGAGCCATGCAAAAAGGCTCTCGCTGACGCCAAACTTTCCACTTCTGATATTCAAGAAGTGATTCTCGTAGGAGGTATGACGCGCATGCCGCTGGTTATTTCTGCCGTAGAAAAATTCTTTGGCAAAAAGCCTAACGCAACCGTGAATCCAGATGAAGTTGTCGCAATCGGCGCAGCCATTCAGGCTGGAAACTTGCAGGGCGATATCAAGGGCGAGCTTTTGCTCCTCGATGTCACGCCACTTTCTCTTGGTATTGAAACGATGGGTTCCGTCATGACCAAAGTGATCGACCGCAACACCACAATTCCAACCAGCAAATCACAAACCTTCTCCACCGCCGCTGACAGCCAGCCGTCGGTTGAAGTTCATGTCCTCCAAGGTGAGCGTGACATGGCTGCCGACAACCGTTCACTCGGCCGCTTCACCCTTTCCGGAATCCCTCCAGCTCCACGCGGTGTTCCACAAATTGAAGTGACATTCGACATCGATGCCAACGGCATCTTGAGCGTAAAAGCCAAGGACAAAGCCTCTGGCAAAGAACAGCAAATCACCATCACCGCCTCGACCAACTTGTCCAAAGAAGAAATCGAGCGCATGAAAAAGGAAGCCGAGGCCAATGCCGAGACTGACAAAAAGCGCCGCGAAGCCATCGAGGTACGCAACATGGCTGATACCATGGTGTACACCACGGAAAAAATGCTGAAAGAAAACGCCGAGAAAATAAAGGCGGAAGACAAAGCGATGGTCGACGTCAAACTCGAGGCTCTCAAAGCTTTAAAGGATAGTGAAGACATCGAAGCTATCAAAAAAGCCGCTGATGAACTTGCAACCGAAGCCCAAAAAGTTGGCGCCGCTCTCTACCAGACTCGCCCAGAAACAGAAGCCCCTCCTGCTCAACCAGCAGAAGAAGCTAAAGAAGAGCCAAAAGCTGACGAGGAAAAACCAGAAGAACCTAAAGCTTAATGTCATTCCCGCGTAGGCGGGAAACCAGTCCAAATAAAAATATGTCCCAGCCACAACAACCCATGCAGGTAAACGCCATGCCAAAAGACCTGAAAGGCAACTATGCCAACATCGTCTCCGTCACAAGCCAGGAACGCGATGTCGTTATCGACTTCCTCGCTCACACCCGCATGGGCGACCAACAGCAAGCACAATTGGTCTCACGTATCTTCTTGAACCACTTCACCGCCAAAGAACTTGTTGAGGTGATTCAAAAGACATTGGTTGAATGGGAAAAACTGCGTTACGAGAACGTGAAGAAATAACTGAGTCATTCCCGCGTAGGCGGGAATCCAGCTGAGTGAATTGAATCAATGTTCGGATCATCTGGTCCTGGATACCCGTCTTCACGGGTATGACAAGCAAGTACATGGCAAAAGATTATTATCAAATACTAGGAGTTTCGAAGAGTGCAACCGACGACGAAATCAAAAAGTCATTTCGTCGTCTTGCGCATGAACATCACCCCGACAAAGGCGGTGACGCTACGAAATTTAAAGACATTAACGAGGCCTATCAAATCCTCTCCGATAAACAAAAGCGCCAAACCTACGATCAATACGGCTCTGCCGCTTTTGAACAAGGCGGTGCTGGAGGCCCTGGTGGTTTTGGAGGCTTCGGTGGTGGTGCCGGTGGTTTTGATTTCAATTTTGGAGGCCAAGACTTTGGTGATTTAAATGACGTCCTCGGTGAGATGTTCGGCTTTGGCGGCGGTTCATCGCGTCGCGAGAAGCGCGGTCAAAACATCGAGATGGACGTGGAGCTTTCCTTCCGTGAAGCCATCTTTGGTATCGATAAAACTCTCAAGCTCTATCGCCAGCTTTCCTGTCAGCACTGCAAAGGCGATGGGGCAGAACCCGGAACCAAAGTAAACGAGTGTAAAATCTGTAAAGGTTCAGGACGCGTACAACAAATGCAGCGCACGATGTTTGGTTCCATCCAAAGCACGGTCGCCTGTAAGGATTGTCACGGTCGCGGCAAGAAACCGGAGAAAGAATGTACGGTTTGTGCAGGTCACGGCGTACAGCGTCGCGAGCAAAATGTTTCTTTTCATATTCCAGCCGGCGTCGATGACGGGGTAATGCTCCAAGTCGCCGGAGAAGGGGAGGCGCCAGCAGGTGGCGGACGCGCCGGAGACTTATTTGTCCGCGTTCACGTCGCTCAAGATGTAAAGTTTGAACGACAAGGCAATGACATCGTGTCCGAGATGGCAATTCCATTCAGTATTCTCGCCATCGGCGGAACCATCAATGTCCCAACCATCGACGGCGATGAATCTGTCCGTGTCGCAGAAGGCACACAAGATGGCACGCTCATCACGATCCGTAGCAAAGGCGTTCCCTACAGCCGCTCCGGTACGCGTGGCAACCACATCGTCCGCCTCATCGCCGACATTCCACGTAAACTTTCCAAAGAACAAAAAACGCTGCTCGAGCAGCTACGTAACACGGGCCTCTAGGCCCGTGTTATCATTTCAGTTATGCCTCCAGAGGCCGGATTTGCTGTCGCCGGACTTCCTTTTACATGGGACGTCATTGTGTTTGTATTGTTAGTCATCACAGGTCTTGGTTATGGTTTTGCCGTTGGTCGTGATCGCGCTGTCACGATTTTGCTTTCAACCTATCTCGCTCTCGCCGTCGTAACCAACGCGCCAATTCTCTCACGCATCTCGCAAGCCCTGAACGCCAACAAAAGTTCCAGTTTTCAACTCGTCTGGTTTCTAGGATTATTTTTACTTATCTTTGGTTTGCTTTGGCGCAGTCATCTTCTTCGTAATCTCGCCAAAGAGCGGGGAGCATGGTGGGAGACGGCGCTCTTCAGCATCTTGCAAGTTGGTTTGCTGGTCTCGATTGCGCTCTTTCTCCTTCCTGTTGATGCAACTCAGAGTCTATCGCCACTTTTCCAACAAGCTTTCATCGGTGAAGTAGGACGATCGTTCTGGCTTATCGCTCCAATACCGCTTCTCTACATAATCGGTCGTGAAGTATACAAAGACGAGGACGATGAATAGGGTCATGGTAGTGCCTATGCAACCGAGCTATACTGATTCCATATGGATGAAAACAACCAAGGCACACAGGCTCCGATGCCGCAGGTCGACGCAACGCTCAAGCAGGAGTCTCTCCCAACCCAGCGCTTAAGGCCTTTATACCGCATCACACAAGTCGTTTGGTATGTATTGGCCATTATGGAGCTGTTGCTCGCCATGCGCTTCTTCTTGAAGCTGTTTGCCGCTAATCCAACCGCAGGCTTCACAAAGTTTATCTATACAGCTACCTGGCTTTTTGCCGGCCCTTTCACCTATGTGTTTGGTGCCTCGCAAGTCCAAGGTAATGTTTTTGAATGGTCGACTTTGCTCGCCATGGTCGTGTATCTCGGCATTGCCTGGATGATTGTGAAGGCGCTTATCATGTCCAAGCCAGTCTCAACAAAAGAAGCCGACGAAAAGTTACCGGAACAAGGAAAACTTTAAGAGTTTGCGCAAACGGCAGCCAATGGCTGCCGTTTTTGTATATGTCTCAGTTCTGGTGTTGTAGAAACGGCAACAGCCTGCTTTTATGGTGTTATGAACGTTGCCGGAAAAGGGATGTTGCTTATAACGGATACATTTGGCCGCATCAAACATGTATCTGGTTCCGTGGAAAACTGGTCTGGATTTTCCGTAGCCGAGTCCGTTGGCTCTAAACCGGGTGATTTGTGGGGCGGAAACATGGATAAAGACTTCTATCGCTCTCTTTGGCGATCGATTTCCGTAGAGCACAAGCCTTTTGCCGCACGAGTCGCTAATCGTTCCAAGCGTGGCGAGACGCTTCCTTCACTGTTAACGATTCTCCCACTTGTTGATGAGGGTGGTCCCCGATATTTTTTAGCGATGCAGCCAGATCCAGATGCTTGGTCAAGTTATGAGCGGGAATTTGCTCTACATTGGGAGAGGATTGCGCGTGACCCACGTGTCTTATCCTCGTGGATCGAGCGTTGGACCGGTGAGCGTATCGATACACAGCACGATGAATCAGTTATGGGCCTAGTCGAGCGCACCTTGGTCCAGCCGACATCAGAACGTTTTGCAAACAGGGAGTCTGATCGAGTCTCCATCGAGCTTGCTAGAGAGAACTTGGAACAATATGCAGATATCTTTAAGCGATATTACGCTACGGTGCTCGGATATTTGCGACGCCGTTTGACTGATGCGGAAGAAGCGGAAGATATCGCGCAGAATGTCTTCATTAAAGCGATGAATGGTCTTTCCAGATACCAAACACGCAACGCATCTTACAAAACATTTTTACTTCGTATCGCGCACAATGAACTTTTGAACCAATATCGTCGTAAATCCGTTGAACAACGCTGGATAGCAGAGCTGTGGACGCCACCCGACGCCTCGATGCGGAAAGTGGAAACTCAGGATGCTCTGGAACGGGCGATGGATAAACTAGGAACAGCTGACCGTGACACGCTGAAGTTGTTTTACGGTGAAGGTCGTACGGTCGCAGATATTGCTGTGCGTCTTGGAAAATCAGAAAACGCTGTAAAATTGATGCTTTCCAGATCACGCAAACGTCTGCGAGGAGAGCTCTGACACCTTTTGCCCTAGCTAGGTGTTTACATAGGTACGGAGCGTAATCCGTACCTTATGCCGATATACAAAATTCACAAAAGAAATGGAGCTATCGTTGATTTTGAGCCAGAAAAAATCAAGCTAGCAATTCAAAAAGCAGCACAAGTCGTCGGAAATACTCAAGAGGGGCTTTCTGAACTTGTGGCAAAAGAAGTCGTTTTTGATTTAGAGGAAAAATATAGTGAAGCCATTCCGTCGGTCGAGCAAACGCAAGATGCGGTTGAGCGTGTCTTGATTCGGTACGACTACGCAGATATCGCAAAAGCGTACATTCTCTATCGAGAAAAACGCCGAGAGTCTCGTCAGACGCGAGATGTCGTCGTGGAGGTGGGAAAGACAATTGATGAATATCTAGAAAAAAGCGATTGGCGCGTTTTGGCCAACTCCAACCAAGGATTCTCACTCGGAGGATTGATTCTCAATAGCGCTGGAAAGGTCACCGCAAACTATTGGTTATCGCACGTCTATCCGCGTGAAGTAGGAGAAGCGCATCGTAATGGCGATGTGCATATTCACGATCTCGACATGTTCTCTGGTTATTGCTCCGGTTGGAGTCTCCGTATGTTGCTTGAGCAAGGCTTTAACGGCGTTCCAGGAAAAACAGAATCAGCTCCACCAAAACATTTAACCTCGGCGGTTGCACAAATGGTGAATTTTCTCGGCACCCTTCAAAATGAATGGGCAGGCGCTCAGGCATTTTCCAGTTTTGATACGTATCTCGCACCATTCGTAAAAAAATACGAAACGGAAGTACGAGAAGAGATCACAAAATCAGGTGCAGCGTTTCCAGATACAATGGCGCTCGACCAATATGTCGATCAGCGTGTTTGGAAATACGTTAAACAAAATATCCAGTCATTTGTCTTTAACCTCAACACACCAAGTCGATGGGGAACGCAGACACCCTTCACCAACATCACACTCGACTGGGTGTGCCCAGAAGATTTAAAGGAAAAGCGTTTAATTCTCGGCGGTGAATCCTATGCCTTTACCTTTGGTGAATTGAAAAAGGAGATGGACATCGTGAACCGCGCCTTCATTGAGGTGATGACGGAAGGTGATGCCAAGGGACGCGCGTTCACATTCCCAATCCCTACATACAACATCGGAAAAGATTTTGACTGGGAGGATCCAAAGGCTTTGCCACTCTTTGCAATGACAGCCAAATATGGCACGCCGTACTTCCAGAACTTCATCAATTCCGATCTGAAACCAGGTGATGTCCGTTCCATGTGCTGCCGTCTTCAACTCAATTTAAACGAGCTACGAAAACGGGGAGGAGGCCTCTTTGGTTCTGCGGAAATGACCGGATCAATCGGAGTCGTTACGATCAACGCAGCTCGCTTTGGGTATCTTGCAAGGGGAGATCGTACCGTATTCTTTGAGATGCTCGGACGCTTGATGGATATGTCGATGGCGTCACTGGAAATCAAGCGCAAAGAAATTCAAAAATGGATGGATCGCGGACTGTTTCCGTACACACGGCACTTTCTAGGAACGCTTCGAAATCATTTTTCAACCATCGGTATCAACGGAGTAAATGAAGCGATCAGAAATCTGACGGATGATGGAGAAAATATCGCTTCACCAACCGGCCGAATTTTTGCCAAAGAAATCCTCGACTTCATGCGTGATCGTTTGAAACGATATCAAGAAGAAACGGGACATCTCTACAATTTGGAAGCCTCGCCAGCGGAAGGTGCGACCTACCGCTTTGCAAAAGAAGATCAAAAACGTTTCCCAGGTGTTCTCCAAGCTGGAACAAAAGAAGCGCCATACTACACCAACTCAACCCAGCTTCCCGTGGGTTACACAGACGATGTCTTTGAAGCGATGGATCTTCAAGACGACCTTCAAACGCGCTATACAGGCGGCACAGTGCTCCACGCGTACATGTCCGAGCGTCTGAGCTCACCAGAAGCCTGTCGGGAACTCGTACGACGCATTCTCACGCGCTATCGTATGCCGTACATCACCATCACACCCACATTCTCGATCTGTCCAAAGCATGGATATATCGCGGGTGAGTGGGACTTCTGTCCGACATGTGACACAGCTCTCGGAATCACAAGCAATCATCAAGACCAGGAGATCCGTGAAAAGCATTCTTCTAAACAACCAACACGCTAAACATCATAAAACCAAACTCCTATGACAACTATCGATCAAGCACAGGACCTTCAATCCAATCGCACGCGCTGTGAAGTCTGGACACGTGTTATGGGATATCATCGCCCAGTCTCGCAGTTCAATATCGGTAAAAAGAGCGAGCACTATTCACGAAAGCATTTCACAGAATGCTCTTCTGCAAATAACCGCTTCCGCGAGGCTTATGCAACTGCCTCTTGTACGGTGTAGTGGAATTCAGCCATTCACTCAATTAGATTTTCCAGGATCGATTGCTTGCATTGCATTTTTACCTGGCTGTAATTTCCGATGCGGGTACTGTCATAATCCGGAATTCGTTCTCCCGGAACGTTTGAAGGAGACGAGAGATTCTTGGATCGAGGAAGACGTATTTTTGTCCTTTCTGGATAAGCGTCAGGGGCTACTCGACGGCGTCGTGATCTCCGGAGGGGAGCCGACCATGCACCCGGGCCTCGAGTCATTCATCCGGCGTATCCGAGAAAAAGGTTTTCGTATCAAGCTCGATACAAATGGTAGTTACCCAAAGGCTATCGCGCATCTGCTTGATGAGAAGCTACTCGACTATGTTGCGATGGATGTGAAGACATCTCTGGAAAACTACCCGGAATTAACGGGTCCCTGCACAAAACCGGAAGCGATCGCACAAAGCATTGCGTTGATTCGCGACCAAGCCCCTGACTACGAGTTCCGAACAACGCTACTCCGAGAAATCCACGAATTATCAACATTGGAAGCGATGGTTGAGCTTGTACGCGGTGCCAAGCGATACGCGCTTCAACCGTTTCGTCCGGCAACAACTCTGGATCCAGCGTTTGCATCCTACACAGCGCCGGATGCCGCAGAGATGTTAATGATCGCTGATTTATTCCGCCCTCATGTAAAAGAATTGATCATTCGATCCGTATGACCAAGTATCAAAAATACTCACTGTTCGTGCTTCGTATCGTAATAGGTTGGATGTTTTTCTACGCAGGTATTACCAAAGTATTGAATCCAGAATGGAGTTCCGCAGGATTCTTGAAAGGAGCAAAGACATTCGGCGCTTTTTATCAAATGATGTTGCATCCGAATATCTTGCCCTTCGTCGACTTCATGAATGAATGGGGGCTGCTCTTAATCGGTATCTCGCTATTGATTGGTGGTTTTGTGAGATATAGCTCATACGGTGGCATGTTGCTCATGGCGTTGTATTATTTTCCGCGATTACAATTTCCGTACCCAAATGACAATGCCATGCTCGTCGATGAACATGTGATATATATAGCAGTACTAGCCGTATTAATCGCGTGGGATGCTGGCCGAGTATGGGGTTTTGATGGCTGGTTGGAAAAGCGTAAAGAAATGACAAAAAAATCCTGATCCGCTACTGTTTCCAGCATGCTCAAGCTTTGGAACACACTCGATCGAAAACTCGAAGACTTCAAGTCGATCAAAAAAGGAGAGGTCGGACTCTATACATGTGGTCCAACCGTTTATAATCCTGCGACCATCGGCAATCTTCGTACGTATGTATTTGAGGATGTCTTGAAGCGCACCTTGTTGCTACTCGGATACAAAGTACATCACGTCATGAACATCACCGACGTTGGCCATCTTGTCGGCGATGGCGATGAAGGTGAAGACAAGGTCGAGCGAGAGGCGGCCAAACAAGGAAAAACTGCCTGGGACATCGCCAAGATGTATGAAGGAATGTTTGACGTAGACATGCAGCGCTTAAATATCATCGCTCCTGTCGGAAAAGATCGCCCACACGCGACCGACTACATCAAACAACAAATCTCCCTCATCGAAAAACTGGAAGAGAAAGGTTACACCTATCGCACGAGCGACGGAATCTATTTTGATACCGCCAAATTCAAAGGATACGGCAAACTCTCCGGACAAAAGTTAGAAGACAAAGAAGCTGGCGCGCGTGTCGAGGTAAATGAAGAAAAGAAACATCCCGCCGATTTTGCACTCTGGAAATTTTCACCAGAAAATGCCAAGCGTCAGATGGAGTGGGAGTCACCATGGGGAGTTGGTTTCCCTGGTTGGCATGTCGAGTGTTCTGCGATGTCGGAAGAATTGCTCGGACAGCCTTTTGATATTCACTGTGGAGGTGTCGATCACATCACGGTTCATCATGAAAATGAAATCGCTCAATCCGAGGCCGCTTTTGACAAGCCGCTCGCTAACTACTGGGTTCACGGAGAGTTTTTGCTCGTCGATGGCAAGCGTATGGGCAAGTCAGAAGGGAATGCCTATCTACTCGACGATCTCATCGCAAAAGGTTTTGATCCGCTCGCATACCGTTTCTATTGTCTCGGCACACACTATCGATCCAAATTGAATTTTACTTGGGAAGGATTGGAAGGCGCGCAAAATGCGTTGAAGAACTTGAATGCAATCGCTCGAGATATACAGCCAAGTACATTTGTCGATGTTCCAACCGCTGAAGCCTTCCGCACAGCTTTGGAAGATGATCTGAACACCTCGGCAGGACTTGCTGTTATGTGGGAAATGTTGAAAAGTGACAGTTTGGATCCTGAAACAAAAGGTGGGACACTGACCCTTATGGATAGAGTATTGGGACTTGGTCTAACCGAGATGATCGGAAAAAGAATCGTTGCTCCTATGGGCGTTCAAATGCTTGCCGCAGAACGTAAGCTAGCCCGTGAATCCAAAAACTGGCAAAAATCTGATGAATTACGCGACGCGATCAAGCAAAAAGGTTGGCTAATTGAGGACAATAAGGACGGCGGATACGATTTACAGCCTCTTTCATAAGAAAGTGCTATACTTTAGGCATGTCCGACGGGTTTTTGGGCGGTGTAGAACCGACTTTGGAAAAAAATCCAGAGCCGGTTGAATCGCCATCCGTAGAAGCTCAGCCCGGCACTGAGCAAAGCGCTATTGAAGCCGACCATGCAACCTTTGAGCAGTCCGCAGAACGCAAAGATGAATTCCTAGAAGCCGCTTTGGAAGAGGCGCCAACCTCAATGGTACCTGCAACCGGTACAGCTCCCGCGGAAGAGGTCGCACCCGTTGTTGCCGCAAGCGATGAAGTCACTCTGGAGGTCGAGAAAATCATGGAAGACGGACTCGGCGACTACGTAGAGGCGATGCCGGAAGAAGCGCGCCAACGTTTCCTGGCCAAAGGCCGCGACGTTTCAACGCAAATCGCGGTCATGGTCCGCAGTTTTAAAGTCGAGTTACGCCGTACAATCGACCTTATCCGTGACTGGCTCCTGACCATCCCGGGCGTAAATCGTTATTTTTTGGAGCAAGAAGCAAAAATAAAAACCGACCGCATCATCACGCTTGCCCGCGCGCGTAAAGAAGATATAGAAAAACAAGTCTAATCATAAACACATGTTTCCCGCGTTCCTTCTTCAGCTAGATCTCACTGTACCGATTTCCCAATCGCCGGATCTTCTTGATCCCATCTTTTTGTTGACGAGTCCAATTGCCTATCTCATCTACACGCTTATCGGAGCAATTGTTCTCATTTATATTTTGCTTCGCATCGGTCGCGCGATCAATATTCGTCGCAATCGCGCAAAAGTTGCCTTTGGTTTAAAGGTTTTGATGGTGCGTGTACCAAAAGAACTGAACGCCGATGACGCATCCAAGGGACAGACACAGCAACAAATCCAAGAGCTTATTGGCGCAATGGAAACCGTCTTCTCAACCGTCGGCGCGCTCAAAGCGCAACGCGGTTTTGGATCGTGGTTTTCCGGACGTAGCGATCTTTTTACATTTGAAATCGTCTGTCATCGCGACAAGATCAGTTTCTTTGTGACGGTTCCAGAAAAGTTGCGCGAGTTCATGGAACAGCAAATTCTTGCGCAATATCCAAACGCTCAAATCGATGAAGTTCCTGACTACAATATCTTCTCGCCTAATGGCGTTATTCTCGGTAGCTACTTAAAATCGCGCCGACCCAATTATTTCCCGATCAAAATCTACACCAAACTCGAGGCCGACTCGATGAACTCCATCACGAATGCCTTGTCTAAAATCGAGTCAGGAGATGGGGCTGCAATTCAGTATGTTGTCCGTAGTGCGCGCAAAGAATGGCGTACAGAAGGTTTGCGTATCGCTCGCGCGATGCAACAAGGAAAAAAATTAAAAGATGTCGAGCGCAAATCATTTAGCGGACAAGTAACCAAAGAGCTAACAACCCTCGGATCAAGTAAGTCCAAAGACAAGAAGCCGGATGAAGGCTATCGTTTGTCGCCGTTGGAAGAGGAGATGATTAAAGGTCTTGAGGAAAAAGCCTCGCATGCCGGACTCGACGTTAACATCCGTGTTGTTGTCTCTGGTAAAACGCCAGAACGTGCACAACGTTATTTAAACGACATTCTGAATGCCTACGGTCAATTCAATATTTACGAATACGGCAACAGCTTTAAAAGCGTGATGCCGCGTAAACAATCGGGCATTGTTGAGTCGCTCATTTATCGCCATTTTGATGAAAATCAAAAGATTGTTCTGAACTCACAAGAAATGGCAACTGTTTACCATTTTCCACTACCAACAACAGAAACGCCTAAAATCAACTGGCTCTTGTCGCGTCGTGCCCTCCCACCATCCAACTTGCCGAGCGAGGGGATTCTGCTTGGCCAATCCGAGTATCGTGGTCACAATTATCAAATCCACATGAAGCAAGGCGATCGCCGTCGTCACATGTATGTGATCGGTAAATCTGGTTCCGGTAAATCTGTCTATCAAGCCTCACTCATCAAGCAGGATATTGAAGCGGGTCGTGGCGTTTGTGTGATTGATCCGCACGGAGATCTTTGTGATGAAGTGCTCGAGTACGTACCAAAAGAACGTGCCGACGATGTCATCTTCTTTGATCCTGCTGATTACTCACGTCCGATGGGTTTGAACATGCTCGAGTTTGATCCAGCTCAACCTCAGCAGAAAACCTTCGTGATCAACGAGATGCTCAAGATTTTTGATAAACTTTACGATCTCAAATCTACCGGCGGCCCAATGTTTGAGCTGTACATGCGTAACGCGATTTTGTTGCTCATGGAAGACGTCGAGAGTGGATCGACGCTCATGGAAATCCCAAAGGTTCTGGCGGATGAAGATTATCGCAACTACAAGCTTTCCAAGTGTCAGTCACAAGACGTAAAAGATTTCTGGCAAAAAGAAGCGACCAAAGCCGGGGGAGAGGCGAGTCTTGCAAACATGGTTCCGTATATCACGTCCAAACTCACGCCCTTTATCTACAATGACTACATGCGACCGATTATCGGTCAGCAAAAGAGCGCCTTCAACATGCGCGATGTCATGGATGGCCAGAAAATCATCTTGCTAAAATTGTCCAAAGGAAAAATCGGCGACTTGAACGCCTATCTTATTGGTATGGTTCTCGTTGGTAAGATTCTGATGGCCGCTTTAGCTCGTGGCGACATGGAAGCCGCTGATCGCAAAGATTTCTATCTCTATATCGATGAATTCCAAAACTTCCTCACGGATTCTATCTCGGCGATTTTGTCGGAAGCCCGTAAATACGGCTTAAACTTGATCATCGCGCATCAATTCATCGGCCAGCTAGAAGCGAAAGGCGGGGATACGATGATCCGCGATGCGATTTTTGGTAACGTCGGTACGATGGTTGCCTTTCGTATTGGTGTGGAAGATGCAGAATTTCTTTCCAAAGAATTTGCGCCTGTTTTTAGTGAGTACGACTTGGTAAACGTAGAAGCATTCACCTGTAATATCAAAATGTTGATTGATAATACCGCTTCACGTCCTTTCAACATGAAGCCAGTCATGCCAAAGCGTCCGCAGGACAAAGAGCTGTCGCGTATGATCAAAGAGCTTTCTCGGTACAAGTTTGGTCGCAAGCGAGAACTTGTTGAGGCAGAGATTCTGGAGCGTCGTGAGGCCAGTGCCGATCTCACATCTATGGATGACATGAAGCTGTAATGTGGTATCCTGTGTGTAAATCGTGGGTAAAAAGAAAAAGTCAAAAATAAAAACAATCTATGGAAGAACAAGACGATATCCTTGAGCAGGTGGATGTTGTACAAGAAGAGGAGACTCCCGGACTGTCGGGGGCAGAGACGAAGATGGCGCTCGCAATCCGCGTGGTGCGTGATTTAAAATCTCGCTTGGATAACTTGGAACGTTTGCTGGAGAGCCGATCAGAAGCTGTCGACATGGAAGAATATGCACTCGGTACCGGCGAGGAACTTACGTATGGATCTTTTGACGGACGTTCCATAGAAGGCGTATTTGATGGAGAACACATGGTTGGTGAAGATGGTCGCAAATATTCCGTTACGCCTAACTATGCTTCCAAGTCCAAGCTGGTAGAAGGTGATTTGTTACGCCTGACGATTAATGAAGCAGGACGTTTCCTCTTCAAACAAAAAGGTCCGATCGAGCGTCAACGCTTAGTCGGCTCTCTGACACAAGACGAGCTTACCGGAGATTGGAAAGTCGTCGCAGGTGGCAATGGTTATCGTGTTCTTGCGGCCGCTATTTCATTTCACCACGGTGAAATGGACGATGATGTTGTTATCCTTGTGCCTAAAGGAGCTCCATCGCGTTGGGCAGCCGTCGAGAATATCGTTAAGAAAGACGGGGGACAGTGGTAGGCGTTCCGCAAGGGGCGCCTTTGTGTTTAGATGTGCCGTATCCCTATGCCGTCCTTGTCCCAAAAATACCGACCCCAGACCTTTGCTGATGTCACGGGTCAAACCCATGTAACCGACACACTGGCTAAAGAGGTGGCCACCGGAAAACTTGGCCACGCCTTTCTATTTTGTGGTCCACGAGGCGTCGGAAAAACAACAACCGCCCGTATCTTTGCCAAAGCTCTCAACTGCTTGAATCCAAAAAATGGCGAACCAGACAATTCTTGTGAACGCTGCATGGCAGCTAATCAAGGCCGTCAAATCGACCTGATCGAGCTCGATGCCGCTACTCACACCGGCGTAGAAACCATCCGCGAGTCCATCGTCGAGCATGTACGTTTCGCTCCGATGAACGGCGCGCGCAAAGTGTATGTGCTCGATGAAGCGCATATGCTTTCAACGGCTTCATGGAATGCGCTTCTGAAAACGTTGGAAGAGCCTCCGGCTTATGCCTTTTTTATACTCGCCACAACAGAATGGCATAAAGTGCCAGCTACAATCGTTTCCCGTTGTCAGCGATTTGAATTTAAACGCGTTCCAGACGACATCATGCATGATCGTATTGCGGTCCTTGCAAAGGCAGAAGATTGGAAGTTGGATGAAGGGGTCAACAAACTTATTATCTCTCGCGCCGACGGCTGTGTACGCGATGCAGAAACGCTTCTGGGTCAACTCGGTGGTTTGGGCGAGAAAAATATTACGCTCGACATCGCGCGTCTTGTTGTTCCGCAAGGCCATGTGCCAGCGGCAGCATCTCTTGTCGGATTTTGGGGTAGACGCGATCACGTCGGAGCGATGGCTGAGGCAACGCGTCTTTCTAATGAAGGTTTGCCGCTCCTTCCGCTCTTTGATGATTTGATAGAAATTATTCGCCAACTCCTCATTGCCTCGGCGGACGCTTCACTCGCAGAAAAATGGTCCAAAGGTACGGAGGATGAACGAGCGATGGCTCCACTCATCGGTGTTTTTCAGCCCGGAGAAATAAACGACATCGCGTTACTTTTGTTTGAACGTAGAAAAGACGCCAAGTCCGGTATCGATCCGCTCTTTGCGCTTCAGCTAGCCAGCACAATCGTCGCCGGAGGACTGCTTCGTAACGCTGGTTCAGTTGTCCCACCCCCTGCACCTACACCAGTCCCTGTGTCTCCCCCCGTCGTTCCAGAACCTGCGCCGCTCCCAAAAGACCAACCAAAAACAAATGAGCTCCTTGCCGACGTTGCTCCGATTATGGATACGTCAGCCCCGTCTGCCGTAGAAATTAATCAAGTTCGTATGAAGTGGCCGGCCGTTATCAGAGCGGTGGATGAGATTAATCACGCACTGCCCTTTATTTTGAAAATCAGCAAACCGGAAATGATGCAGGGAAACACGGTCATTATCCGATTCCAGTACGGTTTTCATCGCGATAAAATCATTTCTGATCCACGCAATCGCAAAACGGTTGAAGACGCGGTACGTCAAATACTCGCCAATGACACATTGCTTATCGATGGAATAGTAGGAGAAGATGCGATCGTGACAGAACAGCGCTCACAAGACATTGTCGGTAATATTTTGAAGGCCTTTGGGGGGAGCGTGGTAGAGTCATAAGAATATGAATCTGAATTCCAAGAGCTTTGCGGGAACACCCGTTCAAACACGCTCCGGCATGACGCTTGGAAGACTTGCTAGCCTCGATTTTGACGCCGATACAGGTCACCTGGTATCGATCCGTGTTCATGCGGGTCTTGTAAAAGGCTTGCTTGCCGATGAGTTGATTATCGCCTGGAGCCAGATCGTGGAAATGAAGCCAAAGAAAATTATCGTATCAGATACGTCCATCCCAGCTGGTGCAAGTGTCATCGCTCTTGCTTGATATGGATCCCGTTTCTTCACGGATCAAGGCGATGGCTCTGTATGACGCCATGACCTATCCGCCAACGGCACCCGAGCTAGATCTGGCGTCTGTCTCAGCTGCGATTGAGTCACCACTTAAGCTTGTTCGAGGTCGCGTGGTCTTTGAGGGAAGAGAGCTGCTCATCGAGGAGCATGAAAAGCGCGAGGCGCTTTTTCCGCGCAAGATCCGTCGCGCACGCCAAGTCGCTAAATTTCTCGCCGGACTTTCCGGTGTACGATTTGTCGCACTCTGCAATACAACAGCATTAGCTCACGCGCGCGATGAGGGTGACTTAGATTTTTTTGTTATAACAAAATCCGGAACCATTACCCAGTCTCGTGGTCTTGCGACACTCCGCTACGCCGCTTCTCGCCCCGGCACACATGCATCAGACCGCGATTCTGTTTGTCTTTCTTACTTCGTCGATGACTCCGCCCTCGACCTTTCCTCGCACATGCTCGCCGGAGACGACCCGTACTTTCGATTCTGGTTCCTCTCGCTTTTACCATTATTTGACGATGGCATCTCCAAAGATTTCTGGAATGCGAATACACAAATCCGTGCATCACACCCAAATGCCAAGCCTTGGATCATGTCTGAGGATTTGCGCGTGACGCGTCCTTGCTGGCGCATTCCAGCCTTTGCCTTTCTAGAGCCGCTTGCAATTAAATTACAAGAACACCGTATGTCACAAGTTTTGAAGTCGATGCGCAATCGCGACACACGCGTCATCGTCTCTCCACAAGTCCTCAAATTCCACGCCGATGATGGTCGTGAACAATTCCGATCACAGGCACAAGAAACAGCCCGTAAATATGGAGTCACTTCGTAACTGGTCATGGCGTCTCGCAATCCTCGCTCTACCTTGGCAGACGCGATACATCCTTTTTAGCTTGCCAACGCCTGAAGCGGGTTATCAAACCGAGTGGGGAATATATGCGATTTACGCATCTTGGATACTTATTATCATTGCATGGGTGTTTAGTCTTTCTCGTACTGCGCCCCGTGTCGTCGTACCAAAATCCGTTTGGTTGATTCTTGCATTGCTCGTATTACCGATCGTATTAACGCATACAACATACAGTTTACAGTTCCTCGCTCAACTCATTGCGCTGGTTCTCTTGGTCGATGCATTACGTCGCAATCACGTTTCTCGCGCCGATGCTTCTGCCTGGTTTCTCCTCTCGCTTGTCCCGCACATTCTTCTGGCCGTTACGCAATTTGATACGCAGAGCATATCCGCAAATAAATGGCTCGGTATTTCCGCGCAGAATCCAATAGAGTCCGGTGTTTCTGTCATTGGCGATTCTAGAGTCTTGCGTGCTTATGCCGGATTCTCACATCCAAACATCGCCGGTATGTGGTTTGCGCTTGGCCTTGGTGCCTCGCTCTGGCTACTCCGACGTTCCGAGATCCGATGGCAAATCATTTTAGCCTGGCTCATGTGTGCTGCATTACCGATCGGAATCGTCCTAACATTTTCACGTTCTGCGTGGCTGACAACTTTTGTCATCGTTGCATTGTTTCTTGCCAAGATTCTCCGCCGACCGATAGACGTCTATGCCCTGCGCTCGATTATCTTGGTGATCCTATGTACCTTGATCGGAATCATTCCAGTTTTGCCTTTGGTCATGAGCCGCGCGAACACGGTTCCGAGCATCGAGAATCAATCACTAGAAGAACGTTCTGCGACATGGAAAAATATTTGGCCAGTAATCGGGCAGTCGCCTATCATTGGCCACGGGTTAGGCAGCTCCGCCAAGATTATGTCGATTAACGGTCTGGGAAATCAGCCGCCGCACGCCCTGCCGCTCGTGGTCTTACTTGAAGTCGGTCTCATGGGGCTTTGTGTTCTAGGAATCACGCTTCTCTTACTCTGGCGAGCAGGGGACACAATAACGCGCTGTTTACTGATCGCCTTGTCGATACCGGCGCTCACCGACCATTATCTTTGGTCACTTTGGTCTGGTCAGATATTGGCTACCTTTTGCATGATTTGGTTCTTTTTAATACGTCGAAGCATTGACAAGAAGATAAAATACTGATAAAGCTGTTGAGCTCTTTTAACCCTTTGGAGGCACTCTTGGGAGATCCCAAACGCCGTAAAACGTTCGGATCGTCGTATCCGCCAAAAGTTGATCCTGTGGTGCTCGCTCGCTTCCCGAGCAGGCGCCCCTCGGATCTATCGCTAGTTCCTGCGTATGAGCAGGGACAGCTCCGTCTGCTCCAGCTTCTCTTCGAGCACGTTCCCGACGGCGTTGTGGGAACGGATCCACTCGGTTTCATTACCGAAGCAAATTCGGCCGCGCTCGAAATCTTTGGTCGCAAGGCCGAGGAGCTCGAGGGTAAACCGATCTTCGAATATCTTGTCGATGAATACGGCTCACCCCTCGCCGATGCAATCGGTCGCGAGATCACACGCTTTCGCGTGATTCGTAATCGGCATGTCTTCGTGAAGCGTCCTGACGGAACGCTCCGCTCCTGCACGCTCTGCGCCGGACCGCTCGTAGAAGATGGCAGCATCTTGCGTGCCTTCGGCATCTTCCGCGATCGCACCGAGCTCGAGGCGCTCGTACAGATCGACGAGCTCACCGGACTTCTGAACAAACGCGCGTTCTTGGAACGCGCGGAAGAACAGATCCGCATGTGCCGTCGTAAAGACGAGCCGCTCGCCATCGCCTACATCGACATGCGTCGCTTCAAGAAGCTGAACGACCATTTTGGTCATGCGGAGGGAGATCGTGTCCTGATGAAAGTCGGCGCGCGTCTCCGGAAAGAAGTCTTTGAGACGGACTTCTGCTCGCGTCTTCATGGCGATGAGTTCTGTGTTCTTCTCACGCGTATTGGTCGCGCGGATGTGGAGAAGGTTGGCAGGAAGATTGCTCGAGCCACAAGCTTTGAGATCGACCTCGTCGACCAAAAGACCCAGCAGATCGAGAGCGTCTCCGTCTCCGGCGATATCGGTATCGTCTGGCGTGAAGACGGCTACATACCCGATGCCAAGGCGATGCTCGCACTGGCCGACCGCAGCATGTTTGACTGCAAAGCCGCCGTGAAACGTGGCGAGACGGTTCCATTCTGCCTCAACTTTCAAGATGACTAACCGTCAGCCCCGGCCCGACACCTGTCGCGCCGGGGCTTTCCATTTGCATCGATATCTTGACGTAAGCCTTTTTTTTCGTTACAACAAAGCATACAAAACTAACTTTTTGCTTATGAATTTGCGCCCTCTAGGAGACCGCCTGATTATCTCCGCCGACTCCAAAGAAGAGAAAACCGCCTCTGGCCTTTTGCTACCGGAAACCGCCTCCAAAGAACGTCCGGAACAGGGTGAAGTGATTGCGATTGGTCCCGGTCGTTTAGATGAAAAGGGGAATCGCGTTCCCATGTCCGTCAAAGTAGGGGACATGATCGTGTTCAAAAAATATTCTCCCGATGAAGTTAAAGTTGGCGAGCAAGAATATCTTGTGATTGCAGAATCCGATGTACTCGCAGTAATTGAAAAATAATATTATGGCTAAAACTATTTTGTTTAACGAGGAAGCTCGCCAGTCGCTCAAACGTGGCGTCGATAAGCTTGCGAACGCGGTTAAAGTCACGCTCGGTCCAAAGGGTCGTAACGTGGTCATCGATCGTGGTTATGGTTCCCCGATGATTACCAAAGATGGTGTCACGGTTGCTAAAGAAATCGATCTTGAAGACAAGCTTGAGAACATGGGAGCGGAACTCGTAAAAGAAGTCGCTTCCAAAACCAATGACGTCGCTGGCGATGGTACAACCACCGCAACCGTTCTCGCCCAAGCGATGATTACGGAGGGTTTGAAGAACATTACGGCCGGAGCCAAGCCTCTTTCCGTGAAGCGTGGCATGGAAAAAGCGGTTGAAGCTCTCATTACCGAGCTTCGAGACAAAGTTGCTCAGCCAGTTCAGGGCGATATGATCGAGAACGTCGCTTCCATCTCCGCGAATGACAAGGAAATCGGTAAAATTATTGCCGAGATTGTCGCAGAAATGGGCAAAGAAGGCGTGATCACCGTCGAGGAGGGCCAGACGTTTGGCATTACCAAGGAAGTGGTGAAAGGTATGCGCATCGACAAGGGCTATGCCTCGCATTACATGGTGACCAACCAGGATCGATTGGAAGCAGAGTACCCAGATCCGTACATTCTTGTTACGGACAAAAAAATCAATTCCTTCAATGATTTGCTTCCGCTTTTGGAAAAGATTCTCAAACTCGGCCGCAAAGAACTCGTGATCATTTCTGATGATATCGATAATGAAGCGCTTGCCGCTCTTGTTTTGAACAAGTTACGTGGAATGTTTAATGCGCTCGTTATCAGGGCTCCGGGTTTTGGTGACCGTCGCAAGGACATGCTTCAGGATATCGCGATTGTGACGGGAGCGACGTTCATCACGGAAGATGTCGGACGCAAACTCGACTCTGTCGAGCTCGAGGATCTTGGTTCTGCTCGCAAAGTCATTGCAACCAAAGACGCTACCACTCTCGTTGACGGAAAAGGCGATAAAACAGCGATAGAAGCTCGTGCAAATGCGATTCGTAATCAAATCGAGACTACGGATTCATCGTTCGACAAAGAAAAACTTGTGGAACGTCAGGCAAAACTCATGGGAGGTGTTGGCGTCATCAAGGTTGGCGCCGCAACAGAAGTTGAAATGAAAGAAAAGAAGCATCGTATTGAAGACGCGATCGCCGCAACCAAAGCTGCTATTGAAGAAGGAATTGTTCCGGGAGGCGGCGTAGCTTTGATCCGCGCCATTAATGTTCTCGATGCACTGAAAGTTGAAGATGAAGAATCGATCGGTGTCGATATTTTACGCAGAGCAATTGAAGAACCACTTAAAATCATCGCAAGCAATGCCGGCAAAGAAGGCGCCGTTGTTGTCGAGGAAGTGAAAAAGCTTTCCGGCAACATGGGCTACAACGCCGATGCAGATCGCTACGAGGACATGGTGAAAGCAGGAATCATCGACCCGGCCAAAGTGACGCGCTCGGCGCTCCAAAATGCCGCGTCAGTAGCCGCGCTTTTCCTCACAACAGAATGTGTGATCGTCGAGAAACCTAAGAATGAAGAGGCGGCTCATGACCACGGAGGTGGAATGGGCGGCATGGGCGGAGGAATGGGGTTTTAAGCGAAAAACGGGCCATTGGCCCGTTTTTGCTTGATCTGAGGAAATAAATCTGGTATTATACTCGCCATATGGAAAACAATACGCCTGGTTCTGAGCATACTCACAAGGAAGCTCCAAAGTCCGTTACCGCTATGCCACATTTTGACAAGAAGGATATTGACGACAACAAAGTGATTGCAGCGCTGTCTTATCTGTGGATTCTCGTCTTCATTCCGATGTTCCTTAAGAAGGACTCCAAGTTTGCCCAGGAGCACGCTAAGCAGGGCTTGGTCATGTTTATCTGTGGTTTGATTGGAATGTTTGTGTTCTGGATTCCGCTTGTTGGCTGGCTTCTCTGGCTCGCCTTCTTGATCTTGAACCTCGTCGCTCTCATCAAGTGTTTGATGGGTGAATTCTGGGAAATCCCAGTTCTCGGTCCGCTACGCAAGAACTTCAACATCTAACAAGCCATTCTGAACAAAAAATCCGCTGGACAACCGGCGGATTTTTTGCTATTATTATGATATTGATATGAAGAATCCCTTTGAGAGAGGTCCGCTCATGGCTCCGGCCGACGGAAATTTTGGAGGAGGCTCTTCTTCCAAAAAGTTCAATGTAAAGAAATTCAAGTCCGAGCAAGAATTACGCTCGGAACAGCTCGAGCTTGTACGTCGTTGGCGCGAGCATCAAGTAAAATGGAATCCTAACGAGAATGGTGGTCGTATCAAGCCCGACAAAAACGATGTCGAGGAATACCTGAAGCGTAAACGTGGTCATGCGGGCACCGGAATGTACGGAAGTGAAGGTGCTGCCTTTGCCGAGTACATGGTTTTGGAAGCGCTTGATGCTGACGGTGTTCTTGGTGGAAAAAATTCTGTGACAGAAGGTCACTGCTACGCCTATGAACCCAGCGATTTGGACGATATTCTCCGCGGAACCGACGCCCTCGTCATGTACACCGGACTCGATGAAGAAAAAGAACGCATTATCTATCCGGTAGCAATCGATGTCACCCTGAACCCAGAAGAAGCAAAAGTAAAACAAATGCGCGATCTTCAGCGCCTCACAGGAGACAATCTGAATCTTGCACGTCTTTATTGGTATGACACAAAGAGCGATGAAGCTGGTTTGAGTTTTGATGAACCAGGAGAAGGAAAAGTACGAGCTCTGAACACAACCGTTTATATTCCTGGCGAGTTAGCTGAAGCTTTTGTCTCTCCAAGCTCAAGTTCCGCCAAAGCCTCGGAAGCGTTAAAGCGCGCGGGACTGATCGCTCTAGATCAACAACGTTGGCAGCTCGAGCTAGAAGCTCTTATTCTCACAGGCGGCGTGCGCCCTGACCGTTCCGGAGGCTTGAGAGTCACTGTGAACAACCCCGGCCGTTCAGAAGTACTACGTGAGTTGGCTAAACTGACCAAAATCGGATCGGAAAAAATGAATGATCGCACATACGCCGCTAAAGCGCTCATGGAAGTTTTACCAACCATCTGGAGCGTATCGGACTCACGCCCCTTGTCGCGTACAGATCAAAATCTGATAACAGGCACAAGAATCACCCAGGATTTTGATGGTCTCTACAACGATATCGCAGACATCGAAGCCGCAGAATAAAAAGATACAAAATCAGGCCCCGATATCTTTCTCCGTGGAGATAGAGTCGGGGCCTTTTTATTTCAGCTAGCAGCCTCGATGCACTGTTCGAGGTAGTAGATCGTCGAAGCATCCGGTGGTAGTGGTATGCGCTTTTGAAGCGCAAACTGGATGTCCCGGAGCTGTGCTTTGCTGTACCGACCCTGATGGGCGAGG
This sequence comes from uncultured Gammaproteobacteria bacterium, assembly GCA_964482085.1. GTDB lineage: Bacteria > Patescibacteriota > Patescibacteriia > 2-12-FULL-60-25 > 2-12-FULL-60-25 > CAIXDN01. Next base: position 84,265 of record CAYZVS010000005.1, read on the forward strand.
TAGGCAAGCTTGTTGTCCGGATCCGGCACTGGAACGAGTACGTTAGGAGCTGTTTCCAGCGCCCAGCCGTTACCCGCCGGGCGGATTCGAGGATAGGTCTGACTGAGCATCTCACGTACCAGTTGTTCCATGCGCATGAAGCTCCTTGAAGGGGCGAGTCGTCCTTGGACGAGAGAGTAGCTAATAACAAAATACCCTTTTTGTCAAGAGTTGCCGAGTGGCCCGATTTTTGCGATAGTAAGCCCCATGTTGGATGAGTTATTGCTCCAAGCGGACGCTCTGCGTGCCAAGGTCGATGAGGCCTGGCGCATTTTACAGTTGGATGCCGTAAAAGCGGAGATGTTGGCTTTGGAGCAAGAGAGCATGGCTCCCGACTTCTGGTCCGATCAAGAAAGGGCAAAGCGCGAATCCCAAAAACTCTCGGAATTAAAAAAAGAGCACGATTCTTGGAATGCCGTCCGCATGGCGGTCATGGATACCCAAGAGTTAATCGGCTTGGCGATGCAGGATAAGGACGAGTCCGTTTCTGCAGATGTGAGCAAGCGTTTGGCTGAACTCGAGAAGCTCTATCTCGACTTAGAATTCACCCTGCTTTTCTCCGGTCCTTACGATGAGAAAAACGCGATTCTTTCAATTCACGCAGGAGCCGGCGGAACCGATGCCCAAGACTGGGCAGAAATGCTCATGCGCATGTTTTTCCGATACGCAGAACGCAAGGGCTGGAAAGTACGTCTCCTCGACGAATCCCGCGGAGGTGAAGCCGGAATCAAGTCCGCTACGTTTGAGATCACGGGACGATACGCCTATGGCCATCTCAAGTCTGAGCACGGTGTTCATCGCCTTGTTCGTCAATCACCGTTCAATTCAGACGCATTGCGTCAAACCTCTTTTGCTTTGGTAGAAGTTGTTCCAGAAATCGATGAAAGTATCGATATTGAAATCGATTCAAAAGATTTGCGTATCGACACGTTTATGAGCGGAGGAAAGGGCGGGCAATCCGTGAACACCACCTATTCCGCTGTTCGTATCGTTCATCTGCCAACCAAGATTACGGTGACCTGTCAGAATGAGCGTTCCCAAACTCAAAATCGCGAAACAGCGATGAAAATCCTTAAGTCCAAGCTCTTGAAGCTGAAAGAAGAGGAGCTACAAAAAGAAAAGCTAAAACTACGTGGCGAGTACCAAAGTGCCGAGTGGGGGAATCAAATCCGCTCCTATGTCTTGCATCCCTACCACATGGTGAAAGACCATCGAACCAGTGTCGAAACTGCGGATACGGACGCTGTCCTCGGCGGCGACCTCGACCAATTCATCGAAGGTTATCTCCGCGCTCAGGCAGAAGGCAGGGATTTGAAGGCTGAGCTGAATGCGGAGGAATAGGCTACTGCGCCAAACCGTCTCCAAAAGCAAAATACAGTCCTAAAATAAGCGCGGCCGCGATAAAGTTCAATACGCCTGAAATAACCAAGGGGAGTGATTTACGGTGAATCCCGTAGGCAACCCAGATCGTGTTAGTAATCACCATGATAAAAAACGTGGTTGGTGACAGCCCGGCTACCTCTCGAGTTGCTAAAGCCTTAAAAACCTGAGGATACAGTGCAACCCCAGACAGAAGTGAGGCGCCAACGGTAAGTTGATCAATCGGATGATTGTGCTTCACAAGTCCTAATCGTTCTCTAAGTGCTTCCAGCATATACAGACATGATACGCTAATTTCCGATTCATGACCCCTACAGAGATTAAGGCTGTTTTAGGCCAATTAGGCGGCGGGGCAAATAAAAGCCTTGGCCAGCATTTTTTGATCGATAAAACGACCCTCGCTTCAATCGTCGAGGAGGCGGAGATCGAGTCGGGTGATCGTGTGCTGGAAGTCGGCCCCGGTCTCGGTGTACTTACAGCTCCATTGATCGCCGCCGGGGCAGAAGTTTTAGCTATCGAACGCGACCGACGTTTCATCGGTTATCTAGAAAATAAATTCCCAGAACATCTTTCTATCTCACAGGGTGACGCTGCACGTCTCGACTGGGATTCTATTATTGGAGAAGGGGAGTGGAAATTTGTTTCCAATCTTCCGTACTCAATCACCTCGCTCGCGATACGAAAAGCGCTTTACGGAAAAAATCCACCGACGAATCTTGTTGTATTGATTCAGCGTGAAGTTGCCGAGCGCATCGTGTCTCGTAATAAAAAACAATCGCTCCTTTCACTCATGGTTGCGTACGCCTCGCATGAAACAAAAATAATTCGACGTGTCGCACCGGGTGCATTTTTTCCACCACCGAAAGTTGAGTCCGCGGTGCTTCGAGTACTTTCAATGAACATTGAAGAACGACTCGCTATTTGGGGAATCGACCCTGAACACATTATGGCTCTAGCGAAGAAAGGCTTCGCCCACCCTCGTAAACTCTTAGCCTCCAACCTTGGTATCAAAGGGGAACAACTTGAGGCGCTCGGCATTTCCGCCAAGATTCGCGCTGAGGACCTTTCCCCAGACCAGTGGCGTGACCTGACTTTAGCTCTAAAGCAAGCGGAAAAATAGAGAATTATCAAACCCTTGACAGGTGCTCCTCATTTCTCTAAACTTCCCGCACATCTTGAGCTATCCGCGGATAAACTGTGGATGCTCATGCGTCGCTTTGACAACAGAAGAGTGATTGGATAGATCTGGTCTATTTCCTTTGATCCCAAAGTTCCGCCAGGGACTTTGTGGGTTTTAACTGAGAGTTTGATCCTGGCTCAGGATGAATGCTGGCGGCGTGCCTAAGGCATGCAAGTCGAACGAATCATTAGTGGTAGCAATACTGTTGATGGTTAGTGGCAAACGGGTGCGTAACACATTGGTAGCTGCCTCGTAGTCGGGCATAACATTCCGAAAGGAATGCTAATTCCACGATGGTCTCGCAAGAGTAAAGTCGCAAGACGCTACGAGAGGTGCCTATGGCCTATCAGCTAGTTGGTGAGGTAATGGCTCACCAAGGCTATGACGGGTAGGGGGTGTGAGAGCACGACCCCCCTCACTGGGACTGAGACACTGCCCAGACACCTACGGGTGGCTGCAGTCTGGAATATTCGGCAATGGGCGAAAGCCTGACCGAGCGACGCCGCGTGCAGGAAGAAGGGCTTCGGTCCGTAAACTGCTTTTGTCAGGGACGAATCATGACGGTACCTGAAGAATAAGAGGTTGCTAACTCTGTGCCAGCAGCAGCGGTAAT